>JALHON010000184.1 GCA_022842985.1 Acidobacteriota bacterium | reverse complement strand
GACGTGCCCGTCGGGATCGTGCACGGCGAACTCGCGCATCCCATACCACTGCGTGTGCAGCGGCATCACGATCGGCACCTGGCCGGCGACCTGCGCATGCAGGGCGTCCACGCCCTCCACGGCGACGAACAGCGTGCACGTGCCTCCGAAGGCTGGCGTCTCGAAGATGGGCAGGTCTTTCGCGGCGGCCACCGCGTCGTTCAGGAACACGGTGACGCCGTTGCGCTCGAGCCACACGAAGACGAAGGGCGCCTCGGGCGGCACGGTGTCCTTGATCGTGAAGCCGAGCACGTCGCAGTAGAACGCGGTGCTGCGCGCGATGTCGCGAACGATGAGATTGGGGGTGACGGCGGTGAAGCGGACGGTGTCGGACATGTCGATCTCCCCGGCAGGCGCGACACGACGGCGGGAGGCCGCGCGGCGCACACGCCTGGCGTGTGCTCGCACAACCTCCATCCGCGCCATGGCGAGCACTCGGCGCAGGTAGGGGGCCTGGTTACGTCCGAGGGCGGCCCCCGCGAGGGACGCCCGCAGTGTAGCGAGGCCGCGCGCGCCGGCGCAACCAGTCCGCGGCTGCTATGCTGGGGGCGTGGCGCGCGGCTGGGAGAGCAAGGCCATCGAATCGCAGCAGGAAGACCGGGGCGCCCGGCGGACCGCCGGCCCGGCGCTCTCGCCCGAGGCCCGCGAGCGGCAGCAGCGTGCCGAATCGGTCGCCCTGGCACTCGCCGACACGACCGCGCAGCTGCAGGCGGCCTGCCGCCCGGCCCAGCGCGACGCGCTCCGCCAGCGCGTGACCGCCCTCGAGACCCTGCTGGCCGACCTGAAGACGCCCAAGGCGCCCTGAGCCGCCGGCCCGCCGGATGCGTTGCAGACCTGCGGCCTTCCTGCTATGCTCGCCCGCGTCCCCAAAGGTTTGACGCTTTCACTTTCCACCACTTGTCGCCCCGATCCCAGCGCGGAGACATCGCGTCGCTCCAACCTTTGAGTCGCCCAGCGGAACCTCAAGAGTAACCAGCCGTGCCAGCCGTTCGCCTGTTCATCGGAAACCTCCCCTACAACGCCACCGAAGACGATATCCGCGCGCACTTCGCTCAGGTCGGACCGCCCACGCAGATCGTGCGGCCGCTCGATCGTGAGACGGGCCGCGCGCGTGGCTTCGCCTTCGTCGAGTACGGCGAGCGCGCCCTGGCCGAAGAGGCCGTGAAGCGCTTCGACGGACAGCTCTTCATGGGCCGCCCGCTCGCGGTCAGCGAAGCGCGGGCCCGTGACGATCGCGGCCCCGGCGGTCCGCCGCGTCCGGGAGGCTTCAGTGGTCCGCGTCCGGGCGGTCCGGGCGGCGGTTTCGCGCCGCGCCCCGGCGGTTTCACGCCGCGGCCCCCGGGTGAAGGCGGCTACTCGCCGCGTCCCGCGTTCCGCCAGAACCCCGGCGATCCGCCGCTCACCGAAGCCGCCATCGCCCGCGCCCGAAACTTCGGGCCGCCGGCGCCGCCCAAGGGCAAGAAGGGCCCGAAGCCCGGCTTCGCCGCCAAGGAACGTGGGCCCAAGGGTCCGATTCCGACCAAGTTCACGGGGCGCGCCTACAGCCTCGATGATTCCGACGAAGCCGCCGCCGGTGGCGACGACGCCCTGCCGGACTTCATGAAGGCCGACGCCGATACCGGCGCGGACGACACGACCGACGACAAGGAGTAACACGATGGCGGGCCGTCTGGTGGTCGACGCATTCGCGCGCGAATTCCAGAAGACCCGCCAGCTCTCCGAGCGCGCCATCGCGCAGCTTTCCGACGCGCAGCTGCACACGCGCCTCGACGCCGAGGCGAACAGCGTGGCCATGCT
Organism: Acidobacteriota bacterium; assembly: GCA_022842985.1. Taxonomy (GTDB): domain Bacteria; phylum Acidobacteriota; class Vicinamibacteria; order Vicinamibacterales; family UBA2999; genus CADEFD01. The sequence continues at coordinate 8,072 of JALHON010000184.1, read as the reverse complement.
GATGCAGCACATGGCCGGCAACATGCGCTCGCGCTGGACCGACTTCCTCACGACCGACGGCGAGAAGCCGTGGCGTCAACGCGACGCCGAGTTCGAACCGCCCGTGCTCACCCGCGACGCGCTCATGGCGTCGTGGCAGTCGGGCTGGCAGACGCTCTTCGACACGCTGGCAACGCTGACCGATGACGATCTGACGCGCACCGTCACGATCCGCGGCGAGGGCCAGCCGGTGCTCGCCGCCCTCACCCGCCAGCTCGCGCACTACGCCGGACACGCCTACCAGATCGTGCTCGTCGCCAAGCACCTCAAGGGTGATGCGTGGGACGTGCTCTCGATTGCCCGCGGGCAGTCCGCCGCCTACACTGCCGCCACCAAGGCCTCTGCCGGCGCCTGACCGCCCCGCGATATGATCGGGGGGATGGAGTTGTCGAGTCCCACCGTCCTGTGGCGTCTCTGGAGCAAAGCCGGCGAGCAGGCCCGTGCCGTCGTCATTCCCGGCGAGCCCCATTCGACGCTCACCGTGTTCGTGGACGACGTGATGGATCGGGCCGAGAACTTCGACGCCCTCGACGTAGCCCTCTTCCGCGCCGACGACATCAAGGTCACGCTGCTCGAGAGCGGCTGGCGCGAGGAAAACTGATTCCGGTCCGACCATGATTCAACTGACGTCGCGGCACAGAACGGTGCCGGTGAAAGTGGGCCCACTCACGGTGGGCGGCGGCGCCCCGGTGGCCGTGCAGTCGATGACGATGACCGACACGGCCGACGCGGTGGCCACCGCGCGGCAGTGCATCGAGCTCGCCGAGGCCGGCTCCGAGCTGGTGCGCGTCACCGTGAACCTCCCCGAGGCGGCGGCCGCCGTGCCCGAGATCAAGCAGCGCATGCTCGATGCCGGCGTGACGGCGCCGCTCATCGGCGACTTCCACTACAACGGCCACCTCCTGCTCACCCGCTTTCCGGAGTGCGCGGCGGCGCTCGACAAGTACCGCATCAACCCGGGCAACGTCGGCACGGGCAAGCGGCGCGACGAGCAGTTCGCCACGATCTGCGGCGTGGCGCGCGACCATGGCAAACCGGTGCGGATCGGCGTCAACGGCGGCTCCCTGAACCAGGAGCTGGTGATGGCGCGGATGCAGGAGAACACCGACCGCAATCTCGGCCTCACCTCCGACGAGATCGTGAACGAGTGCATGGTGCTCTCGGCCCTGCAGTCGACCGAACTCGCGCTCGAGAGCGGCCTCACGGTCAATCAGATCATCATCTCGTGCAAGGTGTCGCGGCCGACGCACCTCATCCAGGTGTATCGCGCGCTCGCGAAGCAGACGACGCAGCCGCTGCACCTCGGCCTGACCGAAGCCGGCATGGGCGTGAAGGGCCTGACGTGGTCGGCCGCCGCGCTCGGCGCGCTGCTCAACGAAGGCATCGGCGACACCATCCGCGTGTCGCTCACGCCGCGTCCCGGCGGCGATCGCCGCGAAGAGGTGTACGCGTCGTGCGAGATCCTGCAGGCGATGGGCCTGCGCACGTTCGCGCCGAGCGTCACCGCCTGCCCCGGCTGCGGCCGCACGACCAGCTCCACCTTCCAGGAACTGGCCGAACGCGTGCAGGGCTACATCCGCGAGCAGATGCCGGTGTGGAAGGTGAAGTACGAGGGCGTGGAAACGCTCACGCTCGCGGTGATGGGCTGCGTCGTGAACGGCCCCGGCGAATCGAAGGCCGCGAACATCGGCATCTCACTGCCGGGCACCGGCGAAGCCCCGACCTGCCCCGTCTTCATCGACGGCGAACATCATTCGACGCTGCGCGGCAGCTACGAAGAACTCGCGGCGGCGTTCCAGCAGCTGGTCGACGACTACGTGGACACGAAATACGCGCGGAAGAACAGGGACTAGGGACCAGGGACCAGGGACTCGGGCGGGCTAGACCCCGAACCCGTATCCCTTGTCGTCGCTGACGTCCGTGCCGGGCAGGTCGGCGTCGTCGGACGGCGCGAAGCCGTCGGCCTGGTCGAACGACAGCTCGCCCCAGGCGGTGCCCGAGGTGGCCCAGCCCATCAGGGCGGCGAGTTCAGCGGTCGTCAGTTCAGGGTCGAAGCGGTTCTTGTGGGTCATGGCCTGCTGTTCGGACGGCTGAGCCGCCGGGGAGACATCGATTGTATCGGTTCCCCGCATGGAAGACTACAGCCCGGCCACGCTCCGGGTCCCCGGGGCCGCTACAATTCGGGCGCGCGCGCCCTCCCGGCGCCCCTGACACCATGCCCAACCCCAGCCGACGCCCCGCCCGTGTCCTCGTCCTCGTCCTGCTGGCCGCGGCGGCGGCCGGCCTGCGGGCCCAGACCCGCTACGACCTCATCATTCGGGGCGGGCAGGTCGTGGACGGCTCCGGCAGCGCGCCGGTGCGGGCCGACGTCGGCGTGACGGGCGACCGCATCCGCGCGGTTGGCGACCTTGGCAGCGCCACGGCCACGACCGTCATCGACGCGGCGGGCCGCTATGTCACCGCCGGCTTCATCGACGTCCACTCGCACGCCGGTCCCGGCCTGGCCACGCCCGGGCTCCGGGAAGGCCGGCCGGTGCTCGCACAGGGCATCACGACGGTGCTCGTGAATCCCGACGGCGGCGGCCCCGTGGACCTCGTGGCGCAACGTGCCGGCTACGAGAAGGGCGGCATCGGCCTGAACGTCGGGCTCATGGTGCCGCACGGCTCGGTGCGCGCCGCGGTGCTCGGCATGAGCGATCGCGATCCGACGCCGGCCGACCAGGCGCGCATGAACGCGCTCGTGCGCGACGGCATGCGGGCCGGTGCCTTCGGCCTGTCGAGCGGCCTCTACTACGCGCCCGGGTCGTATTCGAAAACCGCGGAGGTCATCGCCATGGCGAAGGAAGTGGCGCCCTTTCGCGGCAGCTACAGCAGCCACATCCGCGACGAGGCCGACTATGGCGTGGGTGTCGTGGCGGCGGTGGACGAAGTCATCGAGATCGCCGAGAAAGGCGGCGTGACCGGCGTGGTCACGCACATGAAGGCGCTCGGCCCCTCGAGCTGGGGCCTCTCGAAGACGCTCGTCGCGCATATCGAGGCGGCGCGCGCCCGCGGCGTGCCGGTGTTCGCGGACCAGTATCCCTACGAAGCGAGCGGTACCGGCATCGTCGGCGCGCTCATCCCCCGCTGGGCGCAGGTGGGCGGCCGCGAGGTGCTCACCCGCCGTATCACCGGCGAACTGCGGGGCAAGGTGCGCGACGAGGTGCGGGCGAACCTCGCGCGCCGCGGCGGCGCCGACACCTTCCTCATCTCGGAATACGCGCCCGACACGTCGCTCGAAGGCAAGCGCCTCTCCGACCTGGCGAAGGCCGCCGGGCTGCCGCCGGAGGAATACGCGCTCACGCTGCTCGAGAAGGGCGACGCCGGCCTCGTCTCGTTCAACATGTCGGAAGACGACATCGCGCTCATCATGCGGCAGCCGTGGACGATGACCTGCACCGACGGCGACCTGCAGCCGATGACCGAAGGCAAGCCGCATCCGCGCGCCTACGGCGCCTTCCCACGCAAGCTTCAGCGCTACGTGCGCGAGCGCGGCGTCGTGGCGCTGCCCTTCGCCATCCGCTCGATGACGGCGCTCGCGGCCGAGGTGTTCGGCCTGAAGGACCGCGGCGTCGTCCGGCCCGGCGCCTTCGCGGACCTGCTCGTCTTCGATCTGGCGCGCGTGCGCGAAGCCTCGACCTACGAGAACCCGCACCAGCTCGCCGAGGGCCTCGACACGATCGTCGTGAACGGGCGCGTCGCCCGCGACCGCGGCACGTTCACCGGCAGTCTCTCGGGCCGGGTGCTGCGCCTCGAACGCTGAGGGTCAGCGGTCGTCGCCGGTGATGAGCCGCACGCCGCGCTGGCGGGTGACGTAGGCCACGAGCCACTGCACGAGCACCACCATCTTGTTCTTGAAGCCGACGAGGAAGAGCAGGTGGAGGAAGAGCCAGGCGAGCCACGCCGGGTAGCCGGTGAGGCGCACCCAGCCGAGGTCCGCCACGGCGCGGGCGCGGCCGATGGTGGCCATGTTGCCGAGGTCGCGATACGTGAAGGGCGAGGTCGGCCGCCCCTTCAGCCGCGCCAGGATGTTCGCCGCGGCGCGGCGCCCCGACTGCATCGCCGCCTGCGCCACGCCCGGCACCGGCGCGCCATCGGCACCGGTGAGCGCCATGAGATCGCCCACCACGAAGATCGCGGGGTGCGCCGGCACCGAGAGGTCCGCTGCCACCTGCACGCGGCCGCTGCGATCGACGTCGGCGCCGAGCTGGCGGCCGATCGGGGAGGCCTGCACGCCGGCCGCCCACACGATCGTGCCGGCGATGATCGTCTCCGCGCCGGCGCGCACGAGGCCGTCGCCGACGTCGGTCACGCGCGTCGACTCGCGCACCTCGACCCCGAGTGACGTCAGGGCGGCGCGCGCCGACGCGCGCAGGTGGTCCACGTAACTCGGGAGGATGGCGGGGCCGCCTTCGAGCAGCAGCACGCGGGCCGTGCGCGGCGCCACGGCGTCGAATTCGTCGGCCAGCGCCTGGCGTGCGATCTCGGCAATCGCACCGGCCATCTCGACGCCGGTCGGTCCGCCGCCGATGACGACGAAGGTCAGCAGCTCGCGCTGGCGTGCCGGATCGGCCTCCCGTTCCGCCTTCTCGAAGGCCACGAGCACACGGCGGCGGATCGCGACCGCGTCATCGAGGGTCTTCAGGCCGGGCGCGTGCGCCGCCCAGTCGTCGCGGCCGAAGTAGGCGTGGGTCACACCGGTGGCGACGACGAGGAAGTCGTAGGTGAGCGCGCCGCTGGCCGCGAGATCCAGCCGGCGTTCGGCCGGATGCACGCGCACGACGTCGTCGAGCAGCACACGCACGTTCGCCTGACGGCGCAGGATCCAGCGGATGGGCGCCGCGATGTCGGCCGGCGACAAGCCCGCGGTCGCTACCTGGTAGAGGAGCGGCTGGAACACGTGATGGTTGTGGCGGTCGACGACCACGACCTCGACAGGCGCGCCCGCAAGGGCCCGCACCGCGGCCAACCCCGCAAAGCCGCCGCCCACGACGACCACGCGCGGCAGGCCCGGCATCACTCGTAGCGCAGGGCCTCGACGGGATCGAGCGCGGAGGCGCGGCGGGCCGGCCAGTAGCCGGCGATGACACCGACTCCGATGGACGTGGCAAGCCCGGACCCGACGGCCCAGAGCGGCGGCACGGCCGGGAAGCCGGGCGCGAGCGCGGTGGCGATGAGCCCGAGCACCGTGGCCGTCACCACGCCGGCAATCCCGCCAGCCCCCGACAGCATGGCCGCCTCGAAGAGGAACTGCCGCAGCACTTCGCGGCGTTTGGCCCCGATGGCGAGGCGCACGCCGATCTCGCGCGTGCGTTCGGTGACACTCATCACCATCACGTTGGCGATGCCGATGCCACCGATGATGAGGCTCACGGCGGCGAGGCCCACGGTGGCGAGGAAGATCTGGGCGCCAAGTTTGTCGAACTGCGCGATGATCTGGTCGGACGTCGAGAGATTGAAGTCGCTCTCCTCGTCGCGCCGCACGCCGCGCAGCAGCCGCAGGATGGTCTCCGCTTCACCACGCGCCCGTTCGCGCACGCCGGCCTTCGCACGAATGTAGAGCACCGTATTCTCGGCTTCGGGAAAGCGGCGCTTGGCCGTGGCCACCGGCAGCGACACGACGTTGTCGTTGCGGTTCTCGCCGAAGAACGTGCCCTTGCGCTTGGCCAGTACGCCCACCACGAAGTAGCGCTCGCCGCCGAGCAGGAACGGCTTCCCCACCGCATCGCCCGGCCCGAAGAGCGCGGTGGCGACATTCGCCCCGATGACGGCCACGGGCGCGACGACGCGGTTCTCGGCATCGCTGAACGGCCGGCCGGCCGCGAACTCGGCGCCCGTCACGTCGAAGAAGTTCGACGACACGCCCTCGAGCAGCACGGAATCGGACTCGTTGCTGCCGGCGCGCGCGGTAATCGTGCGGGTGGAGGTGACGGCGGGTATGAGCAGCTGCACGCCGACGTCGCGCACCGACGGGCCCAGCCGCTCGATCGTCTCGGCGTAGGCCGGCAGCAGCGGCCGGCGCAGCGCGTCGCGGTCGGAGGCGGGTGTGTAGGGATCGCCGTTGCGGTGGAAGGCGAAGATGTTGTCGGTGCCGAGTTCGCGGAAGAGCTGCGCGACGCTGTTGCGCAGGCCGACGAGCACCGAGGCCACGAGTACGACGGTGACGATCCCGATGACGACGCCGGCAATCGCCAGCCCCGAACGCGCCGGCTGCGACCGCAGCGAGTCCCACGCGAGACGGGCGGCTTCGCGCACCGACGACAGCAGCGCGGCGACCGGACTCTGGGCAGCGTGCACGGCCATCTATTCCGTCCTCAGCGCCGTGATGACGTCGAGCCGCGTGGCCCGGCGCGCCGGATACCACCCGGCGAGGATGCCGCTCAGGCCGGCCGCGCTGATGGCGACCGTGAGGGTCGTGAGACTCACGCCAATCGGCACGCCGAGCGCCGAGGCCAGCAGTTGCACGAGCGCGGCCGCCACGGCCACGCCGACGGCGCCGCCGACCACGGCGACGACCACCGCCTCCGACAGCACTTCCTGCATGATCTGCGCGCGCGAGGCGCCGAGCGCGCGGCGCACGCCGATCTCGCGGGTGCGCGTCGTGACCGACACGAGCACCGTGTTGGTGACGACGACGATCGCCGCCAGCAGCGCCATCGCCGAAATCGGGCCCGCCGCCGCGCCGATCCGCTGCGAAAGGTTCAGCACGAAGCCACGCGCGGCGTCGGGCGTGAGCAGGTCGAACGTGTCGGTCACGCCGGGTTCGAGACGGCGCGCCGCACGCAGCGAGATACGGGCGCGGTCTTCGCCGTCCACCGACGGGTGGCCGGCGGTGGTCTTGGCGAAGATCTGCAGGCTGCGCGGCGAGCCGAAGGCGCGCTCGTAGGCCGAGAGCGGAATCCAGACATAGCGGTCGAGCGAGGCGCCGCCCGAGTTCCCGAGGCGATCCTGCATGCCGATGACCTCGAAGCGGCGGCCGGCGAGCCGGATGGACTTGCCGAGCGCGTCCTGCCCCGGATAGAGCGTGTCGGCGACATCCGCGCCGATGACGGCCACCTGCGCGCCGGAGCGGTCTTCGTCGGCGCGGAAGAACCGGCCGCGCACGATGGCCAGGTCGCGCAGGTCGGCCAGGGTAGACCAGGTGCCGGTCACGGCGCCGTTCTCGTAGATGCGTCCGCCGGCGGCGACTTCCGCCGTGGTCTGCGCGTTCGGCGCGTACTCGACGAGCCCGCCGGCCAGCCGCTCCATCGCCGTGAGTTCGATGCGGCGAATCGCCGGGTTGCGCTGCAGCTGCTCCTGCAGTTCGCGCCGCGACACGCGGCCGGGTGACGCCACCTGCGCGATGAGGAAGGTCTCGGACCCGAAGGCCCGGGCCGTGGTGGTGCGGGCGTAGGCGGCCACGCCGTCGAGCGCGGCGACGACGATGACGATGGTGGCGACGGCGGCGGCGATGGCCAGCGCGCCGAGCGACGAGCGCAGGCGGTGCGCGGCAGCGGCCGCCACGCCCTGCCACATGGCATCGGTGACTCGGCGGACGCGCGACGGTCGGGACATAAGGACAAGCCATTGGACGCAGAAAACCTGTCGCAGGCCCCGAGATCCGGGGACCTCCGCGTCGAATGGTGCGTCGAAAGCATACACTTACCCGTGATGACCCCGCGCCGCCTGCTCATCGCCCTCGTCGTCGTTGCCCTGGCCGGATTCGCCGTGATGTCCCGGCGCGGCGGCCCCGAAGCCACCGACGTCGACCTCGCCACCGTGACCCGCGTCCCCACCCTGCAGTCGTTCGTGACCGCCTCGGGCGAGATCGTGGCCACCCGCTACGCCGACATCGGCTCGAGCGCGATGGGCCGGCTGGTGGGCCTCTCGGTGAAGGAAGGCGACCGCGTGAAGGCTGGCCAGGTGCTGGCCCGGATCGACCGCGTGCAGGCCGCCAGTTCGGCCGCCGCCGCGTCGGCGGGTCTCGGCGCGCTCGAAGCCGACGCCCGCGGCGC
>JALHON010000183.1 GCA_022842985.1 Acidobacteriota bacterium | reverse complement strand
CCGACGCCGCAGCAGAGCGTGCGCCACCCGTCGGGCGGCGCGAGTTCACGCGGCGTGGCGGCGATGACGAGGACGGCGGCGTCCGCGGCGGCGGAAGACACGGGCACTGTCTGTCAGTGTAAGCGCAACGCCGCGTGTCGGCGCTTGCGGCCGCGGCGCGCTAGACCGCGGGTTCGACGGCGGGCGCGGCTGCCACCGCGACGGCCGGCTTCTCGCCCATCTGCCGCACGAAGTTGTAGTGCGAGCGCAGGGCGTCCATGAGCGTCACGTTCTCGCGGCAGGGCACGCCGTGTTCCGCGCAGACTTCCTGCACCATCTTCGCGAGCGCCGGGTAGTGGACGTGGGCGATGCGCGGGAACAGGTGGTGTTCGCGCTGGTAGTTCAGGCCGCCGAGCAGCAGGGTCGCCAGGCGGCTGTGCGTGGCGAAGTTGGCGGTGGTCGCGATCTGGTGCACGACCCATTCGGGCCGCTTCTCGTCGTGCGTGGGATGTTCGACGTTGTCCACCGTGTGCGCGAGCTGGAAGACGACGCTGAAGATGAAGCCCATCGTCATCGAGACCAGCACGTAGATCCCGAAGACCGTGCCGGCGCCGTGGCGGGTGAGCGGAATGGCGAAGGCCACGGTGAAGAAGAACAGCTTGCCGCCGAGCAGCCACGCCATGTCGGCGCCCTTCGGATACCCGGCGCTCAGCCCGTCGTTCTTGCCGAGGAAGAGCCGCTGCAGGTCGCTGTAGAGATACCGCAGGTGTACGCCCGTGTAGAGCACCCAGAGGTAGATGTGCTGGTAGCGATGCCACCAGCGCCACTCGTGATCCACGCTCAGCCGCGCCATCGGGCCGAGGTTGATGTCGGCGTCCTCGTGCGGGATGTTCGTGAACACGTGGTGGTTGTGGTTGTGTTTGTCTTTCCAGAAGTACGAACTCGCGCCCATCAGGTCGAGCGTGAAGCCGGCGAGCCGGTTCACGAACGGGCGGCGCGAGAAGGTGCCATGGTTGCCATCGTGCTGCACGTTGAAGCCGATGCCGACGAGCGCCAGCGCGAGCACCACCGCCGACCACGTCACGGTGACCGCGTCGTGGGCGTCGAAGACGAGCACCATGTAGGCCCAGACGGCCGTGCCGATGAGGGCGGCGGCCTTGGCGTACATCATCGGGCTGTCCACGGTGGCGCGCGTCCCTACGAACGATTGGGCGCGTTTGTCGAGGGCCAGCTTGAGAACGGCGGGGGAGGCGAACTCCGGACGGGAATGCTGCAGGGTGTCGCGACTCTATCACGCGACAAACGGCAATGGGTGTTCAATTTTGGACAACTTTCTTTGATGAGAGGCGCGGCCGGCTGGTTACGGGCGGACAGCTCCGCGGCTACAATTCCTGCGTCGCGGCCGATGCCCCACCGCCTTGGCGCGGGCCCGGCCGGCGCCACCTCTCCGGGAGCTTCAGGTATGTCGTCTGAAAAGCAGGATCGCCGCGCCCTCCTTCTTGCCGGGCTCGGCATGGCCGCCACCTCGGTCACACTCGGCGCGCGCGGCGCGCAGGCGCCGTCCGCCAGCACGCCCTTCACGCCGGCCCGCCACGAGCAGGACGCGTGGATGTCGGCGATGCCCGGCCGGCACCGCGTCGTGCTCGACGTCGTGTCGCCCACGGGCGTGCCCGACGGCATCCGCTTCGCCGGCAATCTCTTCACCGGCAACAAGACGGGCTACGGCGTCGAGGAATCCGAGCTGGCCCTCATCATGGTGCTGCGCCATTCGGCGACGGCGTACGGCTACAGCGACGCCATCTGGTCGAAGTACGGCAAGACGATCGATGCGAAGGCGACGCCGCCGCCGGTGGCCAACCCCTTCAACTCGGGCGAACGCATGCAGCTCTCGGGTCTGGCCAAGCGTGGCGTGCAGTTCATCGTCTGCGGCACGGCGAGCCGCGGCCTGGCCGGCCGCATCGCCGGACAGGGCGGCGACGCCGACGCGGTGCTGAAGGAGATGTCCGCCAATCTCATCCCGAATGCGCGCATCGTGTCGGCCGGTGTGGTCGGCGTGACGCACGCCCAGGAACACGGGTTCTCGTTGCTCTACGTCGGTTAGGAGGTCTCACCATGCGCGCGATTGTCGGACTCGCGACGGCGGCTGCCGTCCTCTCTGTCTGGCCGCTGGCGGCCCAGCCCGCGGGTGACGCCGCCCGCATCGCCGAGGCCGTGCAGATCCTGCCGGAGGATCTGCGGGCCGGCGCGACGGTCGTGACCTACGACGCGGCCACCGGCGCGCGCCGCGTCATCCGTCAGGGCACGAACTTCCTCGAGTGCCAGCCGCGCAATCCCGCGGACGGCTTCGCCCGCTGCTATCACAAGCTCTTCGGACCACGCGAGGACTTCGAGGCGAAGCTGCGGGCCGAGAAGAAGACCGAGGAGCAGGTGAGCCAGGCCGTGGCGGCCGCCGTCAAGGCCGGCACGCTGCCGCCGATGCCGCAGGGCGTCATGTCGTACCGCCACTACGACAAGCGCGATCGCATCCAGAACCTGTGGGTCTGGTCCACGCCGAACAGCACGCCCGAGTCGGTGGGTGTGTCCACGGTGAGCCAGCGCAACGAAGCGCTCGAGGGCCGCGGCCTGCCGTGGATGATGCTGCCCGGCACGCCCGGTGCGCACATCATGATTCCGATCAACCCGAAGCCCACGAAGACGAGCATCACCGACGTGGCGGCCGATCCGGTGACCCAGGCCACGCTGCCCCTGCCGCAGGATCTGCGCGCCGGCGCCACCGTCTACACCTACGACGCGAGCGGCGCCCGCAAGGTGCTCCGCCAGGGCACCAACCAGATCGAGTGCATGCCGCGCGGCGACGACGGCTTCACCTGGTGCTACAACAAGTCCGGCGGGCCGCGCCGCGACCTGGCCGCGAAGCTGCGCGCGCAGAAGAAGACCGACAAGGAGATCGAGGCCGCCGTCGCCGAGGCCGTGAAGGCCGGCACGGTGCCGGCGACGCAGTTCGGCACGATGTCGTACCGCCTCTACGGCAAGCCCGATCGTATCCAGCTCCTGTGGGTGATCTCGGTGCCGGGGGCGACGCCGGAATCGATCGGGGTCACGACCGCCAGCGCCCGCGAAGACGCGCTCGAGCTGCGCGGCACGCCGTGGCTGATGCTGCCGGGCACGCCCGGCGCGCACATCATGGTGCCCGTCAACAAGTAGGACGCCGGCCCTGTCCACGCGTCCGTCCGCTCCGCTCGTCCACACCGGGCTCGTCCGCGCGCACGGCCTGGCGGCGCTCGTCACGCTGCTCGTGTCGGTCGCGTTCGGCCTCGTGGCCGCCTGGCAGCTCATCGCCCCGGATCTCGGGCGCGACGTCGCCTGGCTCGGCTGGGGCCGCGTGCGCTATGCCCACACGCAGGGCATCATGCTCGGCTGGCTGGCCAACGCGTTCTTTGCGTTTCTCTACCACGCCGTGCCGATTCTCACGGGGCGGCCGGTCACGAGCGCGCGGCTCGGGGTGTGGATCTTCGCGCTGTGGAACTTCGCGGTCATGGCGCCCGGCTGGATGCTGGTGCTGGCCGGTGTGAGCCAGCCGCTCGAATGGGCCGAGTTCCCGCTCGTGGTCGACGTCGTGGCGATTCTCGCGCTGGCGCTCGCCGGCGTGCAGTTCCTGCCCGGCTTCTTCCGCCGCGGCGTCGAGTCGCTCTACGTCTCGAGCTGGTACATCATCGGCGGGCTCGTCTTCACGCTGCTCTCGTATCCGATGGGGAACGTCGTGCCCGAGTTCCTGCCCGGCGCGGCCGGGGCCGCCATCAGCGGCCTGTGGATTCACGACGCCGTGGGCCTCTTCGTCACGCCGATGGCACTTGCCATCATCTACTTCGTCATTCCCGCCGCGACCGGCCGGCCCGTGTTCAGCCACTTCCTGTCGATGCTCGGCTTCTGGCTGCTGTTCTTCCTCTATCCCCTGAACGGCACGCATCACTACGTGTACTCGGTCATCCCGATGGCGGCGCAGCTCACGGCCATCGTGGCCTCGGCGCTGCTCGGCGTCACCGTGGTCATCGTCGTCACCAACCTGTTCCTGTCGATGCGCGGCGCCGGCCTGCTGCCGGCCGATCCGGCACTGCGCTTCGTGGGCACCGGCACCTTCTTCTACGTGATCGTCAGTCTCCAGGGCTCGGCGCAGGCGCAGATGTCGGTGAACCAGACCGTGCACTTCACCGACTGGGTCGTGGCGCACTCGCACATGGCGATGCTCGGCTTTGCCAGCTTCGCGGCCGCCGGCGGCCTCGTGCACGCATGGCAGCGGATGCCGGAGGCGCGCTACAACGCCCGGGCCATCACCTGGGCGTACTGGATGCTCGTGATTGGACTCGTCGGCATGGTCGTGGACCTCACGATCGGCGGCCTCGTGCAGGGTGAGCTCTGGAAGAGCGGCGCGCCGTGGATCGATTCGGTCACCGCGTCGCGTGTCTACTGGGTGGCGCGTGCGCACATCGGCAGCATCCTTGCCGCCGGTTTCATCGCGCTCCTCGTCGGCCTCACGACCGGACCGCGCGGGGCCGGTATGGTGGTGCGGCCGGCGCCCGCCGCGGATGGCCACGACGAGGTGGCGCCCCGGCTCGCCCCCGTGACGGAGGCGCTGTGAGTCGCGCCGGTCAGGCCCTTCGCACCTCGTACCTCGTGGCCAGCGTGGCCGGCGTGCTGTTCTTCGCGCTGTCGGTGGCCCTGCTCGGGGCGTGGCCGGCGCGCCTGCTCGAGGCGCAGACGGCGGCCATGGCGCCCGAGAAGCCGCTCGAACCGACCACCAGCGAGAAGCGCGGCCGCGCCATCTACGCGCGCGAGGGCTGCGCCTACTGCCACACGCAGCAGATCCGCTACCTGCACGCCGACATGGCGCGTTTCGGCGCACCGACGCTCGCCTGGGAGACGCGTCGCGACACGCCGCATCTCTGGGGCACGCGCCGCATCGGGCCGGACCTGAGCCGCGTGGGCGGCGCGCGCAGTCTCGACTGGCACTACGCGCACCTCTATGCGCCGCGCGCCATCGTGGCCTCGTCCGTGATGCCCGGGTATCCGGCGCTCTTCGACGGCGGTCCCGACCGGCCGCGTCAGGACGCACGCGATCTCGTGGCCTATCTCGAGTCGCTCGGCCGGGCGCGTGAGCTGGCCGGGCCCGAAGGCGAGGCGCGGGCGCGCGAGGGCTGCAACTGTCCGGATGACGAGATGCAGCAGATGGCGTTCGAGGGCCCGCTCAATGCGCATCCGGCCCGAGCGGTCCGCACGCGCGAGGCCGCGCCGGCGCTCTCCGGCGGCGATCTCGCGCGTGGCCAGGCGCTCTACGGCCGCCACTGCGCCACCTGTCACGGCACCACCGGCGCCGGGGACGGCCCGGGCGCCCGTTCGCTCGTGCCCGCGCCCGCGAAGCTTGCCGAGCACGTCTACACGACCGAGCGGCTCGCCGACGTGATGTGGCACGGCGTGGCCGGGTCGGCGATGCCGGCCTGGCGCGATTATTCGACCGGGGACCGCGCGGCTCTGGCCCTCGCGGTGCAGGCGCTCTCGGCGCCGCGTCCCGAACCCGACGTGCCGGCGCATCTCGTGGGGCTCGGCCGGGAGGTCTACACGGCGAACTGCGTGCAGTGCCACGGCGCCAACGGCGATGGCCGCGGTTCGGCAGCCGACAAACTGACGATGGCGCCGGCCAACTTCACGGTCCAGCGGCTCAGCCTGACCGAGGCCGTGCGCGTGCTGCGCGAGGGCGTGCACGGGTCGCCGATGGCGCCGTGGACGACCCGCCTCACCGACGCCGAACGCCTGGCCGCGGCGCACTACGTGCGCAGTCTGTTCCGCATGACGCCCGCCGCCACGGAGGCCCGATGATCGAAGGTGTCATCGTCTGGGCGTCGGTGGGTTTCACCGTGATCTTCGTCGCCGCGTGGGCGGCGTCACCGGCGCTGCGGGCCTGGATCGAGCGGCCCAAGCACCACTTCCTGGAATCAGCGCGGCAGTATGATGCGGCGGCACGGCCCGAAGGGCCGTCCCCTGATCCGAGAACGCCATGAGTCCCAACGAGTCACGTGGCCTGCCAGGTCTCGCGGGCATCGTCGTCGTCACCCTCGCCATCGGCGGGGCGGCCGTGCTGGCCGGGCTGCGCTATTCGGCCGTCGAGCCCGGAGGTTCGTCCGATGCGGCGTCGCCGACGGCGCCGGCCAACTCCGGCGCCGAACGTCCGCGCCCGCCGCGTCCCGTGACCGACGTGCCCGAACACGCCACCGAAGAATACGGACGCCGGCTCGTCGCGCAGACGGTCGAACTGCTCGGGCCCGACCATCCGGACCCGGCCCGCCGCTATTCCGGCGGACGCCTGAACTGCGCGTCGTGCCACCTGGCCACCGGCACCGATCCCGGCACGCTCGCGCTGCTGCAGACGGCGGAACACTATCCGCGCTTCTCGGGCCGCGCCGGCAACATGACCGACGTCGAAGACCGCATCAACGAGTGCATGCAGCGCAGCATGAACGGCAAGCCGCTGCCGCTCGACAGCCCCGAGATGATCGCCATCGCCGCGTATCTGCGGTCGCTCGGGTCGCGCTACGAGGCGATGGGCGCGTCGCTCAAGAAGGCCAGCGAGCCGCCGGCGTTCAAGACGCCGAAGCGGGCGGCGAGCCTCGAGGCCGGCCAGACGGTCTACGGCGCGCGCTGCTCGGTGTGCCACGGCAACGACGGCCTGGGGCTGCTCGCCACCGGCGAGAAGGCGAAGGGCTATCTCTTTCCGCCGCTCTGGGGGCCGGATTCGTTCAACAACGGCGCCGGGATGCACCGCGTGCTCACGGCCGCGCGCTTCATCAAGGCGCGCATGCCGCTCGGCGAGGCCACGCTCACCGACGACGAGGCGTTCGACGTCGCCGCCTACATCAACGCGCAGCCGCGGCCCGAGATGCCGAACCTCGAGCAGGACTATCCGGACAAGACGGCCAAGCCGGTCGACAATCCCTACGGCCCGTTCGCCGACGAGTTCCCGCTGGAGCAGCACCGTCTGGGGCCGTTCCAGCCGATCGAAGACCACTACAAGGCGCTCAAGAAGACGAAGTAGCGCCGGTCATCGCCGGCGCGAGGAGACCCGATCATGACGAAGACCCTGCTGGCCCTCTCGTGTGGTGTGGCGCTGCTCGCCTCCGTGTCGTCGGCCGCCGGGCAGGCGCTGCCGGTGCCCGGTGTCGAGGCGGCGCGCGACGTCCCCGGCGCGAAGGAGATGCCGAATCCGGCCATCGTCCACAAGGTGCTCTTCGACATGGCCACGGCCGGTCCGAAGCCCACCGAGGTGCACCCGATGCTGCAGGCGGTCGCCCGCTACGTGAACACGCTGGCGAAGACGGGCGTGCCGGCGGCCAACCGCAAGGTGGCGGTGGTGTTCCACCAGGGCGCGACCGACTTCATCATGACCGACGCGGCCTACAAGGCCCGCCACGACGGGCAGGGCAACCCGAACCTCGCGATGATCCAGGCGCTCAGCAAGGCCGGCGTGGACTTCCGCGTCTGCGGCCAGGCCACGCTCGGCCGCAAGATCGAGCCGAAGGACATGATGCCGGAGGTGCAGCGCGACCTGTGGGCGCTCACCACGATCATCGCCCTGCAGCAGCAGGGCTACGTGCTCATCGCGCCGTAGCGCGCCCGTCACTTCCGGCAGCTCGATCGACGCCGGCTGTTACAATGGCGGCCCCGTGTCTGTGCCTGCCGTGCTCTCGATTGCCGCCCGTATCGCCGAAGAACTGAACGTCCGTGTGCCGCAGGTCGACGCGGCCATCGCACTGCTCGACGACAAGGCCACCGTCCCCTTCATCGCCCGCTATCGCAAGGAAGTCACCGGCGGCCTCGACGACACGCAGCTGCGCGCCCTCGACGAGCGCCTGACCTATCTGCGCGAGATGGAGGAGCGGCGCGCCGCGATTCTCAAGAGCATCGAGGAGCAGGGCAAGCTCACGCCGGAACTGGCCACGGCGATTGCCAGCGCCGTCACCAAGGCGCGCCTCGAAGATCTCTACCTGCCGTACAAGCAGAAGCGGCGCACCAAGGCGCAGATTGCCCGCGATGCCGGCCTCGAGCCGCTGGCGCTCGCGCTGCTGCACGACCCGACGCTCGATCCGGAGGCCACCGCTGCCGGCTACGTCAACGCGGAGCAGGCGGTGCCCGATGCCGCCGCGGCGCTCGACGGTGCCCGCTGGATCCTGATGGAGACCTTCGCCGAAGACGCCGAGCTGCTCGGTGCCTTCCGCACGCTCATCTGGGAGCGCGGCGAATGGGCGTCCACCGTGATCCCCGGCAAGGAAGCGGAGGGCGTGAAGTACTCCGACTACTTCAATGCCACCGAACGGGTGAAGGACGTGCCGTCGCACCGGGTGCTGGCGCTGCTGCGCGCGCGCAAGGAAGGCATCCTGCGGCTGTCGGTGGATCTGCCGTCCGACGGCGCCGACGGCCCGAGCGAACCCGAGCGCCGCATCGCCGCCCGCTTCGGCATCGAGTCGCGGGGGCGCGCGGCCGACGCCTGGCTGGCCAATGTCGTGCGCCTCACCTGGCGCGTCAAGCTGCTGCTGCACCTCGAAGTGGAAACCGAGCAGCGGCTGCGCGAGCAGGCCGAGCAGGAAGCCATCCGCGTCTTCGGCCGCAACCTCCACGACCTGCTGCTCGCGGCGCCGGCGGGCCAGCGCGTCACGATGGGCCTCGACCCCGGCATCCGCACCGGCGTGAAGGTGGCGGTGGTGGATGGCACCGGCAAGGTGCTCGACACCGCCACGGTGTACCCGCATGAACCGCGCAAGGACTGGACGGGCGCGCTGCGCACGCTCGGCCAGCTCGCGGCGAAGCACGGCGTGCAGCTCATCTCGATCGGCAACGGCACGGCGTCGCGCGAAACCGACAAACTGGCGGCGGACCTGATGAAGGCGCATCCCGAGCTGCCGCTCACGAAGGTGATGGTGTCGGAGGCCGGGGCGTCGGTCTATTCGGCCTCGGAACTTGCCGCGAAGGAATTTCCCGATCTCGACGTCTCGCTGCGCGGCGCCGTGTCGATCGCGCGCCGCCTCCAGGACCCGCTGGCCGAACTCGTGCGCATCGATCCGAAGGCGATTGGCGTCGGCCAGTACCAGCACGATGTCAGCCCCTTCCAGCTCGGCAAGACGCTCGATGCCGTGGTGGAAGACTGCGTGAACGCCGTCGGCGCCGATCTCAACACGGCCTCGGCGCCGCTGCTTGCGCGCATCTCCGGGCTCAGCGAGACCATCGCCGGCAACATCGTGGCGTTCCGCGATGCCAACGGGCCCTTCCGCAGCCGCCGGCAGCTCCTCGACGTGCCGCGCGTCGGCGAGCGCACGTTCCAGCAGGCGGCCGGCTTCCTGCGTGTCGTGAACGGCGACAACCCGCTCGATGCCTCGGCCGTGCATCCCGAGGCGTATCCGGTCGTCGAACGGATCGTCTCGCGCACGGGGCTGCCCGTCGGTGAGCTCATCGGCAAGTCGGCGGTGCTCAAGACCCTGCGGCCCGACGATTTCGCCGACGCGCAGTTCGGCGTGCCCACGGTGAAGGACATCCTCGCGGAACTCGACAAGCCGAACCGCGATCCCCGGCCCGAGTTCAAGACCGCCGCCTTCAAGGACGGCGTGCAGGAACTGGGCGACCTCGTGCCCGGCATGCAGCTCGAAGGCGTGGTCACGAACGTCGCCAACTTCGGGGCGTTCGTCGACATCGGTGTGCACCAGGATGGCCTCGTGCACGTGTCGCAGCTTGCCGATCGGTTCGTGAAGGATCCCCGCGAGGTCGTGAAGGCCGGCGACATCGTGCAGGTGCGGGTGCTCGAAGTGGATGCCAGCCGCAAGCGCATCGCCCTCACGATGAAGCGCGGCGAAGTGCGTCCGCCCGCCGCGTCCGGTGGCGGCGCCTCGCGTGGCAGCGCGCCGCCGCCGCG
>JALHON010000182.1 GCA_022842985.1 Acidobacteriota bacterium | reverse complement strand
GCGCCGCCCCGGCTAGCGCGCGGCTGTCGTAGCCCGCGAGGCGCGCCGGCGGCGGCCGGGTCCACCAGCCGGCGCCTCAAGTCCGGCGCCGCGCGGCCGATTGGTCACTCGTCTCCATCCCAATCGCCGTGCCGAACATCACCGCGCTCTCTCTGTCGCACTCGCCGGTGCGCCATCGCGCCGACGCCCTGCATACGCTCGCCGAGCGTCTGCTCGACCTGCTCGTCGAACATGCGCCCGACGACGTCACGGTGAACACCGAGGCGTTCCGGGCGCAGTTGACGGCCAGACGGGACGAGCTGCGCCACGAGGAAGACGCCGATCGCGTCACCCAGCTCACGAGCGCCATCGCCGACGACTGCGCCGACTTCCTCGACCGCACCCGCACCTACCACAGCGACCGCGAAGGCGAACTCGCCGAGCTCGTGCTGGTGCTGCGCGAGGCGGTGGACGCCGTGCGTGGCAACTCGCTCAAGTTCGAGAAGGACCTGCTGCGTTCGACCACCGAGATGGGCCGCATGGTGCAGCTCGACGACATCCGCGAGCTGAAGCGCGCGCTGTCGCAGGAGGTGCAGACCATCCGCACCGCCGTGGCCGAACGCCAGAAGAGCGAAGCGAAACACTTCGAGACACTGACGACGCGCGTGCAGACGCTCGAGCAGTCGCTCGTGAAGGCGCGCGCCGAGGCCGCCACCGACGCCCTCACGCAGCTGCCCAACCGCGGCGCCTTCGATGTGGCCGTGAAGGAATGGGTGGCCCGTGCCGCACACACCGGTCAGGTGTTCACGGTGGCGATGGTGGACCTCGACGACTTCAAGCGGATCAACGACACCTACGGCCATCCCGTGGGCGACCGCGTGATTACGACCATGGGGCAGCTGCTGCGCGGCGCCATCGGCGAGGGCGAGTTCGTGGCGCGATTCGGCGGCGAGGAATTCGCGCTGCTGCTCACCGCCCGCTCGGCGAGCAAGGCCCGCGACCGCATGATGGCGCTCCTCGACGGGCTGCCGCCCTCGTTCGAGTACCAGCAGGACGGCCACCGCCGCTTCGTCTCGTTCAGCTTCAGCGGCGGTGTGACCGCGTGGGTTGCCAGCGACACCCCGGAGTCGATCGTGAAACGCGCCGACGAGGCGCTCTACGACGCCAAGCGGCGCGGCAAGAAGCGTGTCGAAACGCGGCCGCGCTCGATGCTGCGCGGCCTGATGGGCTGACGGCGCCGGCGGCGTGCCGGAACGCCGCTAGACGGCGCCGGGGTCGAAGCCCCACGAGCGCAGGATCGCGGCCTGATCGACGTCGCTCGTCGCCTTCTTGAAGCGCGCGCCCGACCGGCCCTTCACGCGCCGTTCGCAATCGGCCCACGTGGCATGCCGCATCGGCGTGCCGTCGACGACACTCAGATACGAGTAGGCCGGGCCCTTCGAGCGCCCGCCGCTGCCACCGGCGCCGCCGGCCGGCTTGCTGCGCGCCGGCACGTTCGTGTCGTCGGGAATGTCGAGGATGGCGATGCCGTAGCCCGCGAGCGGGCCGTCGTACAGCTCCGCGCGGCCCTTCACGGCGTAGGCGTCGGCAATCGCGTCCACGCGCTCGTTGCCGGGAATGCCGACATGGCCACGCACGTAGTGCCACGACATCGACCGCGGCGGCCGCGCCGCGGTGAGCGCCGAGAGCGCTTCCCACAACTCGCGGTTCATGACCTCGCCGCCGGTGGCGGTCTTCCAGCCGCGCCGCTTCCAGTTGTGCACCCAGCTCTCGATGCCCTGGATGACGTAGGTGGAATCGGTGTAGACGGCGACCTTGCCGGGCACGTCGCGCAGGCGGGTCAGCGCCTCGATGGCGCCGGTGAGCTCCATCTTGTTGTTCGTGGTGAGCGGGGCGCCGCCGCCGAGTTCGGTCACGTGGCCGTCGGGCGTGACGATGACCACGCCCCAGCCGCCCGGGCCGGGGTTGCGCTTCGACGCGCCGTCGGTGAAGACGATGATCGGATGTGTGGTGGTCACGCGAAGGTCGGAGGGCCGCGTCAGACGAGCACGTCGCGCGCCGCCAGCACGTGCTGGATGGCCTGCGCGGCCGTGTCGGCCATGGCGGTGAGGTGGCCCATCTTGCGGCCCGGACGCGGATCGGACTTGCCGTAGAGGTGCAGTTTCACGTCGGGCACGGCAAGCGCCGCGTCCCACTTCGGCTCGCCCTTCGCCCACACGTCGCCGAGCAGGTTGGCCATCGCCGCCGGACGCAGCAGCGTCGTCGCGCCGAGCGGCAGGCCGCAGATCGCCCGCACCTGCTGCTCGAACTGGCTCGTGATGCAGGCATCGAAGGTGAGGTGCCCGGAGTTGTGCGGCCGGGGCGCGATCTCGTTCACGAGGATGCGGCCGTCCGCTGTGAGGAAGAACTCCACGCAGAGCACGCCCACGTAGGCGAGTTCGTCCATGATGGCACGCGTCACGTCCACCGCCTCGGTCACCGCCGCCTCGGGCATGCGCGCCGGCGCCACCGAGACGTCGAGGATGTGGTGGCGGTGCGCGTTCTCGATCGCCCCGTAGTGCGCAAAGCCGCCATCGAGGCCGCGCGCGGCGACGACCGAGAACTCGAGTGAGAAGTCGACGACCTTCTCGAGCACCGCGGGCTGGTGGCCCACGAGCGCCCACACCGGTTCGATGTCGAGCGGCGAGGTGAGACGGTGCTGGCCCTTGCCGTCGTAGCCGAAACTCGCCGTCTTGAGAATCGCCGGCAGACCGATTTGTTCGACGGCGGCAGCGAGCTCGTCGAGCGTGGCCACCGCGGCGTGCGGCGTCACCGGGAACCCCTTGAGCGCGAGAAACGCCTTCTCGCGCGCGCGCTGCTGGGTCACGTGCAGCGCGTGGCCGCTCGGCCGCACCGGCACGATCTCGGCAGCGGCATCCGCCGCGGCCGTCGACACGTTCTCGAACTCGAAGGTGATGACGTCCACCCCGCGCGCGAACGCGCGGATGGCATCGAGGTCGTCGTAGTCGGCCTCGACTTCCGCATCCGCCACCTGGCCGGTGGGCGTGTCGACGCCGGGCGACAGCGTGTGGACGCGGTAACCCATACGCCTGGCGGCAATGGCGAACATGCGGCCGAGCTGGCCGCTGCCGAGCACGCCGAGCGTGGCGCCCGGCTGAATGATGCGGTTCACGGCAGCGAGTCTTCGCGCACGGCCTGGGTCTGCGCGTCGCGGAAGGCGTGCAGCTTGGCGCGCAGTTCGGGACGCGACGTGGCGAGAATGGCGGCGGCGAGCAGCCCGGCGTTACGCGCGCCGGCCTTGCCGATGGCGAGCGTGGCCACCGGCACACCGCCCGGCATCTGCACGATCGAGAGCAGCGAATCGAGCCCGTTCAGGGCCGCGCTCTGCACCGGCACGCCGAGCACCGGCAGGATGGTGTGGGCGGCGACCATACCCGGCAGGTGGGCCGCGCCGCCGGCGCCGGCGATGATGACTTCGAGGCCGCGCGCTTCGGCCCCCTGAGCGAACTCCGCCATCCAGGTGGGGGTACGGTGTGCCGAGACGATGTGCTTCTCGTAGGGCACGCCCAGCTCGTCCAGGGCGGCGGTGGCGTGCGCCATCGTCTCCCAGTCGGACTTCGAACCCATGATGACGGCAACGAGGGGCGAGGGCATGGTGGAGGGCAAAGCTTATCAAATCGGGGCTCGGGACTCGGGGCTCGGGGCCCGGCCCGGACCCCGTCCCCCGCCTCGTCACTGCCTGGCGCCGAAGCGGCCGGAGGTGGCGCCGCGAGGCGCTACACTGCCTTCATGAGACCGTCGATTCGCCTGCTGCTCGCGGCCGGGCTGCTCGCCGCCCTGTCGATGCCGGCGCCGGCCGAGGCCCAGGGCGCGCCCCGCCTCGCCGTGCCGTACACCGAGTTCACGCTCGCCAACGGCCTGCACGTCATCCTGCACCGCGATACCAGCGTGCCGATCGTCACGGTGAACGTCTGGTACCACGTGGGCTCGGGCAGCGAGAAGCCGGGCCGCACCGGCTTCGCGCACCTCTTCGAGCACCTGATGTTCGAAGGCTCGAAACACGTGCCGGAAGGGGCGTTCGACACGCTGCTCGAAGGCGCCGGCGCGAACAACAACGGCTCGACCACGGTCGACCGCACCAACTACTACATCGACGGGCCGTCGAACGCGCTCGAGCTGATGCTCTTCCTCGAGTCCGACCGCATGGCCTACCTGCTCGACACGATGACGCCGGCGCGCGTCGATGGCCAGCGTGACGTGGTGAAGAACGAACGCCGCCAGAGCATCGAGAACCGGCCCTACGGCATCCCCGAACTCGAACTCGACAGCCTGCTCTTCCCGAAGGGCCATCCCTACAGCTGGTCCACGATCGGCTCGATGGAGGATCTTTCCGCCGCCAGCCACGAAGACGTGCAGGAGTTCTTCCGCCTCTACTACGCGCCGAACAACGCCAGCCTCGTGATTGCCGGCGACATCGAAATCGAGAAGACGAAGGCGCTCGTCGAGAAGTGGTTCGGCGAAGTGCCGCGCGGCCGCCCGGTGCCGCCGGTGGCGCCGCCGGCCGCGATGCTCACGGGCGTGACGAAGAAGACCATGACCGACAAGGTGCAGCTGCCGCGCCTGTATCTGGCCTGGCTCACGCCGGCCACCTACAAGCCGGGGGATGCCGCGCTCGACGTCGTGGCCTCGCTGCTCGCCGGCGGCAAGAACTCGCGCCTCTACAAGCGCCTCGTCTACGACCTGCAGATCGCGCAGGAGGTCTACGCCTACCAGCAGTCGCAGGCGCTCGGCAGCACCTTCATGCTCGTGGCAACGGCACGCCCCGGCAAGAGCCTCGACGAGATTCAGAAGGTGATCGACGAAGAGATTGACCGCCTGGCGGCCACGCCCGCCGAGCCGCGCGAGATCGAACGCGTGCGCAACCAGATCGAAGCCACGTTCCTGCGCCGCGCCGAACGCGTGGGCGGGATGTACGGCAAGGCCGACCAGATGAACGCCTACTACACGCTCACCGGAACGCCGGACTTCTTCGAGGAAGACCTGGCGCGGTACCGCGCGCTCGACGCGACGGACCTGTCGTCCGCGGTGCGCACCTTCCTGCCGCGCGACCGCCGCGTGGAACTCATCGTGATGCCGGAGGAGAAGAAGTGAGCGCCCGCCTGACTTTCACAGCCCTGCTGGTCGCTGTCTCGCTGCCGCTCGGCGCGCAGCAGCGGCCCGACCGCACGACGCCGCCCGCGCCGGGGCCCACGCCCGCACTCACCCTGCCGGCGCCGCAGAAGTTCACGCTCGCGAACGGCCTGCGCGTGTGGCTGCTCGAGCAGCATGAAGTGCCGCTCGTGCAGGCGAACCTCGTCGTGCTCTCGGGTGCGAGCGCCGACGTGCCCGGGCAGTTCGGCGCCGCCGCGATGACCGCGGCGATGCTCGACGAAGGCGCCGCCGGCAAGGCCGCGCTCGCCATCGCCGACGAAGTGGAGTTCCTCGGCGCGACACTCTCGACCTCCGCGTCGTTCGATGCGTCGGCCGTGCGCCTCTCGACGCCGGCCGCGAAGCTCGGCGACGCGCTCGGCCTCATGGCCGCCGTGGCCCTCACGCCCGACTTCCCTGCCGACGAACTCGAGCGCCTGCGCACCGAGCGGCTCACGGGGCTGCTGCAGGCGCGCGACGATCCGGCCTCGCTCGTGGGACTCGCCTTCCCGCGTCTGCTCTTCGGGCCCGAACATCGGTATGGCACGAGCGCGGGCGGCACCGAGACGTCGCTCAAGGCGCTGGGCGTGGCGGAGCTGAAGACGTTCCACCGCAGCCATTACCGCCCCGACAACGCCGTGCTCATCGTGGTGGGCGACACGACGCCGGCGGCGCTCCGTCCGCTGGTCGAGGCCCGCTTCGGCGCGTGGAAGGCCGACGGCCCTGCGGCCACGCCCTTCCCCGTGCGCGCCTCGCCGCAGCCCGGCAAGCGCCAGATCTTCCTCGTGGACAAGCCCGGCGCCGCGCAGTCGCAGATTCGCATCGGGCTCGTCGGTGTGCCGCGCTCGACGCCCGACTACATCGCGCTCGACGTGCTCAACACCGTGCTCGGCGGGTCGTTCACCTCGCGCCTCAACACCAACCTGCGCGAGAAGAACGGCTACTCGTACGGCGCCGCCTCGCGCTTCGACATGCGGCGCGCCGCGGGGCCGTTCTTCGCGACCGCTGGTGTGCAGACCGACAAGACCGCCGAGGCATTGAAGGAGTTCTTCAACGAGCTGAACGCGATCCTCCGGCCCGTGCCGGATGACGAACTGGCGCGTTTCAAGAACTACGCGGCGCTCGGCTTCGCCGGCGAGTTCGAGACGAGCAGCCAGCTCGCGGGCAAGCTCGAGGAAGTGGCCGTCTACGGCCTGCCCGACGACGTCTTCTCGAAGTACGTCGGCGCCGTGCAGGCGGTGACGAGCGCCGACCTCACGCGCGTGGCGAAACAGTACCTGCTGCTCGACCGGATGGCCGTGGTAGTCGTGGGCGATCGCGCCACGATCGAAGCGCCGATTCGCGCGGCCGGACTGGGCCCGGTGACCCTCGTGCCGATCGCGGACGTGATGAAGTAGCCGACGGCGCCGATATGGTGTCAAAGACGCCATGCGGACGACGTCGCTGCTCCTTCTGCTGATTCTCGGAGTCGCGGCATGTCGCCCGGCAGCGCCCCTGCCGGAAGTCATCGACGCGCACGATACCGACTTCCCTCTAGTGGCGCGGCCCGCCTGTGACCCTCGCCTGCTGCAAGCGGTGAGGCGTCGCGACGTTGCCGCGATCCGTGCCCTGGCGACAGAACACGTCGCACTGTCATGCGGCGACCCGCTCGATCCGCCGCCCCTCGATCGGGCGATCCTCGAGGACCAGGTCGACGTGGCGACGGCCCTGCTCGAGGGCGGCGCCGATCCGAACATGCGCTGGAGCTCGCACGGCGATCGCGCGCCCCTCAACAGCGCCATTGCCGCCGAGGGCTACTACGGCCCGCGGCTGCACCGTGCCGAGCTCGTGTCGCTGCTGATCAAGCACGGCGCCGACGTGAACGGCCGCTGGTGCGAGTTCGAGTCCCGCCTGGCCTCCGGGTCGATGCCGGGATGCGTCGCGAGCGGCGCGCCCACGGCGCTCATCTCCGCGACCTACCGCAATCAGCCGGACACCGTGTCGTTGCTGCTCGACGCCGGCGCCAATGCGAAAACGGCGGACGGCGAAGGTCGCATCGCACTCGACCACGCGCCGAACGAGACGATGTTCGGGCTGTTGCTGGTGCGAACGTTCGGCTCGGAACAGGAGGCGGTCCGCGACTTCACCGTGCGGGTGCCGCCACCCTATGGTCGCGAGCAAGGCGGCGACACGGCGCTGCACACGGCGCTGCGCGACAGCTCGTATGGCGTCTTCCGGCTGTTGCTCGGCGCCGGCGCCGATCCGAATGTGCGGACGACGAATACCTACGGCGGCGACACCCCCCTGGCGCTCGCGCTGATGCAGCAGTCCCAGCCGTTCGCCCGTCTTCTGCTGGAGCACGGCGCCGATCCGAATGCCCGTGTGTGTGTTCTGATGTTCGTGGAGCCGGGCAAGTCCGGCTCGCTCGACGGCTGCACCGTCGACCGCGGTCTCACGCCACTGATGCTGGCGTCCCGCTTGGCCCCGCTCTCCTTCAGCGACTTGTTGGTCTCGAAAGGCGCCGATGCGTCCGCCCGTGACTGGCGCGGACGTTCGGCCGACGATCACGCGGTCGCGGCCCGGCGGCATTGAGCCGCGCGGACGGGCGGCGAGGCGCCGCTGCCACCGTACGACGCCCCACACTGACGCTGCTGCCAAGCACAGCGAACCGTGGCTTGCCGGCCCGTAAGCGGCGGATGACCGCTGCGGGTCAGGCCACCCGCATCCGCTGCGCGAACCGGCGGCGATACGCCATCGGCGAGGTGCCCACACGCTGGCGGAAGTGGTGGCGCAGAGTTTCCGCCGTAACGAAACCGGCCAGTTCGGCCACGCGATCGATCGAGGCGTCGGAGGTCTCGAGCAGCCGCTGCGCCGCGAGCACGCGCTGGTGCGTGAGCCACTGGTGCGGCGTGGTGCCGGCCTGCGCCTCGAAGCGCCGCGCCAGCGTGCGCAGCGACATCCGGCCCTTCTTCGCGAGCGACTCGGCGGTGAGCGGCTGGTCGAGCCGCGCGCTCGCCCATTCCATGAGCGGCGCAAGCGACCCCTCCACCGGCGGCATGGCAGAAGCCACGAACTGCGCCTGGCCGCCCTCGCGGTGCGGCGCCACCACCATGCGCCGCGCCACCTGGTTGGCGATGTCCGAGCCGTAGTCCTGCCGCACGATGTGCAGCCCCAGATCGATGCCGGCGGCCGAGCCGGCGGCCGTGAAGATGCGACCCGATTCGACGTAGAGCACCGACGGCTCGACCTGCACCTTCGGAAACCGCGCCGCCAGGTTCGAGGCGTGCATCCAGTGCGTGGTGGCGCGCCGGCCGTCGAGCAGACCCGCGGCGGCGAGCACGAACGCGCCCGAGCAGATCGAAAGCAGGCGCGCACCCCGCTTGTGCGCCGCGCGCAGGGCGTCGAGCATCGCCGGCGGCGGCGGATCGGCAAGACGCGGCCAGTTCGGAATCACGATGGTGCCGGCCTTCGCGAGCATCCGCACGGAATGCGACGGGAGCACGCGGACGCCGCCGGTGGCCGCGAGCGGCGGCGGGTCGAAGCTCACCGTGACCATGTCGTACCAGGGCACGCCGAGCTCCGGACGCCGCAGGCCGAAGACTTCGGCCACGATGCCGAATTCGAAGAGCGCCACGCCGTCGCAGATGAGCACGGCCACGAGGCGATTGGCAGGGCCGGGCACGCGTCTGGGCGTCATGGCAGGATCTTAACGCACTCTGGCATTCCTGCCACTCGACGCCCGAGGCCGTTGGGACGCACGATCCGGCGTATGGCAGACCTCCGCTACCCCGTGGGCCCGTTCGTGGCGCCCACGTCGTTCTCCGCCGCCGATCGCACCCGCGCGATCACCACGCTCGCCGAGTTGCCGGCCCGCCTGCGCCTCGCCTGCGCCGGCCTCTCGGACGCGCAGCTCGACACGCCCTACCGGCCCGGCGGCTGGACGGTGCGGCAGGTCGTGCATCACACGGCCGACAGCCACATGCACGCCTACGCGCGGCTGAAGTTCGCGGTGAGCGAAGACAACCCCACCATCAAGCCCTACGAGGAAGCCTCGTGGGCCGACATGGCGGACGCGCGGCTGGCGCCGGTCGAGCTCTCGCTGGGGCTGCTCGACGGCCTGCATGCGCGGCTCGTGTGGATGCTGCGCTCGCTCGGCGAGGCCGACTTCGCGCGCCGGCTCTTCCATCCCGAACGCGGCGGCATGTCGATTGACGACTACCTCGCGCTCTACGACTGGCACTCGCGCCACCACACGGCGCACGTGACCGCGCTGCGCGACCGCGAAGGCTGGTAAGCTCTCGCGCGTGCTGTTCGAGTCGTGCGTCGATTCCCTCGACGCCGCCCTCGCGTCGGTGGCCGGCGGCGCCCGCCGGCTCGAGCTCTGCGCGCATCTCGACGTCGGCGGCACGACGCCCGACCCCGGGCTCGTGCGCGAGGTGGTCGAGGCGGTGCCGGTGCCGGTCTTCACGATGGTGCGCCCGCGCGGCGGCGCGTTCGTCTACGGCGAGGCCGAGGTGGACGCCATGGTGCGCGACATCCGGCTCATGCGCGCGGCCGGCGCGCACGGCCTGGTGTTCGGCGCGTTGCGCGCCGATCGCACGCTCGACGACGCGGTGATGCGGCGCCTGCTCTCACACGCGCGGCCGCTGCCCGTCACCTGCCACAAGGCGTTCGACGAGACGCCGGACCTGCTCGCCGCGCTCGACACCCTCGTGACGCTCGGCGTAGACCGGGTGCTCACCTCGGGCGGCCGGCCCACAGCGGCGGACGGCGCGGCGATGCTCGCGGCGCTCGTCGCGCGCGGCGGCG
>JALHON010000181.1 GCA_022842985.1 Acidobacteriota bacterium | reverse complement strand
CACGTTGCCCTCGCTGCGCGCGTCGGGCCCGTCGGGCCGCAGGCTCTCGAGCGGATCGGTCGTGAACGGCAGCGGCTCGATGTCGAGGTCGATGAGTTCGACGGCCTCGGCCGCGATGTCTTCGCTCGTCGCGGCGAGCGCCAGAATCGGCTCGCCCTGATAGAGCGGTTCGTCGGTCAGGGCGCGCTCGGCGCCGCCGAGATCCGGCAGGTCCGCGGCGCGGATGACCCCGCGCACGCCGGGCAGCGCCAGCGCCTTCTCGAGGCCGACGTTGCGCACGCGGCCGTGCGGCACGGGGCTCAGGAGCAGCTTGCAGAAGAGCATCCCCTCGGCGCGGAAGTCTTCCGCGTAGCGGGCGCGGCCGGTGACTTTGGCCACGAGGTCCGGCGTCGTGTAGTTCGAACCGACAAGGCGTTCAGCCACGCGTGCCCTCCGGGGTTGGTCGTGCGAGTGGACGGATTATAGGGCCGTTCCGCGGCCGCCGGCGCCACCCCGGCCGGGACGTGCCATGCTGAGGCGGATCGCATGACCGCCACCGCCCCGCCGTCCGTCTGGAACCGCGAGTCGGCCATCGCCGCGCTCGCCCTGGCGGGCATCGCGGCACATCTCGTGGCCCGGGCATTCGCGGCCGACGGTCTCGTCCGTGACGTGCCGCTCTTCGTGGTGCTCGCTGGCGGCGGCGCGCCGCTCGTCTGGGACCTGGCGCGCAAGGCTCTCGCCCGCCAGTTCGGCGCCGACCTGCTGGCCGGCATCTCGATCGTCACCTCGGTACTGCTCGGCGAGTATCTGGCCGGCGCGCTCGTGGTGCTGATGCTCTCGGGCGGCGAGGCGCTCGAACACTACGCCGTGGGCCGCGCCTCGTCGGTGCTCCAGGCGCTCGCGAAGCGGATGCCGTCGGTTGCCCACCGGCGCACCGACGGTCATGTCGAAGACATCGCCCTCGACGCCATCGGCATCGACGATCGCATCGTCATCTTCCCGCACGAGATCTGTCCGGTGGACGGCGTCGTCGAAGACGGCCAGGGCGTGATGGACGAGTCGTATCTCACGGGCGAGCCGTTCCTCATGCCGAAGGCACCGGGCTCGGCGGTGTTCTCGGGCGCCATCAACGGCGAACACGCGCTGACGATCCGCGCCGTGCGCCTGGCGGTCGACTCGCGTTATGCGCGCATCATGCACGTGATGCGCGACTCGGAGCAGCGGCGTCCGCAGCTGCGCCGTCTGGGCGACACACTCGGCGCGTGGTACACGCCGCTCGCCGTGGCGATTGCCGTCGGCGCGTGGATCTGGACGGGCGACCCGGTGCGCTTCCTGGCGGTGCTCGTCGTGGCCACGCCGTGTCCGCTGCTCATCGCCATCCCGGTCGCCATCATCGGCTCGATCTCGCTCGCCGCCACGCGCAGCATCGTCATCCGCGATCCGGCGATCCTCGAGACGGTCGACCGCTGCCGCACGATGGTGCTCGACAAGACCGGCACGCTCACCTTCGGCCAGCCGGCGCTCACCGACCGCGTGACGGCGCCGGGCATGGACGACGGCGATGTGCTGCGGCTGGCCGCGAGCCTCGAACGGTACTCGAAACATCCGCTCGCGAAGCCGATGCTCGACGCCGCCATCCGCGAGCGCGCCGTGCTCGCCGACGCCACCGCCCTGCGCGAGTCGCCCGGACAGGGGCTCGAGGGCGTGGTCGAGGGCCATACGGTGCGCATTCTGGGACGGCGGCAGGCCGAGGCGGCGGGTGTCGGCGCCGCGTTGCCGCCGATTGTCGCGGGCCTGGAGTGTGTGGTGCTGGTGGACGGGGCGCTCGCCGCGACGTACCGCTTCCGCGACGCGCCGCGTCCCGACAGCCGCGCGTTCATCGGGCACCTCGCACCGCGCCATCATCTGACGCGCGTCATCATCGTCTCGGGCGATCGCGAAGCCGAAGTGCGGTATCTCGCGGACCAGGTGGGCATCACCGAAATCCACGCGCAGTGCACACCAGAAGAGAAGGTGACGCTGACACGGGCGGAGGTGGCGAAGGCGCCCACCATCTTCATCGGCGACGGCATCAACGACGCGCCCGCGCTCGTGACCGCCACGGTGGGCCTCGCGTTCGGCCATCAGAGCGAGATCACGGCGGATGCCGCCGGCGCGGTCGTGATGGATACGTCGCTGCGCCGCGTGGACGAACTGCTGCACATCGCCGGACGCCTGCGCCGCATCGCGCTGCAGAGCGCCATCGGCGGCATGGCGGCGAGCGTCGTCGGCATGGGCCTCGCGGCGGCGGGCCTGCTGCCGCCGGTGAGTGGCGCCGTGGCGCAGGAGGTCATCGACCTCGTGGCCGTGCTGAACGCGCTGCGCGCCGCCCGCCCCGGCGGCGACCTCAGCGACTACGAGTGAAGGGGACTGTCCCCAATCTGGGCGGGGCCAGACTTCCTGCGCAGTTCCTGCCAATAGTCCACGCCCGGCTTGAATGGGGACAGTCCCCTTCACATCTCTCGGGCCGCCATGAAGGCGTCGCGAGCGGGCACGGCCCAGTCGGGGCGATCCGAGATCAGGCCGTCGACGCCCATCGCGAGCAGGCGGCGGATGTCGTCGGGCGCGTCCACGGTCCAGACCTGCACCAGCGCGCGCTCGCGGTGCGCCCGCCGCACGAAAGCCGGCGTGACGACGCGCAGACGTCCGACGCGTTCGGGCACCTGGAACGCGCGGTACGGCGGCGACATCGGGAACGGCCAGCGCGCCCACGAGCGTGCGAGCGTCCACTGCGCTTCGCGCCGCGACGCGCTCGTCGTCATCGCCGGCGCCACCGCGCGCAGCCGGTCGAGCACGGTCTGATGGAACGAGCCCGCGCAGACGCGGTCGGTCACACGGGCCGCGCGCACCACCTCCGCCACGGCATCGGCCAGCCGTGGATCCTCGTCCTTCAGTTCCACGATGACCCGCGCCCGCGGGAAGCGCGCGAGGACCTCCGCGAGCGTGGGCAGGCCTTCCGGCGCCGGCACCGCCCACGACGCCTCCGACGACACGAACCGGCAGGTCGCGTCGATCGCCGCGAGCGCCGCCGACGTGTGCACGTGCACCGGCCCGGACGCGCCGGTCGTGCGGTCGAGCGTGGCGTCGTGAATGAGCACGGGCACCCCGTCAGCCGCCAGCCGGACGTCGCATTCGAAGCCGTCGGCCCCGGCCGCCATGCCGCGCGCGAGGGCGAGCAGGGTGTTCTCCGGGCCGATCTTCGAGCCGCCGCGGTGCGCGAACACCAGCGGGCGCGCGCTCGCGAAAACCGGTGGCGGCGAAAAACCCTGCGGAGGTGTCACGGCGTCATAATAGAACCTATGCCCGCATCGGCCCGTCCTGCCACGCTCGGCGCACTCAAATCGGCCCTGGCCCGCGGCGACTACGCCCGGCGTTCGGTGCGCGACGAAGTGCGCGACAACCTCATCGTCAAACTGCGGCGCGGCGACCGCCTCTTCCCGGGCGTCGTCGGCTACGACGACACGGTCATCCCGCAGCTCGTGAACGCCATCCTGGCGAAACACCACTTCATCCTGCTCGGTCTGCGCGGGCAGGCGAAGACTCGTCTCATCCGCGCGCTCGTCGATCTGCTCGACGACGCCATCCCGGTCGTACCGGGCAGCGAAATCCACGACGACCCGCTGGCGCCGATTTCGGCGCACGGCAAGGCGGTCGTCGCCGCCGAAGGCGACGACATGCCGCTCGAGTGGCGGCCGCGCGAGGCGCGCTACGTCGAGAAGCTGGCCACGCCGGACACGACGATTGCCGACCTCATCGGCGACATCGATCCGATCAAGGCGGCGGCCTCGGGGCTGCAGCTCGGCTCGGAGCTGGCGATGCACTTCGGGCTGCTGCCCCGCGCCAACCGTGGTCTCTTCGCCATCAACGAGCTGCCCGACCTCGCCGGCAAGGTGCAGGTGGGCCTCTTCAACATCCTTCAGGAGGGCGACGTCCAGATCAAGGGCTTCCCCGTCCGCCTGCCGCTCGATGTCATGCTCGTCTTCACGGCGAATCCCGAAGACTACACGGCGCGCGGCAAGATCATCACGCCGCTCAAGGACCGCATCGGCGCCGAGATCCGCACGCACTACCTCGAGTCACGCGCGGATGCCGTGGCCGTCACGACGCAGGAAGCCTGGGTCGAGCGCGGCCTGCGCGTGGATGTGCCCGCCTACGTGCGCGAGGTGGTCGAGGAGATCGCCTTTCAGGCGCGCACCGACCGCCGCGTCGACCGCCGCTCGGGCGTGAGCCAGCGCCTGCCGATCAGCGTCCTCGAAACCGTGGTGTCGAACGCGGAACGCCGCGCGCTCGTGGCCGGCGAAGGGCTGGTCGTGCCGCGCGTGACCGACGCCTACTCGGCCCTGCCCTCCATCACCGGCAAGATCGAGCTCGAGTACGAAGGCGAACTCAAGGGCGCGCACGCCGTGGCGAAGGAGCTCATCAGGAACGCCGTGGCGCAGGTCTTCGACGGCTACTTCATCGATGCCGATGTCACGCCGACCGTGAACTGGTTCGAGAACGGCGGGTCCGTGCTGCTCGGCGACGGCCTGCCGGCCTCCGCCCTCGTGGTGGAAGCCTCGAAGGTGCCGGGCCTGCTGGATCTCGCGTCGCGCGCGGCGCTGCCGCCGGGCGCGCCGGCACCGCTCGTGGCCGCCGCCGTCGACTTCGTGCTGGAAGGGCTCTACGCGCAGAAGCGCATCGGCCGCACCGAGGCCGGCGGCTACGTGGGCACCGAACCGCTGCGCAAACCGCAGACCGTGCGTCAGGCACCAGCCATCTCGCTCGACGAAGACGACGAGCCGGGCGGCCCGCCGAAGAAGAAGCGGTATTACAACTGACACCCGGCGGGGCTCGGGGCCCGGGGCCCGGGGCTCGGCGGCGACCGTTGCGCGGCGTGACATCGTGACAAGTGTTCTTCCCGGGCCCCGAGCCCCGAGACCCGAGCCCCGCTGATGAAATTCAAATACGGCAAGTACGTGCCCAGCCTGGCCGACGAGGTCGACATGGAAGAACTCGTGTCGGCGCTCTCGGAGCTGCTGCTGTCGAGCGGGTTCCAGTCGCCGTACGGTGATGGCTCGCTCGATGGCGACCGCACCATGCAGGCGCTGCACGACGCCATCCTCGACGCGCTGCTGAACGGCGGCCTGCTGCCCGACGACGTCCTCGAGCAGCTCTTCGGCGAGCAGGCGGAGACGGCCAAGCAGCAGCTCGACGAGCTGGTGCAGCAGATCATGGCGCGCATGGAGGAGGCAGGCTACATCACGCCCTCGCCGGAACTCGACGAGGAGCGGCAGCGGCGCGCGCAGGCGGGCGGCGGCAGCGGCGAGGGGGAACCCGGGCAGACGAAGTTCGAGGTCACCGACAAGGCGCTCGACTTCCTCGGCTACCGCGCGCTGCGCGATCTGCTCGGCTCGATCGGGCACGCGAGCGCCGGACGGCACGACACGCGCGACATGGCCACGGGCGTCGATGCCAGCGGCGCGCCGAAGCCCTACGAATTCGGCGACACGCTCAATCTCGATGCGAGCGCCACGGTGCTGAATGCCGTGACGCGCGCGCATCGCGACGGCGCCGCCGGGCCGAAGGTCGAGATCGGGTATGAAGACCTGATGGTGGCGCAGGGGGAGTACCAGAGCTCGTGCGCCACGGTCATCATGCTCGACTGCTCGCACAGCATGATCCTCTACGGCGAAGACCGCTTCACGCCGGCCAAGCAGGTGGCGATGGCGCTCTCGCAGCTCATCCGCACGCAGTATCCGGGCGACACGCTGCACGTCGTGCTCTTCCACGACTCGGCGGAAGAGATCCCGCTGCGCGAACTGGGCCGGGTGCGTGTGGGCCCGTACTACACGAACACGCGCGAGGGCCTGAAGCTGGCGCGGCGCATCCTCGAGCGGCAACGCAAGGACATGCGGCAGATCATCATGATCACCGACGGCAAGCCGTCGGCCATCACGCAGCCCGACGGCCGCGTCTACAAGAACGCCTTCGGCCTCGACCCGATCGTCATCCGCGAGACGTTCAGCGAGGTCTCGGCCTGCGCCAAGGCCGGCATCCTCATCAACACCTTCATGCTGGCGCGCGACTACGACCTGGTCGCCTTCGTGCGCCGCGTGGCGTCGATGTGCCGCGGCAAGGCCTACTTCACGACGCCGCAGTCGCTCGGGCAGTACGTCCTCATGGACTACCTCGACAAGAAGACGCGGACGATACACTAGGCGGGGCTCGGGGCCCGGGGCTCGGGCACCGACCGTCACGCCACCTCACGTCACGCCGGCTTCCGTCACACGAGTCACGAGTCGCGCCATGTTGCCGCCCCTGCTCCCCCTCTTTCCGCTGCCGATGACCGTGCTCTTCCCCGGCGTCTTCCTGCCGCTGCACATCTTCGAGCCGCGCTACAAGCAGATGGTGACCCGGGCGCTCGAGGGCGACCGCATCATCGGCATGACGCTGCTCGTACCCGGGCACGAGGAACGCTACGAAGGGCGGCCGCCGGTCTTCCCGATCGGCTGCGCCGGCCTCATCACCCACGTGGAGCGGCAGAACGACGGCCGCTTCAACCTGATCCTGCGCGGCCTCGACAAGTTCCGCATCACCGAGGAGGAGCCGCCGACCGACGGCGTGCTCTACCGCATCGCGCACGTGACGCCGATCGAGGAAGACACCACGCCCGACATGCGGCCGAAGCTCGCCGAGGCGCGCCGGCGTCTCGAGACGCTGCTCGCGCCGTCGCTGCAGGGCGAAGGCGGCAGCCGCCTGCCGCGCGACATGGCCGATCCCGACCTAGTGAACGCACTCTCGCAATACCTCGAACTCGAGCCGGTCGAGAAGCAGGCGCTGCTCGAACGCGAGGGCGTGCTGGCGCGCTGCGAGACGCTGGTCGAACTCATCGAGATGAAGCTGCTGACACAGCGCCAGCCCGACTCCGGCCTCCGGCATTAGGCCTGGGGGCTGGGGGCTGGGGGCTGGGGGCTGGGGGCTGGGGGCTGGGGGCTGGGAATCACGCTACACTCCCCCGCATGTCACCTCTCACCCGCCGCGCCGCGCTGGCCGCCGGTGCCTCGTCCGTCGCCGCACTGGCGGGAGGCGCGTCGCCGGTAGACGCGCAGTCCGCGGCCTCCGGGGCCGCCGATCGACTGCCGAACCTGCGCCGCTACCTCCACTACGACGTCTTCACGTCCACGCCGCACGCCGGCAACCAGCTCGGGGTCTTCATGGAGCCGCAGGGCCTCGCCACCGAGGCCATGGCGTCGATGACGCGGGAGATGAACTACTCGGAGTGCACGTTCGTCCTGCCGGCCGAGACGTCCGGGACGACGGTGCGTCTGCGCATCTTCGGCCGCGCCGGTAACGAGATGCCGTTTGCCGGGCACCCCGTCATCGGCTCGGCCTTCGCGCTCGCCGACGACGGCCGCATCGCCGCCGGCACGGCCGACATCGTCTTTGGCCTGGGCATCGGTCCCACACCGGTGCGCCTCGAGTGGGAGGGCCCCCGCCTGCGTTTCGCGTGGATGACGCAGCAGCGGCCGGTCTTCGGACCGACGCTCCCGGCCGGCCCCGCCCTCGCCGCCGCCATCGGCGTGGCGCCCGAACAGATCGCGTCCGGTCTGCCGGTGCAGGAGGTGTCGTGCGGCTCGGCGTTCTTCTACGCGCCGCTCACGACGCGCGCCGCGGTGGACGCGGTGCAGATGAACGCCCGCGAACTCGAGGCCCTCTTCAAGGCCGCCGGCGTCACGCGCCGCGGCATCTTCGTCTTCACGACGGAGCCGGGGGCCGACGGCGCCACCGTGTACAGCCGCATGGTCGGGGCCACCGGCGTCGAAGATCCGGCCACCGGGTCGGCCAGCGGTCCGCTCGGCTGCTATCTGGTGCGGCACGGCCTCGTCGCGGCCACGAGAGCCGACAGCATCGTGAGCGCGCAGGGCGTGAAGATGGGGCGGCCGAGCCGCATTCACATCCGCCTGGCGCTGACGGGCACCGACATCACGACGGTGCAGGTCGGCGGCACGAGCGTGCTCGTGGGCGACGGACGCCTCCGCTCGGCCTGACCATGGTCGTCCGGCCCGGCGACGGCGTGCTGCACCTCATCACGCAGCCCGATCACGCGGCCCTGGCGCGGCGCCTGATGGAGCTCTGGCCGTCGCTCGGCAAAGCGGAACGGCGGCGCGAGATCCTGACCGCCATCGAACACCACGACCGCGGCTGGGCCGGACCCGACGCGGCGCCTACCGTAGACCCGTTCACCGGCACGATTCGCGACTTCATGCACGTACCTGCCGAGGTCCGGCAGGGCGTGTGGCCCGAGAGCGTGGCGGCGCTGGCGGCGGCGCCGTGGGCCGCGGCGCTCGTCGCGCACCACGCGCTGACGGTCTACGACCGCTTCCGCGACGATCCGGCGTGGCAGGCGTTCTTCCCGGCGATGACCGCACTGCGCGACGAACATCTGACGCGGGCCGGCGCGGAGCTCAAGGCACTCGTGCGCGACTACGTCTACGTGCGGCTCGGCGACCTGCTGTCGCTCGCCTTCTGCACACGCGCGGCCGAGCCGGTGGCCCTCGGCCCATGGACGATCCGCCTCGACGGCGCCCGTCTGCACGTGTCGCCGAATCCGTTCGTGATGGACGTGACCTTCGCGATCGAAGCCCACGAGATCCCCGACATCCCCTACCGCACCAACGAGGCGCTGGCCGCGGCGATCGCCGCCGGCCGCTCACGCGCGCTCGAAGGTGTCGTCGCCATCGAGCCGACGCACTGAGCCGTCAGCGCTGACCGAGCCGTTCCGCCAGCGTCTTCGCGATCTGCTCGCCGTGGAAGCGGCCGTTCTCGATGAAGATCGTGCCCGTGCGCACGCCGGCGAGCTGGCCGCCGGCCACGAACAGATTCGGCACGTTGGTCTCGAACGTGGCCGGATCGTGCTGTGGGATGAGCGTCTCCGGATCGAGCACGACGCCGGCGCCGCGCAGGAACGCCGGGTCGGCCCGGTATCCCGTGAGCAGCAGCACCGCGTCGGCCGCAATCTCGTGCCGCACGCCGGCCGTCTCGACGACCACGTGCGTGTCGGTGATGGCCGCAACCGTCGTGTTGAAGTGCGCGGCCACCGATCCTTCCCTGATCCGGTTCTCCATGTCGGGCCGCACCCAGTACTTCACCGAGTCGCCAAGCGCCGCGCCGCGATGCACGAGGGTGACGTGCGCGCCGTTGCGGCGCAGGTCCAGCGCCGCCTCGCAGGCCGAGTTCTTGCCGCCCACGACCACCACGCGCCGCCGGTAGTACGGGTGCGGTTCGCTGTAGTAGTGCGACACGTGCGGCAGGTCTTCGCCCGGCACGCCGAGGCGGTTCGGCCGGTCGTAGTAGCCCATCGCCAGCACCACGGCGCGCGCCTGGCGCACGCGCACGGCGCCGAGTCGCGTGCGCGTCGTCACGGCGAACACCGCCGCCTCGCCCTCCCCCTCCCGTTCGACCGCCGTCACCTGCTCGAAGAGCGAGACCTGGAGGTGGAAGGTGTCGGTGACCTTGCGGTAGTAGCGCAGCATCTCGGCGCGCGTCGGCTTGTCGTAGGGCGTCGTCAGGGGGACGCCGCCCACTTCAAGCAGCTCGGGCGTGGTGAAGAACACCATGTTGACCGGAAAACGCGCGATGGCATCGACCAGGGCGCCCTGCTCGAGGACGAGGTAATCGAGGCCGTGATGGCGGCAGGCAATCGCCGCCGCCAGGCCGGAGGGACCGGCCCCCACGATGAGGACGTCACGGACGGACATGCGCGCACGATCATAGCGGAGGCACCCGGCCCGCGCGCCGGCGGGCGCGGAGGCATACAATGAGCCGGCCCGCACCGGCCGCGCCCCCGGCGCCGGGCCCCGCCGTCCGTCGTGCGCCCGACGGGGACGGCACGCTCGAGGTCGAAGCCATGTTCCGAGTCCGCTCGTCGATCGGCCGCGGGGCCGGCGGCGCCGCCCGGCCG
>JALHON010000180.1 GCA_022842985.1 Acidobacteriota bacterium | reverse complement strand
AGCGGCCGAGCGCGCCGATCTGCGCGAGGTAGTCGAGCGACGCCGCCGGCGCGGCGTGGCCGTCGAGTGTGCCGGTGACGACGCGCGCCGCGTGGGCGAGGCCATCGACGGCGATCTGGTCGGCGGTGAGCGAGGCCATGTC
Organism: Acidobacteriota bacterium; assembly: GCA_022842985.1. Classification (GTDB taxonomy): domain Bacteria; phylum Acidobacteriota; class Vicinamibacteria; order Vicinamibacterales; family UBA2999; genus CADEFD01. The sequence continues at coordinate 9,826 of JALHON010000180.1, read as the reverse complement.
GTCGCCGCGCGCCACCCAGGTGGCAAGCGGCGCCGGCAGTCCCCACAGGCGCAGCATCTGCGCGAAGGCTTCGGCGGCGGTCAGGCCGAAGTGGTCGCGTTCGCGCTCGGGCAGCGCCGCGCCGCCGCCGGCCGCCGCCTCGCGCAGCGTGGCGTAGTCGTCGGGGCACACGCTGTCGATGAGGAGCGGCGCCGCCGTGCTCCACATGGCGACGAGTGCGGCCTGCCGGCGATCATCGGCGCCGAACCCTTCGGCGGCGGCGATGGCGTGGGCCACGGCTGCCACCTGCTCGCAGCGCCGCCAGACGTCGCGCTGGAAGCCGGTGGTCTCGCTCCCCGGCAGCGGCCGCAGCAGGTCGCCGTCGAGCAGCGACCAGACGCTCTCGGGCCCGAGCTGGAAGTAGGCATCGTGCACGTGCGCCGGCGGCGCGCCCATGCCCAGGCGCGTCCACGTGGCCACCTGCAGCAGCTTGGTGGCCACGGCCGCCGACCCTTCGATGAGGGCCACGGCCTGTGCGTCGCGCAGGTCCGAGGGGGGCTGCGAGAGCTGTCGCCGCAATTGATCGAAGAGCGGGGCCGCCACGGGCAGGCCGTGCATCCCGTAGAGGCCGGCCATGAGCGCCGGCACCTTCACGGCCGACGGTTCGACGAGCGCGCGCCGCAGCACATCCATGAGCACGTCGCCGCGGCAGGGTTTCGCCAGGCACTGATGCGCGGCGCGGGCCATGCGCACGAGCGATCCGGCGCCGACTTCCCCCGACAGGATGAAGCGCGCCATGAGCGGCCGCCGGCGCGCCGCTTCGGTCAGGAACTCGGCGCCGTCGAGGCCGGGCATCAGCATGTCGGAGATGACGGCATCGGGGGCGAGCTCGTCGAGCACGTCGAGCGCCCGCACCGGGTCGTCCACGAAGTGGCACTCCCAGTCCTTGCGATGCGACCGCAGCATGCGCTCGAGCGCCCGCAGGATCGGCACCTCGTCGTCGACGAACAGGAGGCGGCGCATGACTAGGCCGGCTCCATCGCCGCGCCCGGCAGCGAGAAGAAGACGGTCGTGCCCTCGCCGGGCGTGGAGGTCAGCCACAGGCGGCCGCCGTGACGCTCGATGATGCGGTGGCACAGGGCGAGACCGGCGCCGACGCCGCCGCCGTAGCGGTCAACCCCATGCAGGCGCTTGAACATGTCGAACACGGCCGTGTGGAACTTCGCGGCGATGCCGATGCCATCGTCGCGCACGGCGTAGACGGCGTGTCCCTCGGGCACGGACACGTCGCCGGCGGCGGCCGGGCCGAACCACATCTGCCGGCGCGGGCGGTCGCTGAACCGCACGGCGTTGGCGAAGAGGTGCGACAGCATGAGCGGCACGAGCGCCGGGTCGCCGAGCACCGGCGGGCCGGCCGTGACGTGCGGCTCCACGACGGCGTCAGGCACGGTGGCGCGCGCCTGCTCGATGAGCCGCGGCGCGAGCGCCGCCAGGTCGAGCGTCCGTGGCTGGAGCGGCACGGTGGAGACGCGCGACAGTTGCCGCAGGCCGTCCACCATGGTCACGCCGCGGGTCGCCATCGACTGGATGAGGCGCAGCTGCGCCTTGCCCTCGTCGTCCAGGCGATCGCCATAGTCCTCGACGACGAAGTCCACCATCGAGGCGATGCCGTTCAACGGCGCTTTCAGGTCGTGCGCGACGATGTGCGCGAAGGTCTCGATATCCACCGGGCTCCGAATCCGCCGGCAGGCCCTGACTCCGGCCGAACCACGCGGACCTTCGCCTAATCGGCGCGAGCGCGGCGAGGATGAACCGGCCCGGCGTTCGGTGTGCGGACGTCCGAAATTCCGCGCACCGGGTCCGTCTACCGTTCTGATGGTTGTTGTCGGCGGAACTCGGGGTGACGGCCGGCCGGGTGGCTGAGGTGCGGACGGGCTGCTCAAGTACCCCGCGGACCCGCCGATTGCCGAGCTGAACATGGGTGTTGCTCCTATCCCCCGAGGCTGACGATGCGCGTCCTGGTGTGCGACGACGATCCGGCCGCGCGGTTCGTGGCCAAGCGGTGGCTCACGAGCGCCCTCGGGTGTACGGTGACCGACTGCGAAGACGGCGTGCAGGCGCTCGAACTGCTGTCGTCGCACCCGTTCGATCTCGCGCTCATCGATCTGGATCTGCCGCGCCTGAACGGCGTGGAAGTCGTGGAGGCCATTCGCGCCAACGACCTCACGCGCGACCTGCCGATTGTGATCCTGTCGCAGGAGCGCCGCGAAGATGTCGTGCGCACGCTCGTCGCCCTCGGCGTCTCGGCGTACCTGCTCAAGCCGCTCCGGGAGCGCACGGTGCTCGGCCGCATCGGCCCGCTGCTCTCGACCCGCCGCGCCACGCGCAGCGTCTCGGCGCGCTCGCTGAGCGAGATCCGACTCGGTCCCGACACGCCGGCCCTGCTCGTGGACGGCGACCAGAACTTCCGCCACAGCTTCGTCTCGGTGGCCGGCGAATACGGCCCGGTGATGCCGGCCGAATCAGGCGCGGACGCGCTCGCGCTCTATCGTCGCTCGCCGGTGGGCCTCGTGTTCATCGGCAGCGGCCTCGGCATCATGCGCGCCGACACGCTCATCAAGAAGATCCGCGAGATCGAGTCCACGCCGACGCGCCTCATCGGCGTCGGCGTGCCGGCCGAGAGCGAACTGCGCTCGCAGCTCGATGGCACGATGGCGCGCGCCTTCGTGACCGAGACGCTGCTCGCCGAACTCGCGCCGTTCATCCGCCAGCAGGGCCCGTTGCCCGGCTTCGAAGACCTGGCGCCGCAGTTCGGCGCCTGCCTGACCTCCGCCGTCACGCAGGTGTTCGGCATGATGGGGGCCCTCGAAGCCACCCACGTCGGCGATGGCCCTGCCGACGGCGGCCCGGGCATCGTCGCGCGTGTGGTCGTCGACGTGCAGCAGACACATCAGCTCGAGCTCGACCTGGTGCTGCCGCGGGTCGTGGCCGAGGAAATCAGCATCCGCCTGCTCGGCTGCGATCGCGAGAGCCTGGATGACGAGGGCTGCATCGCCACGGCGAGCGAACTCGCCAACATGGTGAGCGGCCGTCTCGATGCGTGGCTGAAGGGCCGCTCGCTCGCCAGCCGCTGCACGCTGCCCGAGACCCAGACCGTGGCCGATGGCGCGGCGCTGTCACCGATCAGCCCGGGCGAGGGCTTCTCGAGCCGCTTCCAGCTCGCCGAGCTCAGCCAGCACGTGGCGCTCCGCGTCCGCGTGCGGCATCCCGCCGACGCCTGACGGCGCCGGCCTCGTGGCCGTCGAGGCTCCCGCGGGCGTTCCGGGCGCGGCGTACATGACGACGCCGGCGGCCCTGCCTGTCCCGCGGAGGACACGACACGACCCGCCGGCGCGCAGCGACGACGGGGCGGCCTACTTCAGGCCGCCGACCTGATCGCCGGTGAGGATGAGTTCGACCGAGAGCGGCTCGCCCTGCATGTCGAAGGGACACCGCGAGCGGAACACCGCCGATGAGTAGAGGGTGGAGAAGTCGGTGCCGATCGTCACCGTGGGCACCGAGATGTCCGACGACGGCTCCACCGCGGCCAGGCGGTTGCGGAACGTGCCGGCCACCATGTTGGCGATTTCGCCCATCGCGTCGGGCACCTCGCCGTTCACCTCATGCACGGGGATGCCGAGCATGCTGCTCGTGATCTGCCGCGCCGCGGTGAGCGACGAATAGACGACGACGAGCCCGCGACGATGGCCCGCGAAGGCCACCGTGGCCACCACGTTGGCCGGCGTCTCGAGGGGGCCGGTCACAGGCGGCCTGGCCTGCAGCGGCAGGGCGAGCATCGTGTCGAAGACCTCTTCGGTCGCCGACACGAGCGTCGAAAGCAGCGATTGCGGCACGCTCATCGCGTCGGCCTACGCTTTCAGTACGGCTTCGATCTTTTCCTTGATCGTCGCCGGCGTGAAGGGTTTCACCACGTAGTTGCTGACGCCGGCCTTGAGGGCCTCGACGATGTCGCCTTCGGCGGCGTTCGTCGTGACCATCAGGATGGGCACGGCCTTCGTGGCGTCGTTGGCGCGGACCGCCCGCGCGAACTCGACGCCGCTCATCTCCGGCATGTTCCAGTCCGTGATGACGATATCGACCGGGTTGGCGGTCAGGGCATCGAGCCCCTCGCGGCCGTTGCCGGCTTCGCGGCATTCCGTGTAACCGAGCTTGTTGAGCGTGTTGATGATGATGCGGCGCATCGTGCTCGAATCATCGACGACGAGAAAACGCATGGCGACTCCCGGGCCACTGGGACCCTCTCCCCGGGGCAATCGGCCAAGTCGTGCTAAGGTTGAGCGCCGTGTCCGTGGACCTGTCCGAACCCGCCTGGGGCAGTGGTCCGCCGCCCCTGGCGTGGCTGGCCGCCGTGAACCGGCAGTCGCTGGCCGTGCGCCTGCTGGCGACGACCGTGCACGACGTCAACAACATCCTGCAGGTCATGAGCGGCGCCGCCGAAGTGCTGGCGCTCGACCCGACACCGGTCGCCGTCGCCAAGCGCACCACGTCGATTGTCGGGCAGTCGGCCGCCGCCACCGCCGTGCTGCACAACCTCATCGCCTTCGTGCGGGCCGAGAGCCCGGCGCAAGATGGCGCACGTCCGCTCGCGCTGGCGCAGCAGGTGCTGGCCTTCCGCCAGCACGCGTTCAGGAAGCTGCGCCTCGCCGTGGCCGCCGAGGGCGACGATGTCGAGTGCGCCATGGCACGTCATCGCCTGCAGCAGGTGCTGCTGAATCTGGTGGTGAATGCGGAGCAGGCGCTCGCCGGGCGGACGGACGGCCGGCTGCGGCTGGCCGTGGAGGGCGGGGAGGCGGAGGCGCGGATCGTCGTGGCCGACAACGGGCCGGGGCTCCCGCCCGGGCGCGAGGCCGCCGTGTTCGCGTGGCCGCCGGCGCCGGGGGAGACGCCCGGGGCGCTCGGCCTCGGGCTGCAGGTGTCGCGCGGCCTCGTCCACGAGGCCGGCGGGACGTTCGCCATCGAGGCGCCGCCCGAGGGCGGCACCGCGGTGGTCGTGACGCTGCCGCGCCTACGCCGCTGAGACCGCTTCGTCGCCGCCGAGGCGATTCAGCTTGTCGATGAGGGTCGTGCGGCTCAGGTTGAGCAGCCGCGCCGCCTGACGCTTGTTGCCGCCGGTCTTCTCGAGGCCGCGGCGCAGCAGCTCGCGTTCGAGCTGCGTCATCACCGACGTGAAGTCGAGGCCTTCGTCGGGGATCGTGACCGGCGTGAGCAGCGACGACTGGCCGGGGTGGCGGATGTCCTCGGGCAGCATCGCCGGCGCGATCTCGCGTTCGCCGCCGCTCATCGCCACCGCATGTTCGATGGCGTTCTCGAGCTGACGGATGTTGCCCGGCCACGCGTAGTCCATGAGCGCGCGCAGCGTCGCCTGGCCGAGCACCTTGCCCGTGAGGCCGTTGCTCTTGCACGACTTCAGCAGGAAGTGCTGGGCGATGAGCGCGATGTCCTCGCGGCGGCTGCGCAGCGGCGGCAGCGTGATCGGCACGACGTTCAGGCGGTAGAAGAGGTCTTCGCGGAACGTGCCTTCCTTGACCAGCTTGCGCAGGTCGACGTTGCTCGCGGCAATCACGCGGATGTCGAACTTGAAGGCCTTCGACTCGCCGACGCGTTCCACTTCGCGTTCCTGCAGTGCGCGCAGCAGCTTGGCCTGGAGGGCCAGCGACATCGAGCCCACTTCGTCGATGAAGAGCGTGCCCTTGTGCGCCAGTTCGAAGCGGCCGACGCGGGCGTTGACGGCGCCGGTGAAGGCGCCCTTCACGTGGCCGAAGAGTTCGGCTTCCGCCAGGCTCTCGGGAATCGCCGCCGAGTTGAAGGCGACGAAGTGCTGATCGCGGCGCGGGCTGTTGAAGTGGATGGTGCGGGCGATGAGTTCCTTGCCCGTGCCGGTCTCGCCCTGGATGAGCACGCCGCTGTTCATCGGCGAGACGAGCTCGAGGGTGGAGAAGACGTGCTGCATGGCCGGGCTGCGGCCGACGACGTTGTCGAAGCTGAAGCGGTCGTGGAGCTGGGCGCGGAGCTGCGCGTTCTCGAGACGCAGGCGGCGTTCGGTGATGCCGGCGTGCAGGACGTGGGCGAGCTGGCCGAGCTGGAACGGCTTGATGAGGAAGTCGATGGCGCCGCGCTTGATGGCCTTGACCGCTTCCTCGACCCCGCCGAAGCCGGTCATCACGACCGCCTTGATCTCGGGATAGCGGGCGAGGGCGGCGTCGAGCACGTCCATGCCGTCGGCATCGGGCAGCCGCAGGTCGACGACGAGCGCGTCGTAGGCGAAGCCGGCCAGCCGCTCGGTGGCGTCGGTGGCGTCAGCGGCCTGGGCGACGGCGAAGCCCTGGGCTTCGAGGGACTCGGCGATGAGTTCACGGAGGGCGGCTTCGTCTTCGACGACGAGAACGGTCGGGGGAGGTGCTTGTGTCATAACGGCTCGAACTGGGAACGCGCTGCTAAAGAGCTTCTCGGTCGATCGGTGCCGGCCCCACAGGTTTTCCGCGCATGGCCGATTACCGGAGGGCGAGGGTAGCAACTCCCATGCCGGTAGAGCCATTTCTGAGAATCGAAGCCCTGGTCGTCGATGACGACGAAGCCGTCCGCGAGGTCATTTCCTCGTATTTCACGAAACTGGGCATGACGGTCACGGGTGCAACCGACGGCAGGAGCGCGATTTCCGCCCTCGAACGGTCGAACGGCCGCTTCAAGGTGGTCGTCACGGATCTGAGCCTGCCGGGGGCCGACGGACTGGCCGTGCTCAAGGCCGCCCGCCAGGCCAATGCCAGCAGTTATGTGGTGATCGTGACGGGTTATGCCTCGCTCGACTCCGCAATTTCGGCGGTACGGCTCGGCGCCTATGACTACCTGACCAAGCCGTTCTCGCTCGGGCAGCTCGATGTCATTCTGCGCAGAATCCTCGACCGCGAGTCGCTCGAACGCGAGAACCGGCAGCTCATTCAGGCCGACCAGGCGGCGCCGCCGGGCCGTCCGGGCCTGTCGATGGGCGAAGTCGCCGACCGGCTGACACGGATCGAGTCGGCCCTCGGCCGCATCGAGGCATCGCTCGGCACCCACCAATTGGCGACGTCGCACCGACGATAAGGTGTCGGCCCGCCGACAGCGGCGGGCCTCATCTGCACGCCACGACGATCATTCCGCGCCTCTGCGCGGTGGGCACCAGTCTTGCTCAAGGCACCGGCGTGCCTGAAATCAGTGACGCCGCCATCCTCGCGGCCCTGGGACGCCAGCTCAATCACGCCGTCGCCAAACAGACGGTGGCGGCGAGCAATCTGGCGAACCTGGACACGCCCGGCTACCGCACGCAGGACGTCTCGTTCGACGACGCCCTCGAGAACCAGCTGGGCGCCCTGCGCCGCACGAGCGACAAACATCTCGGCCGCCCCGACCCCGACACCGAGCAGACCGCCGATGCCGAGGGCCTGCAGTCGCGTCGCGACGGCAACAACGTGCAGGTCGACCGCGAGCTGCTCGCGTTGACACGGGCCTCGGGCGACTTCGGCCGGGCGCAGACCGCGCTCACGGCGAAGTTCCGCCTGGTGCGCTACGCGATCAACGAGGGCCGGTAGGTAGGACGCCATGCCACTCTCCGCCGCCGTCACCGCCAGCGCCACCGCCCTCGACGCGCAGCGCGCGCGTATCGAAGTCGCCGTCTCGAACATCGCCAACGCGGAATCCACCCGCGGGCCCGACGGCCAGCCCTACCGCCGCCGCGACGTCGTGCTGCGGGCCCAGCCGATCGAGCCGTTCAGCGACTCGTTCGGCAAGGCCGAGGCGATTGGAGTCACCGTGAACGACATCGTCGAAGATCAGTCCCCGTTCCGCCGCCGCTATGAACCCGCGCATCCCGACGCGGATGCCGAAGGGTTCGTCGCCATGCCCAATGTCGACGTCCCCGAAGAGATGGTGGACATGCTCGGCGCGGCGCGCGCCTATCAGGCCAACCTGACCGCCATCAATCTCATCCGCGACACCATCCAGAAAGCCCTCGAGCTCGGTCGCTAGTCATGGCTATCACCTCCATCGGCGCTTCGAATCCCCTCAGTCTGCCCGGCGCGTCGTCGAGCGGCGCCGCCGCCGACGGCGGCGACTTCGGCAGCTCGCTCGCGGCGCTGCTCGAATCGGTCGAGTCGACCGCCTCGGACGCCAACGCGGCCGTGGCCGCCATGACCGACGGCACCGGCGAAGTCCACACGGCGATGCTGGCGCTGCAGAAGGCCGAGACCTCGATGCAGCTCACCGTGCAGGTGCGCAACAAGCTCGTCCAGGCGTATCAGGATCTGATGCGCATGCCCATCTAGCCGGATCTGAGCCGTGAATCCCCAGCAGCTCCTCGCGCACGTCAACCGCCTCCGGACGACGCTCTCGGCCGGACAGATCGCGAGCCTCATCGCCGCGTTCGTGGCGGTCGTCGGCGTCATCGCCGGCTCGGCCTACTGGGCCGGCACGCCGTCGTACCGGGTGCTGTACCGCGATCTCGATCCGGAGTCGGCCAACGCCGTCGTGGCGAAACTCAAGGCCAGCAACACCGACTACAAGCTCGAGGACGGCGGCGCGACGCTGCTGGTGCCGGCCGTGAAGATCGACGAGCTGCGGCTCGACTTCGCGGCCCAGGGGCTGCCCACCGCCGGCCGCATCGGCTTCGAGATCTTCGATCGCACCTCGTTCGGCACGACCGAGTTCCTCGAACACGTGAACTACCGGCGTGGACTCGAAGGGGAACTCGCCCGCACGATTTCGACGATCGGCGACGTCGCCAGCGCGCGCGTGCATATCGCGCTCGCCAAGGACTCCCTCTTCACCGAGTCGGAGCAGCAGGCCAAGGCGTCGGTCGTGCTCAAACTGCGCAACCAGCGGCCGCTTGCCGCCGCGACCGTCGCCAGCATCGCCGGCCTCGTCGCCTCGGCCGTGGAGACCCTGCGGCCGGAAGCGGTCGTCATCGTCGATACCTTCGGGCGGCCGCTCTCGAAGCCGGCCGACGACGAGGATCAGCCGGGCCCGAACGTCGAGCACCAGCAGCAGTTCGAGCGCGACCTCACGATGAAGGTGGTCTCGCTGCTCGAGCCGGTCGTCGGCCCGGGCCGCGTGCGGGTAAACGTCGCCGCCCGCTTCTCGGCCGATACGGCCGAGGAAACCGAAGAAGTGTGGGATCCGAATCCCGTCGTCCGCAGCCGCCAGAGCTCGTCGGACACGACGGCCAGCGCGTCGTCGGCCGCCAGGGCCGCGCGCACCGGCGGCGTGGCCGGGGCGCGGGCCAATCAGCCGCCCGACAGCAGCACCGCCAATCCGCAGACCATCCAGACCTCCGGCAGCGAAGGCACGTCGGGCCGCGTGACCGAGACGGTCAACTACGAAATCGGCAAGAAGACGCGGCACACCGTCGAGCCGAGCGGGCAGATCGAGCGCCTGTCGGTGGCCGTCATCGTCGACGACACCCGCACGCCCGGCGCCGACGGCAAGCCGGCCACGAACACGCCACGGGAGGCGGCGGAGATCGAACGCATCAAGGGGCTCGTGGCCGCCTCGGTCGGCCTCGACACGGCGCGTGGCGATCAGCTCACGGTGGAGAACATGGCCTTCGAGGAAGCGCCGGAAGCCGTCGAAGAGCCGGCCGGGCCGTGGTGGAAGCAGGTGTCGCCGACCGTGCAGGACACGCTCGGCGTCTCGGTGGGCGATGTCATGCGATGGGCGCTCGTCGGGTTCCTCGCGCTCGTGGCGCTCTTCGCCGTCATCCGCCCGATGATTCGCGCCGCGCTCGGCCCGGCCCCGGCCGTGCCGGCGCTCGCCCCGG
>JALHON010000179.1 GCA_022842985.1 Acidobacteriota bacterium | reverse complement strand
GCCAGCACCTTTCCGCCGAGCCAGGCCGCCCACGACGTGCCGAGGCTGCGGACGAGGGCGAGCGTGCCCTCCTCGCGTTCGCGGGCCACCGACCCGGCCGCCGCGATGAAGACGACGAGCGGAATGAGCAGCTGCAGCACCAGCGCCATCGACAGCCCGCCGAAGCGCAGCGGCGCGTCGGCGTGGGCGGCGTCGCCGAAGTTCATCGAGTTCTGCCGGTGCGCCTCGATGAAGAGGGTCGAGCCGGTGTTGGCCGTGACACCGGCATCGAAGAAGCCGAGCGGCGCGCGCGGCCGGAAGAGCAGGTAGCCGTAGTGCGACACACGGTGCGGATGGCGATCGGGCTGGGCGTCCCACTGCGCGTCGACCGTGGCGCTGTAGCGCTGCCGCTGCGCCTCGTAGGCACGTTCGGCCCGCCACGCCACGAGACCACTCGCCACGATGAGGCCGCCGAGCACGACGGCGAGCGCCGCGAGCGCGCCCGACCGCCGCATCCGGGTCAGTTCGACCCGCGCCACCCGCCCCAGGGCACTCCGCATCAGCGGCGGCTGAACGACGACACGAGTTGCACCGACAGCGTGCGCGGCTGACCGGGGAAGTTCCCGGCCCGCGCGGCGAAAAGCGAACTGGTCGCGTACTTGGTGTCGAACATGTTCTCGAGGCGCACCTGCACGCGCAGCCAGGGCGTGATCGTCTGGTAGACGTGCGCGTCGGCAATAGTGTAGGCGGCGGCGCGGATGCCGGCAAACGGCTCCTCGCGATCGCCCACGTGCTGCAGGCTGAAGGCGAGCGACGAGCTCTTCGTCACGTCCACGCGCGTGAAGAGGCCGAGCAGGTGCGGCGCCACGTTCGGCATCGGCTTGCCGACGATCGACGCCACCGTGTCCCTGGTGATCTCGGAATCGATGTAGGCGTAGTTGAAGGCCACGTTCCAGCGCGGCGTGATCTGCCCCGCCACGTCCACCTCGAGGCCCTGGTTCACCACCTCACCGGTGGCGAAGACGGCGTTGACGTTGAGTCCGGTCGGCCCCTGCGCCGGATCCGGCCGCAGCACGTTGGTCTTGCGGCCGCGGAAGAGCGCCAGCGTGGTCTGCAGGCGGCCCTGGGCCAGGTCGCCCTTGGCGCCCACCTCGAACTGCAGGGCCTTCTCGGGGTCGTGCGGGCCGTTGGCCGACGGCGCCTGGGCGAGAATCGCCGGCCGCTGGAAGCCATTGGCGACGCTGCCGAAGAGCGACGTCTGCGGCGTGGGCTGGAAGACGAGACCGACGCGGCCCGTCACCGCCGACTGGTCCGCCGAGAGCACGACGGCCCGGTTGGTGCCGTCATCGACGTAGCGGTCGGCGCGTCCGCCGACGAGCATCTTCCACTTGGCGCCGAACGCCATCAGGTCCTGCACGAAGACGCCGCTGCGCATGATGTCGGCCGTGTCGTCGCCGAAGGCGGCGGCGGTGAGGCCGTAAGAGGCCACGTTGACGCCGTAGACCGGATTCACGAGCGCGACGTTGCCCACCGGGCCACCGCGGCTGCGCTGCAGGGCCGTGGCCGAGCGGAACAGGTGATCCTGGCGGTAGACGTCGCCGCCGAGCGCGATGTCGTGCTTCACGCGGCCGGTCGTCCAGGGAATCGACAGCGTCGTGTTCCACGAGATGTCGTCGTTCGTGCGCAGCTGCTCGCGGAACTCGCGCTGCATGAAGAGGCCGTCGGCGGTGATGCCGCGCGGTTCGTGATACTCCTCCTCGCGGTCGTACTGCAGGTAGCGCAGCGTCGAGTCGAGGCGGATGCCGCGGGCGAACGCCTGATCCCAGCGCAGCTGCGCGACGTGAGCCTTGAGCGTGGTGAAGTCCGTGGGTTCGGTGGCGCTCCAGCGGACATCCGTCAGGAACGTGCCGGCGGCGTTCACCGGCACGCCGCGCAGGCGATGCCCGCCCATCTCCTGATCGAGGAACTCGTATTCGGCGCTGAGGGCCGCCTTCGGGGTGACGCGCCAGGTGAGACCGGTGGTCAGGTGCAGGTTCTGCTCGCTGGCCGGACGGCGGAAGTGGTCGCGCTCTTCGTAGTAGGCGGCGGCGCGGTACAGCACCGTGCGGCTCGCATTGGCCGGCCCGGTGACGTCGATCTCGCCCAGGCGCTGGTTGAAGCGGGCCGTGCCGGTGACCGCGCGCACCTGGAAGGTGTCCTTCGGCTTCTTGGTGACGTAGTTGATGACGCCGCCGGGTTCACCCGGCCCGTAGAGCACCGACGCCGGCCCTTTCAGCACTTCCACGCGCTCGACGTTGGTCAGGCGGAACTGGCTCGTGCTGAAGCCGCTGGCCGCGACGTCACCTTCGAGGCTGCCGAACGGATTGCCGCGCATGCCGTTCACGAGCACTTCGCGCTGGGTGAAGCCGCGCACGACGGTGGAGCTGTAGGGGCTGTCGACGACGCCGCTGATGTGGCGGTAGAGGTCCTTGGTGTCGAGGGCGCCGATGTCTTCGAGCAGCCGCGCCGGCAGCACGGCGATCGCCTGCGGCATGTCGATGAGGCGCGCCGACGAGCGCGTGGCCATCGCCGAGGTCTCGACATAGTCGCTGAGGCGGCCCTGCACGGTGAGCGTCTCGGACACGAGCAGGCCGTCGGGCAGCAGCACGTCGAGCGCGGCCGTGCCGCTCGCCGCGACCGTCACCTCGTTGGTCGCCGGCGCGAAGCCGCCGCGGGTGACGACGACCGTGTAGGCGCCGGGCACCACGCCGGTCAGCGTGAAGCGCCCTTCGGCATCGCTCGTCGCCTCGGCCGACGTGCCGGCGAGCGTCACGACGGCGCCTTCCACGGGACGCTTGTCGCGCTCGGCGCGCACCGTGCCCGACACGGTCACCGACTGCGCCAGAGCGACGGCCGGGCACACAACCAGCAGGGCCGCGACAGCGGCCAGTCTCAACAGAACCACGGGATGCTCCTACGACACGATCGGGAAACGCGCCAGCCGCGCAAGGGCGAACCACACGAGGGCGATGGCTGGAATCGCCAGACCGAACACGGCGGGCGCCACGCGCCCGGCCACCGTGCCCGCCGTTTCTTCGTCGAACTCGAACCGCGGCGTGCCCGCGTAGTTGGTGAAGCTGGCCTTCTGGAAGATGAGGGGCGTGAAGAACTGGCGCCAGGCGGCGTGGTAGGCATCCACCTGCTGCAGGAAGGTCTGGTGGCGCGCGTGGCCGGTGCCGGCGATGTCGTAGAGCGCGCTCTGCATCAGCACCGCCGGCGACACGAAGCGCAGGCCGTCGACGAGGCGCTGCTGCGCGGCGATCTGCTGCTCGTAGCGCTGCACGACGGGACGCACGCGCCGTTCGACGTCGTCGTTCACCGCGATGCGGATGACGTTGAAGTCGGTCATCGCCTGCGCGGCATCGCCGGTGGCGAGTTCCGGGTGGTCTTCGTAGTAGCCGGCGAGCAGCTTGCTGCCGGCGGCATTGGCATCGTCGGAGGCGACGCGCACGGCCTGCACGAGCTCCATGCGTGACGGCACGGGGAAGAGTGTGGTGGCCGCGAGATTGAAGACCGACGGCAGCACCACCACCAGCACGAGCCAGGCGCTGGCGAGCACCGTGGCGTTGGCCGCCGACCGCAGCCCGAACGACGCCACGAGCATCGCGAGCCCGAACCAGAAGGCGCCGTAGGCCACGACCGCCGCCACCCACAAACCCAGCCGCGGCAGCGCGCCCGGGCCGGCCAGGTCGACGCCGCCGATGAAGAGCGCGGCCAGCGTGCAGACCACGACCGTGCCGACGAGCACACCGGCGCGCAGCAGCACCTTGCCGCTCGCGAGCGTGGCAAGCGAGAGCGGCTGCGACAGCGTGAGCGCGAGGGTGCCCTGTTCCTGCTCGGCCGAGAGCATGTTGTAGCAGAGGGCGAGGATGAGAATCGGGTAGAAGAAGATGAGGACGAACGCCAGGTCGAAGCGGCCGACGAGCAGGCGCTGCGGGTTTTCGATCTCGGTGGCGCCGACGATCGCGTCACGCGACTCGGTCGACACCTTGAAGTAGTACGGCAGCAGATCGCTCTGGCCGACGGCGAGCGGCGCGAGCGGGCCGGGCGGCAGCGTGGCATACCGCGGCGCGAAGCGGCTGCCGGCGTTCGATGGACTGCGCGGATCGCGGAACGGCGACACCTTGCCGCCGGTGCGCTGCAGCTCCTGCACCTCGGTTTCGAGCCGGGCGTAGCGCTCCGCTTCTTCCGCGGCGGAGGCGGCGAGCGCGGCCTGCTGGAAGCCGACCCAGCGGGCGCCGTTCCACACGCCGTAGCCGATGGCGGCGACGAACGCGAGGCCCACGACCCAGAGGGTCGCATCGGCGCCGAGCGTGCGCCATTCGTGGCGGATGATGCGGCCGAGCATCGCGTCAGTCCACGAGGGCCGTCGTGGCGGCCCGCATCATGAGCGCCACGGCGCCGACGAGCCAGGCGCCGAGGACGACGAGGGCCACGGAGTACTGCCCGAGCACCCAGCCGGCCGGCGGCGGTTCGTAGGTGAACGCCGGCACCTGATCCCACAGCTCCCGGCCCGCCATGTAGACCTGACCGGCCTTCTGGTTCTTCGCGATGTCGCCGTTCAGCGTGCGCTGGATGTCGCGCCGGTAGGTTTCGGCGGCGGTGATGAAGTGGCGGTGCTGCCCGAAGTCGGTGCCCGAGAGCCCCATGGAGAGGCCGCGCGTCGCCAGCATCGGCGCCACGATGGCGCTCCACTGGAAGACCCGGTTCTGCTGCTCGTACTGGTCGAAGAGCGCGCCGAAGTGTTTGTCGAACACTTCGTTGCCGTGCTCCTCGCCTTCCTGCAGCGACACGCCGCTGAAAGCGATGGGCAGCGCGTCCACGGAGGCGACGTTGTACTGCTTGAGCAGTTCGTCGCGCTTGCGCTCGATGCGCTCTTCCATCTCCTCCTGGTTGTTCAGATCGGCTTCGAGTCCCTTCTGGAACTCGACGGCCGACGGCGTCGGGTGCAGCCACGCGGCCAGGTCGGAGACGACGCGCGAGGCGACGACGGAGTTGGCGAACCAGAACGTGAGCAGCACGACGAGCGCGAGCCGCGACGACGACGCCCAGGCCGACACCCAGAGCGCGAGCGCCGTGACCACCGCGAAGTACGTCAGATACACCGCGCCGAGCGCCACGACACGCCACGGGTCGTCGGCAAGCAGCCCTTCACTCGTGGAGAGCGCGAGGGCGACAACCGAGAGCGCCGTCGCCGGCAGCAGGATGAGGCCGAGCCCGCCGGCGATGCCGAGCGCCTTGCCGAGGGCGAGGTCACGCGGCCGGGCGCCCACGCTCAGGAGCTGCCGCAGCGTGCCCTGCTCGCGTTCGCCGGCGAAGGCCGAGAAGGCCATGAGCACGATGAAGAGCGGCACGAGTACCTGCAGCACCTCGGCGCCGTTCATCGAACCGAACCGCTGCACGGCCGTGCGGTCCTGCGCCGGCCGGTACTTCATCTCGTTCTGCTTGTGCGCTTCGAGCCACACTGCTACGCCCACATACGGGTCGATGCCGGTATCGACCATCGCCATCTGGCTGGCCGGCTTGAAGGCGTAGACGCCGTAGTGCGCCGCCGAGTGCGGGTTCTTCTTCGGCTGGTTCAGCCACTGCTCGCGGGTGGCCTGCTGCGCGGTGCGGTGCTGCGCGGCCAGGTCCGTGTAGGTCTTCCAGCCGGCGGCGAGCGAGACGACCGACACCACCAGCACGAGCGCCGACAGCATGCGGAAGCGGCCGTCGCGCGACAGATCGAGCAGTTCCTTGCGGGCGATTCGCAGAATCATGGCCGGCTCCCTGGGCTAGTCGCGCATGTGTTCGAGGTAGACCCGCTCGAGATCGGCGTGGCCGAACTCGTCGGTCGTGTGCTGGGCCACGAGCGTGCCGTGTTTCATGATGCCGACGCGGGTGCCCGATTCCTTGGCGCGGAAGAGGTCGTGCGTGGCCATGAGCACCGCCACGCCGCCGCCGCTCAGGCGCCGCAGCAGATCGGAGAATTCATTGGAGGCCTTCGGGTCGAGCCCCGAGGTGGGTTCGTCGAGCAGCAGGGCCTTGGCGCCCTTGGCGAGCGCGATCGCGATGCCGACCTTCTGCCGCATGCCCTTGGAATAGGTGCCAACGCGACGGTCCGCGGCCTCGACCGCCAGGCCCACTTCGCGGAAGTAGCCGATGAGCTGCTCGCGCGTGAGGTCGGGCTTCCCGGCCAGCGCCGCGAAGTACTCGAGGTTCTCGAGGCCGGTGAGGTTCTTGTAGAGCATCACCGTCTCGGGGATGTAGGCGAGATGCCGCTTGGTCTCGAGCGGCTCCTTCGTCACGTCCAGCCCGTTCACGAGCGCCGAGCCCGAGGTGGGACTGATGAAGTTCAGGAACAGGTTGATGGTCGTGGTCTTCCCGGCGCCGTTGGCGCCGAGCAGACAGAAGACGTCCCCCGGGGCGACAGTGAGAGTCAGGGCGTTCAGGGCGGTGACGCCGTTGTAGCGCTTGGTCAGGGCGTGGGCTTCGAGCATCGGGACGGCTCCAGGGCGACGACGCTAGAGCAGGCACCCTCCGAAAGGCGAGACGCTCCCAATGAATGGCGTGTATGGGCCAATGAATGGTGACTTCCGGCCGGGGCGCCGCCACGCCGGATGCGTGCTACCTTCAAGGCAGGATGTGTATGCCCCGCCTGACCACCCTGTGGCTGCTCGCCGCGCTCACGCTGCCGTCGTCCGCGTTCGCCCAGGGCGGCACCATCACCGGCGTGGTGACGACGGCCGCCACCGCGCCGCGGCCGCTGCGCGTGACGATGGACATGAAGGTGTGCGGCACGCAGCTTCCGGACGAATCGATCGTCGTCGGGGCCGGGGGCCTGCTGGCCAACGCCGTCGTCAGCCTCACCGGCGTGAAGGTGACGACGCCGTATCCCGAGCCGTCGATCGTGAACGAGAAGTGCCGGTTCCTGCCGCGCGTGCAGATTGCGCGTCCGGGTGCCCCGGCGAAGACGACCAGCCACGACGCCCTGCTGCACACGACCAACGCGCAGCAGGACGGCGGCCGCACCCTCTTCAACGTGGGCCTGCCGGTGCCGGGCATGGTCGTGACGCGGCCGCTCAACGGCGCCGGCCTCGTGCGCATCACCTGCAACACGCATACGTGGATGCGTGGCTTCATCGTGGTCACCGACGACATGGCGGCGGTGTCGGGTGCCGACGGCCGCTTCCAGCTCACCGGCGTGCCGCCGGGCACCTACGAGCTGAAGGTGTGGCACGAGACGCTCAAGGCCGCCCCGATGAAGGTCACGGTCAAGGCCGGCGCCACTTCCACCGTCACGCTCGCGATGGCGCGCTAGACGCGCGCCGTGGCCCGGCGGTGCGGCCCGTTCGATAGAATGACCGCACCCTCCCCCCAGGAGCCGATCCGATGATGTCTGCCGCCCGCCGCCGACGTGTGCTCCCTCTCGCGGCCCTGCTTGCCGCGGGCCTCGGCGTCATTGCCGTCACCGCGCAGACCGTCGTCACGCCCCCGAAGAACAGATACACGCCCGAACAGGACGTCCAGCTCGGCAAGGAAGCCGCGGCCGAAGTGCGCCAGCAGTACCCGGTCATCACCGACGACCAGATCAACGCCTATCTCGACCGCGCCGGCCGGGCGCTCGTGGCAGCCTCGCCGCAGAACCTGAACCACCCGGTCTTCGAGTACTCGTTCACACCGGTGAACCTCAAGGAGATCAACGCCTTCGCCCTGCCGGGCGGGCCGATGTTCGTCAACCGCGGCATGTTCGACGCCGCCGAGGTCGAGGGCGAGGTGGTGGGCGTGATGGCCCACGAGCTCGCGCACGTGCTGCTCCGGCACGGCACCGCGAATGCCACCAAGGCGCAGAGGTTCCAGGTCGGCGCCGTGGCCGGAGCGATTGCCGGCGCCATCATCGGCGGCGGCTGGGGCGATGCGATCGCGCGGGGCTCGCAGTTCGGGCTCGGCGCCTGGCTGATGAAGTACAGCCGCGACTACGAGAAGCAGGCCGATCTGCTCGGCGCGCAGATCATGGCCCGGGCCGGCTACGACCCGCGTGACCTGGCGAAGATGTTCGAGGCGATCGAACGCGAAGCGAAGGGCAACACGCCGCCGCAGTGGTTGAGCAGCCATCCGAACCCCGGCAACCGCGTGCAGTACATCCGCGCCGAAGCCGACACGCTAACGATCGGCCCGCGCACCAACGGCACCGGCTTCGCGGCGGCGAAGGCCCGCTTCGCCACGCTGCCGCCGCCCCGTTCGATGTCGGACAAGACGAATGCCGGCGGGGGGGGCACGACATCGGTCGGCACCATCGGACGGCCGGTGCCGCCGCCGGACACGCGCTACAAGACTGCGCGGGGCGGACAGCTCTTCCAGGTGAGCGTGCCGGCCAACTGGACGGGCGTGAACGGCGAGAACGCCGTCAAGTTCGTGGCCGAGAACGGCCTCGGCGACTTCCAGGGCCAGAGTGTCTTCACCCACGGCGTGGAACTCGGCGTGACGCGGGCGTCGTCGCGCAACCTCACGGCGGCGACCGAGTCGTTCGTCAACGCCATCGTGAGCAGCAACCCGGGGCTGCGCGTCTCGCGCGACCCGCAGCCGGTGCGCATCTCGCAGCGCAGCGGCCTCGGCACCGGCCTGGCCGGCCGGGCGGCCACCGGCGAGATCGAACGCGTTGGCGTCTACACCACGCTGCTGGCCGACGGCAGCCTGTTCTACTACCTCACGGTCGTGCCGGAACGTGATGCCGACACGTTTGCCGCCGCCTTCGACCGCGTCGGCAACTCGATCCGCCTGACCGACCGGTAGGGTCCGCTTCCGGTCCTCGCGCCGATGTATCAGCAGCCGCCGGCGCCCCCCGGCTCCGCGCCGCCGCCGCGACGCCGGGGCTGGCCGCGGGTGCCGGCGAACGTCTGGGCGATCGGCGCCACCAGCCTGCTCACCGACATCTCGTCGGAGATGGTCACGAGCGTGCTGCCGCTCTACGTCGTGCTGCACCTGCAAATGACGCCGCTCGCCTTCGGCGCGCTCGACGGCCTCTATCACGGCGTTGCCGCGGTGGTGCGGATGGGCAGCGGCGTCGTGGCCGACCGCTTCCGTCATCACAAGGCCGTGGCGCTTGCGGGCTATGGACTCTCCGCCGTGGCCAAGGCGGCCTATGTCGCGGCCGGCGCGGTGTGGCCGGCGTTTCTCGCCGTCGTCACCGCCGATCGCCTCGGCAAGGGCATCCGCACGGCGCCACGCGACGCGCTCATCGCGGCGTCGGCGCGGCCCGGCGAGACGGCCACCGCGTTCGGCGTGCACCGGGCGATGGACGCGGCCGGCGCCACGATCGGGCCGCTCACGGCGTTCGGCGTGCTGATGCTCGCGCCGGGGCGGTTCGATCAGGTCTTCGTCGTGAGCTTTGCGATGGCCGTGGTGGGCGTGGCCGCGCTCTGGCTCTTCGTGGACGCGCCCGGCGGCGCGGGTGAGGCCGGCGCGCGTCTTCCCGCCCGGCCCTGGGCGCGCACGCTCGAGGCGCTGACCGCGCCCCGCTTCCGCGCGGTGCTCGTGGCCGCCGGCGCCGTCTCGATCGCGAGTGTGACCGACGGCCTGCTCTACCTCGTGCTGCAGCGGCAGTTCGCCTTCGATCCGGCGCGCATCACGCTGCTCTTCGTGGGCACGCCGCTCTGCTACTTCCTGCTCGCCGGTCCGTTCGGCGTCATCGCCGACCGCGTGGGCCCCGCCCGCCTCTTCGTGGCCGGACACCTCAGCCTGCTCGCGGTGTACGGCCTGCTCGCGATGGGCGTGACCACCGCCGCGGGGGTGGCCGCGTGTCTGCTGTGCCTGGGCGCCTATTACGCGGCAACCGACGGTATCCTTGCGGCGATGGCGGCACTGGCTCTTCCCACCGACGATCGCGCGACCGGTCTCGGCCTGCTGGCGACCTGCACCACGGCGGGCCGGGCGCTCGCGGCCGTCACCTTCGGCGCGGTGTGGACGTATGCCGGCACGGGCCCGGCGCTCGCCGCCTTCGCGGCGCT
>JALHON010000178.1 GCA_022842985.1 Acidobacteriota bacterium | reverse complement strand
GGGGCGGACGGCGCGTGCCCGTGTGGAGGCGTGGCGTCGATCCGGCGGTGTGGCACGGCCGGGCGCTCGAGATCCGCGCCGCGGCGCCACGCGGCTAGAGCGAGCGCAGGAACGCGAGCAGTTGCGCGCGCTCCGCCTCGGAAAGCGCGTCGAATCGCTGCCGCGCGTCGCGGCCCTGGCCGTCGTGCCGGCGCACGGCCTCCTCGATCGTGGTGGCCGAGCCGTCGTGCAGGTACCGCGTCTGCAGGCGCAGGCCCCAGAGCGGCTGCGTCCGCATCTCGCGGCCGCCGGCGGCTGCCTGCGAGATGCCGTCGCCCAGTGTGCCCATGTCGTGCAGCAGGAAGTCCGAGTAAGGGAAGAACGTCGCGCGATCGAGCGCGCGGACCGGGCTCGGCCCGGTCGTGAGCGACGGCCGGTGGCAGCTCGCGCAGCCGATCTGGCCGAACACGATCGCTCCGCGGTCCGTCTCGTCGCTCGTGGCGCCGCGGCCGGGCGCGGCGAGCATCGTCATGAAGTCCGTGAGTGCCTCGGCCTCGCGGCCATCGTCGTTGAGCGCCGGCGCAGGATTGAAGGCGAGGGCGTCGCAGTTGCCCTGCGGGCAGATCTCGTCGCGGAATCCCGGGCCCGTGATGCCCATTTCGTTCAGCAGCGCCTCGCCGGCGAACACCCGCAGCGTGGGCACCTGCGCCTTCCAGCCGAAACGGCCGACGATGTCAGCGCCCACTGTGTGATCGAACAGCAGCGAGACGCGGCCGGCGGTGGCCGGATCCGCGGCCTGCTGCTCGTCGGCGAGGGCGCGGAAGGTGTCGTCGGGCACGGCGTCGACGAAGCCCAGCCCGAAGAGCGGCTGCGACTTGCGGCGCGCGCGGACGGTGGCATCCGCCGGCACGTCCTCGCCCTGGAAGTCGTAGGTGCCCTCGGATGTGCTGACCGTGCCGATCCCGCGCGCCTGGATGAGCGAGCCGCCCAGATGTGCGAGCGTGTCGAAGCCCTCACCCTCCTGGCGTCCGAAGCGCGTGACCGTGCGCGTGGTGTCGCCGCCGCCGCGATGGCACTCGGCACACGATTCGTCGTTGAACACGGGCCCGAGGCCCTCGGCTACCGTGAAGCGGCGCCCGAACGTCCGGACGCCCTCCGCGAACGCCTGCTGCTGCGCCAGGGTGAGCCCGGCCACCGGCTGCGGCCCGTTGCCAGGCCCGGGGCCCGGGCCGGGGCCGCGCTGGGCCGAGACGCCGAGACTCGTGACGAACAGGCCCGCGGCGACGAGCAGCAGGCGATGGCGGCGGGTGAGCTCGGACAGGCGGGCGGCGTGGGGCGTTGAACGCATGCCCTGCAGTCTGCCGGTGGGCCCGCGCGGGGGTCCAGTGAAGAAACTGTGGCAACTGGTCATCGGTCCGCCACGCGTCCGGACCGCTATACTTTCCGGCATGTCGCGTCTCGTTCGTGCGTGCCCCCTGCTGTTGTTCGTCGCCCTCGCGGCGGCCGTGCCGTCCTCGCAATCCCGGTCGTTCGTCATCACCGGCGCGCAGCTCGCCGATGGCCGGGGCGGGGCCCTGCGGAGCGGCGCCGTGCGCGTCGAAGGCGACACGATCACGGCCGTCGGCGCGGTGACGCCGCGGGCGGGCGAGACGGTGGTAGACGGCAGCGGGCTCGTGCTCGCGCCCGGCTTCATCGACGCGCACAACCACTCGACCGAGGGGCTGCTCAAGGAACCCGCGTCCATCACGCAGGTGTCGCAGGGCATCACCACCCTGGCCGTCGGGCAGGACGGCAGTTCGCCCTGGCCGCTCCCCGGCTACTTCGAGAAGCTGCGCGCGAATCCGCCGGCCGTGAACGTGGTGACACTCGCCGGCCATGCCACGATCCGCGAGCAGGTGATGGGCGCCGACTACAAGCGCCGCGCCCGCCCCGCCGAGAACGCGCGCATGCGCGCGCTCATGAGCGAGGCGATGGCGGCCGGCGCCTTCGGTCTCTCGTCGGGCCTCGAGTACGAAGTCGGCAGCTACTCCGATATCGAGGAAGTGGTGGAGATGGCGCGTGCCGCCGGTGAGAAGGGCGGCTACTACATCTCGCACATCCGCGACGAGGCCGACCTCACGATGGACGCCGTGAAGGAAGCCATCGCCATCGGCGAACGCGCGAAGCTGCCCGTGCAGATCACGCACATCAAGCTCGGCACCGTCGGGGTGTGGGGCAAGGCGGGCGAGGTGGTGGCGCTGGTCGAAGCGGCCCGCAAGCGCGGCGTCGACGTGACGGCCGACGCGTATCCGTATCTGGCCTGGCAGTCCACCCCGCGCGTGCTCGTGCCGAACAAGAAGTACGACGATCCGGCCAGCGTGAAGCGCGGGCTCGATGACATCGGCGGCGCGAAGAACGTGCAGATCACGCGCTGGAAGGCCTACCCGCAGTACATCGGCAAGCGGCTCGACGAGATGGCGCGCGCCGAGGGCCTCAGCGACATCGAGGCCTACGTCCGCTTCGCGAAGGACGACGACGCCGGCATGATCGGCCACGCCATGATCGAAGCCGACCTGCGCACCTTCTACGCGCAGCCCTGGGTGATGGTGGCGAGCGACGGCGGCATCGCCAACAACCATCCGCGCGGCGCCGGCACGTTTCCGCGCGTGCTTGGCCTCTACGTGCGCGAGAAGCAGTGGATGACGCTGCCCGAGGCCATCCGCAAGATGACGTCGATGCCGGCCGCCCGCATGGGTCTCAAGGACCGCGGCACGCTGGCGCCGGGGATGAAGGCCGACCTCGTGCTCTTCGACCCGAAGACGGTCATCGACCATTCGACGTTCGAACAACCGCGGGCCCTCGCCACCGGCATCGCGAAGGTGTGGGTGAACGGCGGCCTCGTGTGGACGGGCACGGCGCCCGGCACCGAACGGCCCGGCCGCGTGCTCACCAGGTAACCGGGCGCCGCGCGCCCTTCAGGAGGATCCATGTTCATGCGCACCCTGTCGTCCACGCTCGCCGTGTCACTCGTCCTCGCCGGCCAGGCCGCCGCGCAGGCCCCCGCGCCGCAGGGCCAGGGCGCCGGCCGTCCCACCGCGTCGGTCAACAGCCAGCCGCGCGTCGACGTGACCAACATGCCGCGGCCGATCGACATGCACGACAGCGTGTGGATCGAAAACCTGACGATGCTCGAGGTGCGCGACCTCATCAAGGGCGGCGCCACGACGGCGCTCGTGCTCACCGGCGGCATCGAAGAGAACGGCCCGTACCTCACGACCGGCAAGCACAACAACGTGCTCAAGGCGACGGGCGAGTCGATTGCCCGTGCCCTCGGCAAGACGCTGGTCGCGCCGATTGTCACGCTCGAGCCCGGCAATCCGCTGCGCCAGAATCTGTCGCCCGGCACGATCGTGCTGTCGCAGGCGACCTACAAGGCCGTGCTCACCGACATGGCCAACAGCCTGAAGTCGCAGGGCTTCAAGGACGTGGTGCTCCTCGGCGACAGCGGCGGCAACCTGAACCCGATGAAGGAAGTGGCCACGACCGTGAACGCCGCCTGGGCGGGCTCGGGCGCGCGCGTGCACTTCATTCCCGAGTACTACAACTACGCCGACGTCGAAGCCTTCGAGGAGCGCGAGCTCGGCATCCACGAGAAGCTCGAGGGCTATCACGACGACTACTACATCTCGGCCATCATCTCGACGGTGTCGACCGATGCCATCCGCATGCCCGAGCGCGTGAAGGCCGGCAAGTTCGTCATCAACGGCGTGCCGCTCGCGCCGATCGAGAAGACCATCGCCAACGGCAAGAAGATGGTCGAGTTCCGCACGAAGGTCACCGTGGACGCGATTCGCGCGTCGATGGCGAAGCCGTAGGCGCCAGCGGACCCGACGCGCGTTACTGCACGACGACGTCGCGCGTCGTCGTCGGCGAGCCGGCCTTCTCGAACCAGTCGATGCCTTCGCTCACGAGGTCGAACTTGAGCCCGTAGCGCCCCGGCGTCGCCGGCAGCGGCACCTCGATCGTGATGTCGGCGGCGCCGCCGGCCGGGATGTCGTCGGGCAGCCAGGCGCGCGCGTGATCGCGGTTGATGAGCGTGCCGTCGGGCCCGACGAGCTGCGCGCCGAGGCGCACCAGGCGCCGGCCGTAGCTCGCGAGCTTGCGGAAGGGCCGCGTCGACAGGTTCTTCACGTGCGTCTGGATCGCGATCGTCTCGCCGGCGCGGCCGGAGAGCACGTCGCCGGCGGCGCGTACGGCGATCTCGGCCCGCGGCGTGGCGCCGGGGATGGCGTTGCCGAGCCCCGACTGATCCCACACTTCGTGCCTGATGCGCTCGAAGTCGGGCGTGCCGGGCGCGAAGCGGCGCGAGAAGCTGTCTTCGGGGTGATCCGTGATCTCCCACGTCAGGCGGTCGACGCCGAACTCGGCCGCCATCGCCCGCGCCTTCTCCATCTCCTCGTCGTGGTCGTTCCACTTGAAGAGGATGTAGCGCCAGTTGATCTGCGGCACGTCGCGGCCGTGCCGGGCCTTCTCATCCGCCATCGCCCGCATGTTCGCCGTGGCCAGGTCGAACTTGCCGCGCTGCCGGTACTTCTCGTAGACGGCCTGCGACGCGCCGTCGATCGAGAAGGTCACCTCGTCGATGCCCGAGTGCACGAGCCGCCGCGCCTTCTCTTCGTTCAGGGCGCCGCCGTTGGTGCTCGTGTAGAGGTAGATGTGCGGGAACTTCGTCTTGATGTACTCGCACATCTCGACGGCCCGCTTGTGCAGGAAGGCTTCGCCGTAGTTGAAGAAGTCGACGCGCACGAGCGACGGCCCGGCTTCGTCGATGACGCGCGTGAACACGTCGAAGTCGAGCATGCCGGCCTGGCGCGTCTTCGTGATGCCGGTTTCCGGGGCGCAGCAGGCCTGGAAGCAGGAGATGTTGCAGGCCGCCGTGCACTCGACGTACAGGCGGTTGGGCAGCGGGCCCACGTTCAGGTCGCGCACCGGCGCCGGCTGGTCGTCCGCCAGCGGTTCCTTGAGCGGGCAGTCGCCGCAGAAGGGCGAGCCGCCGGTGTTGATGTCCTCGCGCAGTTCCGTCGCAATCGGGCCGCGCCACACCTGGGTCAGGGTGGCCTGCCGCACGTCGCCCATCACGCGCTTCGCGTAGGGGTCGGAACAGCCGCACGAGATGCGGCCGTCGCAGAGCAGGATGGCCGTGGACCACGGCCAGGCGCAGGTGAAACGTTCGGCGAGGTGATTGAGCGACATCGGACGCGGGTGGGCCTAGGGTTCGGAGGTATCGAGCTTCTTCATCACGCCGTCGAGACGGTCGTTCTCGTAGCGCGTGAAGCTCATGAACATCGCTTCGCTCAGGTACTGGCGGCACTCCGCTTCGCTGAGCTGGCCGAGCAGGTGCTGGATCTCGCGCACCGTGTGCTCGTAGGAGTAGTCGTCGGGGTTCAGCCAGACGGTCTTGAACAGCGCTTCGAGCACGGCGAGCAGGTCGCCGTCGAGCTCGATGGTCACGCCCGAGGTCGTCGTGATCGTGCGCATGGTCGTCTAGCCCCCGAAGCTGGCGAGCGCGGCGGCTTCGTCGGCGTGGAGCGCGAGGAAGTTGTGGGCGCCGGTCATCGTGAGCATCGTCTCGACGCGCTTCTGCACGCCGGCGAGCTTGAGCGCGCCGCCCTTGCCGCTGGCCTGGCGATACAGGTCCATCAGGCAGCCGATGGTGGCGCTGTCGACGTAGGTCACCTTCGAGAAGTCGAGCAGCACCTTGCGATCGCCGCCGTCGAGCAGGCCCGTGACGGCACCCGCGAAGTCGGCGAGCAGCGGATACATGAGGCGCGCCTCGTCGAGGCGCACGATGGCCACGTCGTTCGTTCGGTCGATGCTGAAGTTCATTCTGCCACTCCGCTTCGGCGGGAATCCGGGCCGCCGCCCGTGGTGCGTGCCGCGACGGCTTTGTCGTCGTTGTCGCGAATACGGCTGATCTGCCGCGCCAGTTCGTTGCGCCCGCGGTTGATGCGCGACTTCACGGTGCCTTCGGGGAGGTCGAGCTTGTCGGCGATCTCCTGGTAGGTCATCTCCTGCAGGTCGCGCATGAGCACGGCATCGCGGAGCGTCGGCGCGAGCTCCGCCAGGCCGCGGCGCAGCAGCGACGCGCGGTCGCGCTGCTCGAGCGACTGGTACGGGCTCGTGGTGTTGGCCACCGGCGCGAGATCGCCCGGGTCGACGTCGCGGTCGATGGCCTCGCGTTCCTTGCGGACGCTGCGGTAGTGATCGATGCAGAGATTGCGGCTGACGCTGACGAGCCACGTCTGGAAGTTGGCGCGGCGGTCGAAGGTGTCGAGCGACTTGAAGATCTTGACGAAGACATCCTGCGTGAGGTCTTCGGCGAGGTCGTGCCGGCCGGTGAACTTGTAGGCGATGTTGAAGACGCGCCGCCGGTTGGCGCGGACGATCTGTTCCCAGGCGGCCTGGTCGCCCGCCAGACAGCGCTGGATCAGCGTATCGATGGCGTCGGGCTCGGCCGACGGGGCGTCAAGGGACATCGGCAGGAATCGGCGGGGTTCGGCCGTCAGAATATCACTAGTGGGCGGCCGCCGGCCCTCGATTCGCCCCGGCAGTTCACGGTATCATCGAGCGCTTCCCGCCGTGTCCGAACCCTTCGTCCAGCACCCCTCCCACGGCCTCACCATCGACGGCGTGGCCGTCGAGGACGTGGCCCGCGCCCTTGGCACTCCCTGCTACGTCTACAGCGCGGCGGCCATCCGCGACGCGTGGCAGGCGCTCGACGGCGCGTTCGCCGGCCGGCCGCATGCCATCCACTACGCGCTCAAGGCCAACTCCACGCTGGCCATCGTGCGCCTGATGCGCGCGCTCGGCAGTCACGTCGATGCCAACTCGATGGGCGAGGTGGATGTGGCGCTGCGCTGCGGATTCACGCCGCGCGAGATCGTCTTCACCGGCGTGGGGAAGTCGGCCGCCGAGCTCGAACGGGCCGTGGCTCTCGATTTCCACGCCATCAACGTCGAGTCGCCGGGCGAACTCGACCGGCTGGACCGGATCGCCGCCGCGAAGGGCGTGAAGGCGCGCGTGGCGCTGCGTGTCAACCCCGACATCGACGCCGAAAGTCACCCGCACATCTCGACCGGCCTGCGCGACAACAAGTTCGGCGTGCCGATCGCGCTCGCCCGCGAGCTCTTCGTCGACATGACGCGCCGCGCCGGCCTGACGCCGGTGGGCGTGCACATCCACATCGGCTCGCAGATCACGACGCTCGTGCCGCTGGCGAAGGCCGCGCACGCCGCTACCGCCCTTGCCCGCGACCTGCTCGCGCTCGGCGTGCCGCTCGAGCAGATCGACTTCGGCGGCGGCCTCGGCATCTCGTACGACGAAACGCCGGTGCCGGATCGGGCCGCCTACGTGCGCACGCTCGTCGAGGCCGCGGGCGACATCCCGCTCACGCTCGCCATCGAACCTGGCCGCTCGATCGTCGGACCGGCCGGTGTGCTCGTCTCCACCGTGGTCGACATCAAGCACGTGCCGGGCGGCCGCCGCTTCGTCGTGCTCGATGCCGGCATGACCGAGCTGATGCGGCCGGCGCTCTATGGCGCCTACCACCGCATCGAGCCGGTGCGGCCGCGGGCCGGGGCCAGTGAGCCGGCGGACGTCGTCGGTCCGATCTGCGAATCCACCGACCGTTTCGCGCGCGATCGTGCCCTGCCGCCGCTCGAAGTGGGCGACCTCGTGGTGGTGCGCGACATCGGCGCTTACGGCGCCGTGCTCGGCTCCACCTATCTGCGTCGTCCGCTGCCGCCTGAAGCGCTCGTCGACGGCGGCACGTGGACGACCATCCGCCGCCGGCAGACGCTCGACGAGCTGCTGCAGCTCGAGGCATAACGACGTCATGACGCGCGGACGGCTCATCGCCTTCGAAGGCCTCGACCAGAGCGGCAAGCAGACCCAGGCCGAGTGGCTCGTCGAGGCACTCGCCGCCGCCGGACACACCGTGCGCACGGTGTCGTTTCCCGACTACGCGACGTCGATCGGCGTCGAGATCGGCCAGGCGCTGCAGGGGCAGCGCACCTACGGCCCCGACGTGCTGCAGCTCCTCTACATCGCGAACCGCTACGAACACGCCCCGGCCATCCGCAACTGGCTCTCGGAAGGGGCGATGGTCGTGGCCGACCGCTACGCGGCCTCGAGCCTCGCCTACGGCGACGCGCAGGGCCTCGATCTTGCGTGGCTCACCGATGCCCAGCGCCTGCTGCCGCCGGCAGACCTGACGTTCCTGCTCGACATCGCGCCCGAGACGTCGCTCGCGCGCAAGCAGGCGGCGCGCGACAAGTTCGAGCGCGACCTGCCGCTGCTCTCGCGCGTGCGCGCCAGCTACACGCGGCAGGCCGCCGCGGCCGGCTGGCAGTTCGTGGATGGCACGCGCACGCCCCAGCAGGTGCGCGACGACATCCTCAGCGCCGTGCGAGCTCGGCTCGGGCTGCTGTAAGCGCCACGATCCGCGCCGGCTCGGCCGCCGCGAGCGCTGCCGCCGCGGCCGAGAGCGTGGCGCCCGTCGTGAGCACGTCGTCCACGAGCGCCACCACCCGTCCCCGCACCTGTCGCGCCTCGCGATTCGCCACGAAGGCATCGCGCACGTTGGCATGACGCGCGGCACCAGACGCCGCGGCCTGCGGACTCGTGTGCACGCGTCGTGTGAGCGCCTCGCACACCGGCGGACCGAGCGCGGCGGCGACGAGCGCCGCCTGATTGAAGCCCCGTTCACGCTCGCGGCGCGGGTGCAGCGGCACCGGGACGACGACGTCGATGGGCTCGTGCCACGTGTGGCGCAGGTCGCGCATCAGGCGGCCGAGGCCCGTGGCGATGGACGGTCGGCGCCCGTACTTGCAGGCGTGGATGAGGTCCGCGAGCGTGCCCTCGAAGGGGCCGAGGGCGCGGGCGCCGGCAATCACCCCGAGATCCACCGAGCAGACGTCGCAGCAGGACGCGGTGGCGCGCGGGCTCGCCAGCGGAACACCGCAACGCGCGCAGACAGGTGGCGAGAATCGCGGCACGCGCGCCCAGCAGGCCGGACAGACGGCGCCATCGAGCGGGCGGTCGAGCAGCGCGCCGCACACGGCGCAGCCCGGCGCGAGCAGCGCGGCGAGCGCGCCGTCGAGGAGCGCGCGGATCATCGGCGGGCGCGCCGTGGCCCGCGCTGGGGCGTGTCAGTCGGCGTCGGCGTCGGCCTTGGCCGCCCTGGGCGGCTTCGGCGCCGGGAGTGACAGCGGCGTGGCGTTGCCCCACAGCCGTTCGAGGCCGTAGAAGGCGCGGGCCGTGGGCGAGAAGACGTGCACGACGAAGTCGAAGTAGTCGAGCAGGATCCACTCGCCCTTGTCGTAGCCTTCGACGTGCGTCGGGCGCACCTTCTTCGCCTTGAGCGCCATCTCGACGCCGTCGGCGATGGCCTGGACCTGACGGCGGTTGGTGCCGGTGCAGACGATGAAGAAATCCGTGAAGGCATCCGACGTACGCAGGTCGAGCGCCACGACGTCTTCGGCCTTCTTGTCGCGCACCGCGTCGATGACCGCCATGATGGCGGCCGGCACGCGGGCCTTCTTCGTGCGTCCACTACTCGTTTTCGCCATGCAAGGTACCTACCACGCGGACTTCAGACGTAGAGTCCGTGACGTCGAATGTACTGCTCGACGGGCTCCGTCACCAAGCCCGTGAGAGATGCGCCGCGTGCGACACGCGCGCGGATGTCGGTGGATGAGACGTCAGGCGTCGTGGCGCTGAGCAGCACGATGCCCGGCGTCGTGCGCGCGCCGACGTCGGCCGCCGCCACCATGCGCGGCGCGAGCGCCGGCACGCGGGCCCGCACGTCGTCGTGTGTGGTGCCGGGACGCGTGACGACGACAAAGTTCGCCAGGTCCAGCACGGCCGGATAGCGTGACCAGGTGGCAATATCCGCGAAGGCGTCGGCGCCGATGAGGAAGAAGATCTGCGCTGCCGCCCAGCCCTCGGCCGCGAGCGCCGTGAGCGTCTCGAAGCTGTAGGAGGGCCCGTCGCGCCGGAGCTCCATGTCCGACACGGTCCAGCCCGGTTCGCCGAGCGCGGCCAGCGCGGCCATCGCGAAGCGGTGATAACTCGACGCCCGTGGCCCGACGCTGCGGTGCGGCGGCACGCGCGACGGCACGAGCCGCACGTCGTCGAGGGCGAGCG
>JALHON010000177.1 GCA_022842985.1 Acidobacteriota bacterium | reverse complement strand
GGCGCGGGGCGCCGGGCGCTGGCCGCGCGGCAGGCGTCTGGCGGCGAGTGCCGGCGTCGTAGAGACCAATCGTGCTCTGGTCGGTGAGCACCTGGCCTTCGTACTTCCACGTGCGCCGGTATTCGATCGTCGCGACGATCGAGGCGCCCGCCGCGATCTTCACGGGCGCCGGCAGCGCGAGCGCGCCCGTGCGTCCGGGCATCCAGGTGCCGAGGTCCCGCGTCGCGCCGTCGGCCATCTTCAGCTTCAGCACGGCGCTGCGCACGATGGCCGGATTGCCGGGCAGCAGATCGACCGCGCCGATGCTGCGGCCGGCCGCTGTCGTGAGCGGCAGGGTTACGTCGTGCGTCGCCTCGTTCACGGGGCCGTCGAGCGTGAACGGCGCCGGCAGGCGCAGCGGCACATCCGGCGTGCCTTCGGCCCACGTGTTCACGAGCGTCACGGGCGGCGGGGCCTTGGTGGCGTCACCGCGCGGCGTGCCGCCATTGGCCCAGACGAGCATCATGTCGAGCTCGCGGGACGTCAGCTTCATCTGGTGCCAGGGCGGCGCCGGCTCTTCGCTCAGGAACTCGAGGCGGAGCGATTCGGCCCACGGCGAGGCGTCCTCGTGCGTGAGCAGCGACATCGGGGCGATGCCGCCCTCCACGTGACAGCGTCCGCAGTGATCGCGGAAGAGCGGGAACATGTCTTCGTTGAAGAAATACTTCGAGGTGATGGCCTTGTGGGCCTCGCCCGGTGTCTGCGCGGCGAGGGCCAGGCCGATCGCCAGCGTGCCGGCGGCGAGCAGGCGCGTCACGGATGCGGTCAGGCGGATCATCGCGGGCCTCCGAAGGTCGCTTCCATCGTCTTCACGGCGCGTGCGAACTCGGCGGCGGCGCGTTCGACCACCTCGCGTTCGCCGCGGTCGCCGGCCGAGTCGAGGCGGAAGGCCGCCAGCACGATGGCGCGGCTTGCCCCTTCGACCACGGCACGCTTCGCGTCGGGGAACTCGCGCGCATGCAGCTCGAGGGCGAGCGCCAGTTCCTTGCCCTGAAGCGCCGGCACCCACACTTCGCTCAGGCCGCCGCGTCCGACCACCGCGGTCAGCTCGTCGCGCCGCTCGCCGAGCATCTTCACGAGGTCGCGGGGGTTGTCGGGAATGTCCATCATCAGGCGCGTGGCCACATCCGTGGCCGGCGGCATCGAGTCGGTCGAGAACTCGCCGAACGCGAAGTCGAACCGCTGTTCCTTGCCGCCGGGTTCGAACACCGCCTGCATCGTCAGGTTGGCCGGCAGTGTCAGCGGCGGGAGCGCGGCTTCGAGATACGCGCCATCGGCCGCCACGGTCAGCGGCACCGACGCGACCTCCTTCGTGACGAACGTCTTCGGATCGGTCTCTTCCTTGGTGACGAGCCGGGCCTTGACGGCCTTCACCTTCGCGGCGGCAAGCGGCTTCGTGTAGTCGTCGTAGAGATACAGGCGGAAGACGCCGGGCGAGGGGTAGACGCCCTCGACGTGGTGCCAGTAGTCCTGCGCCATGAAGAACTGCCCGCCGTGCTGCGGGTTGTGGTTGCCGTGAGCCGCCGCCTTGTTGATGCGTATCGCCTGCGTGCCGTCCTTGCAGCGTTGCGGCTCCATCAGGTCCTTGTCCACGCCGCTGCAGCGCCACGCCACCGACACCGTGATCTCGCCGAGCGTGCGCCCGCAGATGGGGCACTTGCCGGGCTTCTTCTCGGCGACGACCGAGTGCACCGGACAGGTGTGGACGTTGTCGAGCCGCATCGGCTCGAGGCCCATCTTGCAGATCGGGCACTCGCCGTCTTCGTGCGCCACCTGATCCGAATGCATCGGGCACACGTAGACGAGCGGGGGCAGGTCCTGCTCCTGGGCGTGGGAGTGGAAGGACGTGGCCGACCAGGCCACGAGCCATCCGATGACGAGGGCGATACGGGCGGCGCGGTCGGGACGCGGCATGCGCCGATGATAACGCGCCCGGGGGGCACATGGCGCGCCGAGCGGCCGGGACGGGGGCGTAAGATACCCGGCCATGCCCGAGATGACCCGCCGCACCGCGCTCGCCCTGCTCGGCACGGCCTCCACGGCCTGGTGGCCGCCGGCCGGCGCCGCCCAGGCCGCCCGCCCGATCATACGCACCCTCACCGGCGACCTCGCGCCCGCCGACGTTCGCGGCACCGTGCTCTTCCACGAACACCTGTCGATGCGCTTCCCGCTCGACGCCGCGTCGCACTTCACCGACGACGTGCCCCTGATGGTGGACGAAGCCCGCGCGGCCAGGGCCGACGGACTCGGGCTCATCGTGGACGGTGGGCACCCCGACATGCACCGCCGTCTCGATGCGCTCGTCCGCATCACGAAGGAGAGCGGCCTGCCGGTCGTCGCGAGCGGCGGCTTCTACATGCAGCGCAGCTATCCGCCGGCGCTCGAGGCGCAGTCGGTGGCGCAGATCGCCGACGGACTCGTGGCCGAGGCCGCGCGCGACCGCCTCGGCGCGTTCGGCGAGATCGGCCAGCAGGGCGGCGTGCTCACGGCCACCGAGACGAAGGTGCTGCAGGCCGTGGCGCGGGCCTCGGCCCGCACGGGGCTGCCGGTGTTCACGCACAACCCGTATCTCGGCCTGCGGCCGGGCGCGGCCGACATTCCGCACGACGCGGCGCTGCGCCAGCTCGACGTGCTCGAACAGGCCGGCGCGCGGCCGGCCTCGCTCGCCATCGGCCACGTGTGCTGCCTGCACGATCCGAAGGCCGCGGTGGCGATTGCGGTCGCGAAGCGCGGCGCGTTCGTCGGCTTCGACCGCGTCACGCTTGCGCTCGTGCCCGACGCCGACAAGGTGGTGGCGGCCATGGCGCTCATCGAGGCCGGCCACGCCGACCGCCTGTTACTGTCCTCCGATTTCGCGTCGGCGCGGTCACTGAAGAAGAACGGCGGCGCCGGCCTGGCGCAGACGGCCACGGTCTTCGCGCCGCTGCTGCTCAAGGCCGGTCTGCCGCAGGCGACGCTCACGCGCATCCTGACGGAGAACCCGAAGCGGTTCCTCACCTGCACGCCGCGCGTGTGAGGCGCGGGCGGGCCGGGGACGTGCGCGCTAGACGAGCTCGACGGCCAGCGCCACGCCGTTGCCGCCGCCGAGACACAGCGTGGCGATGCCGCGCTTGCCGCCGCGATCCTTGAGCGCGTAGAGCAGCGTCGTCAGCACGCGCGCGCCGGAGGCGCCGATGGCGTGGCCGAGGGCGACGGCGCCGCCGTTGACGTTCACCTTCGCGGCATCGATGCCGAGCTCGCGGATGACGGCCACGGCCTGCACCGCGAAGGCTTCGTTCAGTTCGAAGAGGTCGACGTCCTGCAGGTTCCAGCCGGCCTTCTTCGCCACCTTGCGCGAGGCCTCGACCGGCGTCATGAGCAGCATCTTCGGCTCGAGGCCGCTCGTCGCCTGCGCGACGATTCGGGCCAGGGGCTTCAGGCCGAGCGCCTGGGCGCGCGCGGCCGACATCACGACGAGGGCCGCGGCGCCGTCGTTCACCGGCGGCGCGTTGCCCGCCGTGACGCTGCCGTCCTTCTTGAAGGCGGGCTTCAGCCGGCCGAGCGTCTCGGGCGTCGTGTCGGCGCGCACCGATTCGTCGGCGCCGAACATCACCGGGTCGCCCTTCTTCTGCGGAATCGCAACCGGCAGGATCTCGGCGGCGAACTTGCCGGCGGCCTGCGCGGCGGCGGCCTTCTGGTGGCTCGCGGCGGCAAACGCGTCCTGTTCCTCGCGTGTCACCTTGAAGGTTGCGGCCACGGTTTCCCCGGCATTGCCCATGTGCCAGTTCTCGAACGGGCACCACAACCCGTCGTGGATCATCGAGTCCACCATCTGCGCGTGGCCCATGCGCAGGCCTTCGCGCGCCTTGGCGAGCAGGTACGGCGCGTTGCTCATCGACTCCATGCCGCCGGCGACCGCGATCTCGATGTCGCCGGTCAGGATGCCCTGCTGCGCCAGCATCACGGCCTTGAGGCCCGAGCCGCAGACCTTGTTGATCGTGAGCGCGGCCACCGAGTGGGGCAGGCCGCCCTTGAGTGCCGCCTGCCGCGCCGGGGCCTGGCCGGCGCCGGCCGAGACCACGTTGCCCATGATGCATTCGTCGATGGCCGCCGGATCGACGCCGGCCCGCGCCACCGCTTCACGCACGGCGAGCGCGCCGAGGTCGGTGGCGGACATGTCCTTCAGCGTGCCGAGGAACTTGCCGGTGGGAACACGAACGGCGCTGACGATGACGGCTTCCTGCATGACGGCTCTCTCCACTCTCTGCGTTATGACGAGGCGCCGGGGCTCGTGCGGCGTGGCCGCCTGGCAGCGCCTCCGGCAATTTCGATCGTCGCGACCACACCGCTGCCGAGCCACGGCTCGAGCTGGCGGACGAGGTCGTGGCGCAGGCGATGCACTTCCTTCGCCCACTGCGGATCCTGCGCCTGCACCTTCAGCACGCCGCCCTCGGCGAGCGTCACCTCGGTGACCCGCGCAATCGCGGCCCCACCCGCGGCCCGCCACGCGAAGGCGACCTTTTCGGGCGTGAGCGGCGCCTGGCGGATGGCCGTGGCGAGCACCGCCGGCAGCACGCGGCTGGCATGATCCATCCCTCGCAGGATAACACCCGGGTCAGCGGACGAGGTACCACGCCTCCTGGCGCGGCCGGAAGAACTCCCACCCGCTCGCGGTAAGGTGCGCGTCGTCTTCCATCATCACGAACACCTTCTGGCCGTCCCACTCCGCGACCGGCGTCGCGGTGTTCAGTTCGATCGAGATGTAGGAGCCGAGGCGCAGGCGCTTCTGCGCCTGCTGGCCGATGTCGGCGCGCTGCGTGGCGCGGAAGTCGATCGAGGCGCCGAGGCCGTGCCCGTGCAGGCCGATCGGGTGCGAGTAGATCATCGCCTCGATGCTGGCCGTCTTCATCTCGGCCATCGTGTCCGTGTAGACGTCGGCGGCGAGCTTGCCCGGGCGTGAGTGGCGGCGCATGAGGGCATCCTGCAGCGTGTTCGTGTTCTTCATCGCCGCCTTGAGCCCGGCCGTCACGTCGGTTTCGCCGTCGCGCAGCACGTAGGCCATCTTCTGCCAGTCGGTGTCGAAGCCCATGTAGCTCAGGCCGAAGTCGAGGTGCACCACGTCGCCGCGTTCGATCACGGTCGCTTCCGGCGCGACCGCGAGGAACCCGCGCGACGTCGCGCCGGGCGTGCCGCGCCGCTGCACGCGCAGGTCGGGCTGGAACCAGGTGCGCACGCCGTGCGCCCAGAGCGCGTCGTAGAGCCAGCGGCGCACGTCGCCGACGGTGGTCGTGCCCGGCCGGATCACCTCGCTCGAGAGCGCGCGCCGCGTCAGCGCCTCGGTGAGCTGCACGGCCGTGCGGTAGTGCGGCATCTCGCTCGCGAGGCGCGTGTCGGCGTATTCCTCGATGAGGTCCTGCGCGCTCACGATCGACACCCCGGCCGGCGTGCCGATGGCGCCGGTGATCATCCGGTAGGTGTCGTAGGTGAGCGACCGTGTCATGCCGCGCGTGCCGCCGATGGCCAGGCCGATCGTCTTCGGTTTGTACTGGTCCACGAGCTGTCCGAGGCGCACTTCCGCCGGCACCGGCTCGCCGGTCTCGAAGAACTGCCGCAGGTTGTCCTCGGTGTAGCCGGTGATGGCAATCCGCTTCAGGCCGGCGTCGCCGGCGTCGACGAACACGAAGAAATCGCGATTGCCCACGTACGGGCGCGGCGGCGCCACGTGCTGCACGAGGGGATCGTCGTGGAACTCCTCGGTGGCGACGATCCACATGCTGATGCCGTGGCGGCGCAGCATCGGCAGGAGCGCCGCGTGGCGTTCCTGCACCCAGCCCTCGCGAATGGCGATCTGCTTCGACCAGGGGAGCAGCGGCGGGGAGGTGGCGTCGGGCCCCTGCGCGCGCGCCGGGGCGGCAATCGCGGTGACGAGGAGCAGGGCAGCGGTGAGGCGCGTGAGCGGCGGCATGCCGGAATCGTAGCCCACGTGCTTAAATCGGGCGGTGTCCCCCACGCCGCCCTTCGTGCTCGCGTCCGCCTCGCCCCGCCGCCAGGAACTGCTGACCGCGGCCGGCTACTCGTTCACCGTGCACACGGCCGATGTCGACGAAACACCGCGGCCCGGCGAGGCGCCGGAGGCGTACGTGGCCCGGCTCGCGGACGCCAAGGCGCGCGCCGTGCTGGCGCGGCGGCCCGAGGCGCTCGTGCTCGGCGCCGACACGACCGTGGTCGTCGACGGCGACATCCTGGCCAAGCCGGTCGATGCGGCGGACGCGGCCCGGATGGTCGGCCGCCTGCAGGGGCGCGCCCACGAGGTGCTGACCGGCGTGGCGCTGGTCTCGGCCGGCTGGTCGCGTGTGGCCGTGGCGGCGACTACCGTGTGGTTCGCGCCCATGAGCGCCGCGGACATCGAGGCCTATGTCGCGTCCGGCGAGCCCATGGACAAGGCCGGCGCCTACGGCATCCAGGGGCGGGCGGCGCGCTATGTGACGCGAATCGACGGCTCCTACAGCAACGTCGTAGGGTTGCCGGTGGCGCTCGTACACGCGCTGCTCGCGGAATATCCGGGCGCGTGAGGACTATCCCGCGCCGGGGCGGCCAGCCCGGCCGCAGCGGCGGCGGGGAATCGGCCTCGAATCAGGCCGGCCCGGCAGGCATGATTCCTGCCTTGCTGTTGGTTGACCGGGTGCCGGGGCGGGGATACTCTAGGCAGAGAGTCCGGTTCGACTCTGTCTCCGGAAGTCATTGACCATGAAGCACAAAGCCATCAAGGTCGGAATCACGGGTCTGGTGCTCGCGCTCTCGTTCGGCGGGTTGTTGTACTCGACGATGGCCGAAAGCACCGAGTACTACAAGCACGTCGAAGAAGTGATGAACGAGCCGCAGGTCTGGTACGGGAAGCCGCTCCAGCTGCACGGGTTCGTCAAGCCCGACTCGATCTTCCGGAAACGTGAGTCGCTCGAGTACCGCTTCGAGGTGCAGAGCCAGGGCCACGTGGTCAAGGCCACCTACACCGGCATCGTGCCCGACACGTTCCAGCCCGACGCCGAAGTGGTGCTGAAGGGCGTGCTCGGCCCCGACGGCTTCGTCGTGCAGCCGAACGGCGTCATGGCGAAGTGCCCGTCGAAGTACGAAGCGCAGGTCGACACCAAGGGTCGCGGGGTGGCCAAGCAGGGCACCACGTCCGGCGGCGAGTAGCCCTCCGCGAGCCCGGTCCGCGCGCGCGGCGCGCCTGACGTCCCTTCGTTTTCGAGATCTGCCCAACATGGCCACACTTGGCGCTGTCCTGCTCCTGTCGGCGTTCGTGATTTCCGCCTATGCGGCGGCCGCGTCCGTGGTGGGCGCCCGCCGCCGCAACACCCGCCTCGTCGAGAGCGGCGTCGGCGCGCTCTATCTGGTGGCGGCGGTGATGACGGTGGCCTCGGGCGTCATCGTCCACGCCTTCGTCGTCGGCAACTACAGCATCAAGTACGTCCAGCGCTACTCCGAGAGCGCGCAGCCGCTCGGCTACAAGCTGGCCTCGTACTGGGGCGGCCTCGACGGCTCGGTCATGTTCTGGGTGTTCCTGCTGTCGCTCTTCGGCGCGGCGGCCGTGCGCATCAACAAGGAACGGCATCGGGAGCTCATCCCGTACGTCGTCGCGACGCTGAGCGTCGTGCAGATGTTCTTCCTGTTCCTGATGATCGCGCACAACAACCCGTTCGCGACCTACCTCACCGATACGCCACGCGCCGGCGCCGGCCTGAATCCGCTGCTCCAGAACTTCTACATGGCCATTCACCCGCCCACGATGTACCTGGGCTTCGTGGGAATGACCATTCCGTTCGCCTTCTGCATTGCCGCGCTCGTCACCGGCCACCTCGACGACAGCTGGCTGCGCGCCGTGCGCCGCTGGACGATGGTGTCGTGGTTCTGCCTCTCGCTCGGCCTGACGCTCGGCATGATCTGGGCCTACGAGGAACTCGGCTGGGGCGGCTTCTGGTTCTGGGATCCGGTCGAGAACGCGGGCCTGCTGCCGTGGTTCACGGCCACCGCGTTCCTCCACTCGGTGATGGTGCAGGAGCGCCGCGGCATGCTGCGGGTGTGGAACGTGACGCTCGTCATCACCACGTTCTTCCTCACGCTCTTCGGCACGTTCATGACGCGCTCGGGCATCGTGCAGTCGGTGCACGCGTTCGGCGAAGACAAGCAGCTCGCCATGATGTTCATGGTGTTCATGAGCGCGCTGCTCATCTTCAGTTTCGGCTGGGTGATCTACCGGCTGCCGCTGCTCAAGGCGCGCAACGAACTGGATTCGTGGGCCTCGAAGGAAGCGGCGTTCCTCGCCAACAACTGGGTGCTGCTGTTCTCGGCGCTCTTCGTCCTGTTCGCCACGATGTTCCCGACCATCACCGAGGCGATCACCGGCGAGCGCCTCACGGTGGGGCCGCCGTTCTTCAATACCTGGATGACGCCGGTCGGCCTCCTCCTGCTGCTGCTCACCGGCATCGGGCCGCTGCTGGCGTGGCGGTCGTCGTCGCTCGCGGCGATGGTGCACCAGTTCCGCTGGCCGGTCCTCTCCGGCATCGTGGCCGGCGCCGTCACGCTCGCGCTCGGCATCCGCGTCTGGAGCTCGGGCCTGTGCTTCGCCTTCAGCGGCTTCGTGATGGGGACGATCGTGCAGGAGTTCGTGCGCGGCGCCGCCGTCCGGCGCACGTCCACCGGCACGGATCTCTTCACGGCGATGATCGGCCTCGTCAGCCGCAACAAGCGGCGCTACGGCGGCTACATCGTGCACGTGGGCATCGTGCTCATGTTCATGGGCTTTGCCGGTGAAGGCTTCGGGCGCGACGAACAGGCGCTGCTCAAGCCGGGGCAGACCGTGCAGGTGGATCGCTACGTCCTCCGGCTCGACGCCATCCGCGCCACCGACGACGACCAGAAGCAGATGGTGACCGCGCAGGTCACGGTGATGGACACGGCGGGGAAGACGCTCGGCACGATGTATCCGGCGAAGTGGTTCTACCGCAGCCGGCCGCAGGAGCCGACGACGGAAGTCGCCATCCAGCGCTCGCTCGCCGAAGACCTCTACATCGTGATGGCGGCCTTCGAGCTCGGCGAGCAGTCCGCCAGCGTCGAGGTGCACGTCAACGAGCTCGTCAATTGGATCTGGATCGGCTTCGGGCTGATGGCGCTCGGCACGGGCATCGCGCTGCTGCCCGAGACCGTGTTCGCGATGGCCGGCGCGCGCGTGGGCGCGGAAGCCGCCGCCACGCTGCTGCTCATCGGCGTGCTGCTCACGCCCGCCGGACTGCGCGCGCACGAGATGCAGGAGCCGGCGGCGTCCGCCGCGGCCCCGGCGAGCGGCACGATCGTGTTCCGTTCGGCGCTCGAGCGCGAGCTGGCGAACGAGGTCATGTGCACCTGCGGCTGCCGGCTTCCGGCCGGCACCTGCGGCATGACCAACTGCGAAGGCAAGGCGTCGCAACTCGCGAAGATCAAGACGCTCGTCGACGAAGGCAAGGATCGCGACGCCGTGCTCGCCAGCTTCGTGCAGGAGTTCGGCGGCCAGCACATCCTGGCGCGTCCGCTCGACGAGGGATACCACAAGCTGCTGTGGCTGCTCCCGTATACCCTGGCCGGTCTCTCCGCCCTCGGGCTCGCGTTCATCGCGCGCCGCTGGGCGGCGGGCCGCAGCGACACCGCGACCGTCGGGGCCTCGGCCGCCGTGGCGGGTGTGGACCCCAGCCTCCGGCAGCAACTCGACGATGAACTCCGCGACCTCGACTGATCCCGGGCTGCGGCCCTGGCAGTTGTTCCTCCTGGCGGGCATGCTCGCCGCCACCGCCGTCGTGCTCGTGTCGACCGGCCAGACGATGTCGAGTGTGGTCGTGCTGAGCGCGACCGTCGTCGCCTCGAGTCTCGTGGCCGTGGCCGGCTACCGGTCGCTCGCGCCGCTTGCCGCGGTGCAGGATGACGCCGCCGACGCCCCGGTGGGTGGCCGTGCCCGCGCCGCGCTCGAACGCGAGAAGGCCCTCGTGCTGCGCACGATCAAGGAACTGGAGTTCGACCACGCGATGGGGAAGACGGCCACCGCGGAGTTCGAGGACATGCGCGATCGCCTGAAGCTCCGCGCCGTCGGCCTGATGCGGCGGCTCGAGGGCAGCGACTACCGCGCCGCCGTCGAGCGCGAGCTGGCCACGCGCACGCCGGCC
>JALHON010000176.1 GCA_022842985.1 Acidobacteriota bacterium | reverse complement strand
CGCGGTGACCGTGCGCCACCTGCGCGGCCGGTCGGGCGCCTCGGCGCCGGGCCCGACCGAACGGCGGCGGCGCGAGAGTCAGGTCGCCTTCTACCGCAAGCACCACCCCGCCTGGGCGCCGCTGCTCGTCTGGTGGCTCAAGCGCCGTGGCGTCGATGTCCGATAAACTGCGGGAGACCATGCGGATCGTCCTCGACGCCCGAAAGCTGCACGACTTCGGCATCGGGACCTACATCCGCAATCTCGTGACCGAGCTGGGCCGCCTGGATCACGACGGCGACTACGTGCTCCTCACGAAACCGGAGGACGCGGCCACGGCCGCCGCGGCCGGCCCGAACTTCCGCGCCGTCGTCGAAACGAGCCGTCCGTATTCGCTGGCCGAACAGTGGCGGGTGCCGATGGCGGCGGCGCGCGCCAGGGCCGACCTGCTGCACGAGCCGCACTACGTGCTGCCGCCGCTCACGCGCTGCCGCACGGTGGTCACGATTCACGACTGCATCCACCTGCGCTTTCCCGAGTACCTGCCGAGCCGCGCCGCATTCGTCTACGCGCACGCGATGATCCGCCTGGCGGCGCGCAAGGCCGATCGGGTGCTGACCGTCTCGGATGCCTCGAAGCGCGACATCCTCCACTACACGGGCGTGGCGCCCGAAAAAGTCGTGGTCGTGCACAACGGGCTCGACGCCCGCTTCGCGACCGCGCCCGACGCCGAGGCGATGGACCGCGTGCGCCAGCGCTTCCAGCTCGATCACCCGTTCGTGCTCTACGTCGGCAACATCAAGCCGCACAAGAACCTCGAGCGCCTCATCGCGGCCTTCGCGTCGATGCGCGCCGACGGGCCGGACGGCCTCAAGCTCGTCGTCATCGGCGACGAGACGTCGAAACACCC
Source organism: Acidobacteriota bacterium (assembly GCA_022842985.1). Taxonomy (GTDB): domain Bacteria; phylum Acidobacteriota; class Vicinamibacteria; order Vicinamibacterales; family UBA2999; genus CADEFD01. The sequence goes on along the minus strand of JALHON010000176.1, from coordinate 9,321 downwards.
CGGCCTGCGGCAGGCGGTGCACCGGCATCGCCTCGACAAGCACGTGCGCTTCTTCGGCTTCCAGCCGGCAGCCACGCTCGTGACGTTCTACCGCCTCGCCCGCGCCTTCGTCTTTCCGTCGCTGTACGAAGGTTTCGGGCTGCCGCCGCTCGAGGCGATGGCGAACGAGACCCCGGTCGTGACCTCCAACCTCTCGTCATTGCCCGAGGTGGCGGGCGATGCGGCGTTGCTCGTGGATCCGTACGACGTGGCGTCGATTGCCGACGGCATCCGCCGGGCCGTCACCGACGAACCGCTGCGCCAGCAGCTCATCGCGAAGGGCCGGACCCGCGCGCGGGAGTTCTCCTGGGCGCGGGCCGCCGCCGATACGCTCGCCGTGTACCGCGAGGTCCTGGGGGCCGCGTGATGCGCGTCGCCCTCGTGCACGACTGGCTCACCGGCATGCGGGGCGGTGAGAAGGCCCTGGAACGGCTCTGCGAGGTGTTCCCGGACGCGGAGCTCTTCACGCTGCTCCACATTCCGGGCTCGGTGTCGCCCCTCATCGAACGCCGGCCCATCCATACGGCATTCACGCAGCATCTGCCGTTCGTCCGCCGGGCCTACCGGCACTATCTCCCGCTCTTTCCGGCCGCCATCGAACGGCTCGACTTCCGCGGCTTCGACCTGGTCGTGAGCTGCAGCCACTGCGTCGCCAAGTCGGTGATCGTGCCGGCGGGTGTGCCCCACCTCTGCTACTGCCTCACGCCGATGCGCTACGCGTGGGATCAGTTCGACGCCTACTTCGGACCGCAGAAGGTGGGCCGCCCGATGAGCGCGGTGCTGCGTCCGGTGCTGGCCCGGATGGCCCGCTGGGACCAGCGCACGTCCACCCGCGCCAGCCGCTATCTGGCTATTTCTCAGTATGTTGCGCGGAGAATCTCGCTGTACTATAATCGCGAGTCGGCCGTCATCTATCCGCCGGTCGATACCGAGTACTTCACGCCTGGCGCCGAGGCGCCGGGCTCGACGTTCGTCATCGTATCCGCCTTGGTCCCATACAAGCGCCTCGAAGTCGCCATCGACGCCGCCCACCGGGCCGGAGTGCCGCTCGACATCATCGGCGACGGTCCGGAACGCGCCATGCTCGAGGCGCGCGCGGCGAAAGGGCCGGGCGTACGGCTGCTCGGCCGGCTCGACGACGCCGCCGTGCGGGCCGCCTACCGCACCGCCGCCGCGGTGCTGCTGCCCGGCGAGGAAGACTTCGGCATCGTGCCGGTCGAGGCGCAGGCCACCGGACGCCCCGTCGTGGCGCTCGGCCAGGGCGGCGCCACCGAAACCGTGATCGACGGCGAGACCGGCCTGCTCGTGGCCGACGACTCCGTCGACGCCTGGGCCGCCGCCCTGACGCACGCCGCCTCACGGCCGTGGGACAGCGCCGGCATCCGGGCCAATGCGGAACGTTTCAGCCACGCCCGGTTCCGTGCCGAATTCCGCCACGCGGTGGACGAAGTGCTCGCCGCCCCCGGAGGCACGCGATGGTAAGGCGCTACAACCGCCTGCTCGTCGCCCTGCACGTGCTGACGGATGCCTCGATCGGCATCGTCGCCTTCGTGCTCGCCTATCTCATCCGCTTCGAGACCGGCCTCTTCCCCGTCACCAAGGGCCAGCCGCCGCTCGCGCAGTACATCGACGTGCTGCCGTTCGTTGCCGCCATCGTCCCGATCGGGTACCACCTGCAGGGCCTCTACCGCCTGCGCCGCGGCCGCTCGCGCATCGACGACTTCTTCAACGTGCTCGTCGGCAGCATCTTCGCCGTCGTCATCGGCGTGGTGGGCACGCTGTACTTCCAGGCCTACTACGTGCCGGACCACATCAAGAGCCGCGGCACCTACGAAATCTCGCAGCTGGTCTGGGCCATCTTCCTCATCTGCACGATCGTGCTCGGCTACCTCGCCCGCGAGTTCGTGCGCGAGTTCATGGAACGCCGCTGGACGGCGGGCCTCGGCCTGCGCCGCATCCTCATCGCCGGCTCGGGCGAACTCGGCCGCATGGTCGCCGACCGCATGTTCGAGCACCGCGAGCTCGGCTACGTCGTCGTGGGGTTCGTGGACGACCGCGCCGGCGGCGACCACCTCGGCTACCGTGGCGTGCCGCTGCTCGGCACGCTGGCCGAGGCGCCGGAGATCGCCGTGCGTGAGAGCGTCGACCACCTCTACATCGCGCTGCCGATGGAAGAGCACGTGAAGATGCTCGACCTGGTCGAAGGCGCGAGCCGCGAGTGCATCGACGTCAAGGTCGTGCCCGATCTGCTGCAGTTCATCGCCCTGCGCGCCCGCCTCGAAGACCTCGACGGGCTGCCGGTCATCAACGTCAACGACGTCCCCCTGCAGGGCCTGAACGCCGTCATCAAGCGGGCGATCGACATCGTCATCTCGGTCGTGGCGCTCGCCATCATGGTGGTGCCCGGGCTCGTCATTGCCTGGCTCATCAAGCGCAGCTCGCGCGGCCCGGTGTTCTACTCGCAGGAGCGGATGGGCCTCGACGGCCGGTCCTTCAAGGTCTACAAGTTCCGCACCATGCCGATCGACGCCGAGGACGACACCGGCCCGGTCTGGGCCGACGAGGAAGACTCGCGGGCGACGAGCGTGGGCCGCTGGCTGCGCAAGATGGACCTCGACGAGTGGCCGCAGTTCGTCAACGTGCTGAAGGGCGAAATGTCGATCGTCGGCCCGCGGCCCGAACGCCCCTACTTTGTCGAGCAGTTCAAGCACCGCATCCCGCAGTACATGCTGCGCCACAAGGTGAAGGCCGGCATCACCGGCTGGGCCCAGGTGAACGGCTGGCGCGGCAACACGTCCCTCGAGAAACGTATCGAGTACGACCTCTACTACATCGAGAACTGGTCGGTGTCGCTCGACCTCAAGATCATCTGGCTGACGGCGGTGCGCGGCATCTTCTCGCAACGTCCGGCCCACTGACGTCTCCTCCTCACAGGTCCCCATGCAGAAACGCGTCGTCATCACCGGAGCCGCCGGCTTCATCGGCTCACACCTGTCGGACGCCCTGCTCGACCGCGGCTACGCCGTCGTCGGCATCGACAACCTGCTCACGGGCGACCTGGCGAACATCGCGCACATCAAGAATCGCGACTTCGAGTTCATCAAGCACGACGTCACGAACTACATCAACGTCGAAGGCCCGGTCTACGCAGTGCTGCACTGGGCCAGCCCGGCCAGCCCGATCGATTACCTCGAGCTGCCGATTCCCACCCTGAAGGTGGGCGCGCTCGGCACGCACAAGGCGCTCGGCCTGGCCAAGGCCAAGGGCGCGCGCTTCGTCATCGCCTCGACCTCCGAGGTCTACGGCGATCCCCTCGAACATCCGCAGAAGGAAACCTACTGGGGCAACGTCAACCCCATCGGCCCGCGCGGCGTCTACGACGAAGCCAAACGGTTCGCCGAAGCGATGACCACCGCCTACCATCGCTACCACGGCCTCGATGCCAAGATCGTCCGTATCTTCAACACCTACGGGCCGCGCATGCGGGTGAAGGACGGCCGCGCCGTGCCGGCCTTCATGTCGCAGGCGCTGCGCAACGAAGACGTGACGGTGTTCGGCGACGGCAGCCAGACCCGCAGCTTCTGCTACGTGAGCGATCTCGTGGACGGCATCATCAGGTTGATGGAGTCGAGCGAGAACAGCCCGATCAACATCGGCAACCCGGCCGAGATGACCATCAGGCAGATCGCCGAGACGATCATCGAGATGACCGGCTCGAAGAGCCGCATCATCTACCAGCCGCTGCCCGAAGACGACCCGAAGGTGCGCCGCCCCGACATCACCCGCGCCCGCACGCTGCTCGGCTGGGAGCCGAAGGTCGACCTGCGTGAGGGGCTCACGAAGACCATCGACTACTTCCGCACGAAGGTTCTGTAGACGGCCATCCTTGAGATGGCTCAGACGCCGTCAGTCGTGCGCCCCATGCCCAGGGCCACGAGCAGCCATGCCGCCGTCAGGCAGGCGAAGCCGACGAACGCCGACACCAGCGATTCGGCGACGCCCACGGCCACCAGCTTGTAGGCGTCGGGCCCCACACCCTGCCGCCACAAAGGCATGAGCGCGTTGATGAGGCCAAGGACCGTGCCCGACAGCGCCGCGAAGAGTCCGGCGAGCGACAGCGGCCGCATCAACGCCAGATGGCGCTCGGTCGGCCGGACCGCGTAGACCACGGCCATGACGAGTGGAACGAAGGCAAGCGCGAGCGACAGACGGGCGAACAGACTGGCATTGCGGAGCATGTCCATGGGAGCCTCCAGACGAGCGTGATGCTGCTACCAACAACGCGTGGCCGTGGGCGGCGTGACAGCTGTCACGCCGCGAGCGCTCGTGCGTTACTCTCTGCGTGGACCGAGAGACCGAACTGACGCTCGTGGCGCGCCTGCGGGCCGGCGACGCCGATGCGTTCGACGCCGTCCACACCGCATTCAACCGGCGGCTCTTCACGTTCCTGCTGCGTCTGGTCCGCCGGCGCGATGCCGCCGAGGATCTGCTCGAGGAAGTCTGGATCCGCCTCCTGCGCCATGCCGCACGCCTGCAGCCGGACACCAGGCTCGGGCCGTGGCTCTTCACCGTGGCCCGCAACCTCCACCTGAGCTACATGCGGTCGCGCCTGCTCGAGGACACGACGGCGGCGGGGTTGATGGGGCTGTGGCCGTATCACGCGCCGCGCACGTCCCCGTTCGAAGAGACGGCCGGCCACGAACTCGAACGCCGCTTGGAACGCGCCATCGCGACGCTGCCCCTGGCGGCGCGCGAGGTACTGCTGCTCGTCGGCGTCGCCGGACTTGAACCGGCAGATGCAGCCGTTGTCTGTGGCATCACGCCGCAGGCCCTGCGCCAGCGGCTGCACCGGGCACGGGAAGCGCTCGCGCGCGCACTCGACCGGGACGTGGCGAAGACTGCCGCGGCCTGGCAGGAGGTCGAACCGTGAACGATCTGCTGGATCGTCTTGCCTCGCTGCCAGACGCCGAACCGTCCGCGATGCGCGCCAATCGCGTCAGAGCCTTGGCCCGCCGGCACCTGACGCCGCCCCGGCACGCCGAGTCCAGGCCCTCGTCTCCTCGCCGCCGCGCGCCGCTGCTCTGGCTCTCAGCGGGAGCGGTGAGCGCCATCTTCGTGGTGAAGGCGCTGGCGGTTGCCGTCGAAGTGCTCGCGGCCCGCATCCGCGGCTGATGAGGCGTATCGCCACACGGGCAACGGACGCGACAGAGGGCCTTGTCGACGTGCGGACTCGCCCTTGGCAACGCGCCGGCGACGGGGCGGCCCCATCGCCGGCGTCTCAGCCGCGCACTGCCGGTACACACGAACGGGACGTCCTCCGCGTGGAAGACGTCCCGTCGAGGGTCGATGTGAGGTGACGCGCGCTACTTCGGCGCGTCGGGCAGCGCCAGGCCGATGAGCTCGGCGGCGGCGCCCTGGCCGGCCACGGCCACCACGATGTACTGCTTGCCTTCGTGCAGGTAGGTCATCGGCGAGCCCGTCTGCGGACCGGGCAGCGGCACCGCGCCCAGTTCCTTGCCGGTCTTCTTGTCATACGCGCGGAACATGCCGCTGCGCTGGCCGTTCGGGTGCGTCGCCATGCCGGCATCGCCCGCCATCACGAGCGACTTGGTCGTGAGCACGCCGATGCGGCCCGGGCGGCCGGTGCGCGGAATCGTGATGCCCTTGAGCGCGGGGTGGTTCTTCACCGCGTCGTCGGTCTCGCCGTGCACGGTCTGCCACACGAGCTCGCCCTTGTTGATGTCGATGGCCGAAATCGTCGCCCAGGGCGGACGGATGATCGGCAGGTTGTCGATGGCCAGCCGGCGGCCGCCTTCACCGCCCGCGCCGTTGATCCAGTCCATGTTGGAGCGCTTCGGATCGCGCACCATCGAGAGCGCCGTCGCCTCGTCCTTCGAGTAGATGTAGACGATGTTCGACTCGGGATCGATCGAGCCGCCCTGCCAGTTGGGGCCGCCCGTCGACCCCGGCAGCTGCAGCGTGCCCATCTTCCCCGCCGCCGGATTGAGCTCGGACGGCGGCTCCCACATGCTGCCCATGCGCCAGCCCTTCACGAACTCCTTCGCCTTGGCGTTCAGCTCGGGCGTGAAGTTGAGCAGATCGTCTTCCTTGACGCCCTGACGGCCGAAAGCCGGCGGCTTGCTCGGAATGGGCTGCGTCGGGGCATACCACTCACCGGGCAGGTCGCCCTTCGGCACGGCCGTCTCGACAATCGGCCACACGGGCGAGCCGTTCGTGCGATCGAAGACGTAGAGGTAGTTCTGCTTGGTGGGCACGGCCACGGCCTTGATGGCCTTGCCGTCGACGGTGATGTCGGCCAGGATGGGCGCGCTCGGCATGTCCCAGTCCCAGATGTCGTGGTGCGTCGTCTGGAACGCCCACTTCATCGTGCCGGTCTTGATGTCGAGGGCCACGATGCCGCTCGAGTAAAGGTTGTCGCCCGGCCGGTGGCCGCCGTAGTAGTCGCCGGTCGGCGCCTCGACGGGCACGTACACCAGGTTCAGCGCCTCGTCGGCCGACATCTGCGCCCACGAGCCGGCGTTGCCGGTGTAGGTCCACGACTCGTTCAGCCAGGTGTCATTGCCCTTCTGGCCGTGGCCGGGAATCGCCGTGAAACCCCACAGCTTCTTGCCGGTGCGGGCGTCGAAGCCCATCACCACGCCCTTGATGTGTTCCTTGGTGGGCGGCGCGCCGCCAGCGAGGTGGGCCGAGCCCACGATGATGATTCCGTTTGCGACGATCGGCGCCGAGTGCAGCCCGATCTCGGCCTTCTCCACGTCTTCGACGGGATAGCCGAGCAGCTTGCGCATGTCCACGACGCCCTTGGCACCGAAGGCCGGATCGAGCTGGCCGGTCGTGGCGTCGATCGACAGCATCTGGTAACCGGGCGACACCATGAACACGCGCTTCACGGCACCGGATTCCCAGTAGGCCACGCCACGGCCCGAGAGGCCGCGCGGGAACGTGCGCGGACGCTCGTCGAAGCGCTTCGCCCAGAGCAGCTCGCCCGTGGCCGGGTCGAGGCTCACGGCGGCGCGGCGCGAGCCGACAGCGGCGTAGAGAGCGCCATTGGCGTAGAGCGGCGTCGCCTGCAGGGAGATTTCGGGGCGCGGACCGAAGTTGTCGGTGCGGAAACGCCAGGCAATGCGCAGCGAGCCGAAGTTCGAGGCGTTGATCTGCTCGAGCGGCGAATACCGCGTGCTGGCGAGGTCGCCGCCGTACGTCCGCCACTGTCCGGCTGGCGTCGGCGCCGGCGCCGGGGCCGGGGCCGCCGCTCGCTGCGCGGCCACACCCGCCGCCAATCCTGCCACCATCAGGCCTGTCGCGAGCGACAGGCGCACGCTCGTCCGTGAACGTTCCATGGGTCCCCCGAACTCGAAATTGGCGTCGCGCCGCCGGAAATACTACCAGTGATCGAGCGCCGGCCCTAGGCCCGGGCCGGGACGCGGGCTCAGGGCCTGGACCCGGCGGGCCGGGCGGTGCGGGTGATGCGGCGCACGTAGTCCACCGACGAGGCCAGCGTGATGGCGAGCGAGGCCCAGATGAAGGCATCGACCACGGGCGAGGTGCGTCCGAGGTAGTTGAAGAACAGCACGACCACACCGGTCACGATGAAGAGCGCCGTCGCCGCCTTCCCGAGCGGCGAGGGCCGGAACGTGCGCGGGCCGACGGCGAGATTCACGATGGCCACGGTGAGCACGATGGCCACATCGCGGCTGATGACGAGAATCGTGAGCCAGAGCGGGATGCGGTTCGGCAGACCCAGGTTCGGCAGCGTCAGCACGATGAAGGTGGTCACGAGCAGCAGTTTGTCGGCCGCCGGGTCGAGCCAGGCGCCGAGCGACGTCTTCTGATTCGCGCGCCGGGCCGCGAGGCCGTCGAGGGCGTCGGTGAGGCCGGCAGCGGCAAAGGCCACCAGTGCCCAGCCGAAGCGGCCGTAGACGACCGCGAGCACGAACACCGGGATGAGCAGCAGGCGCAGCAGCGTGAGCTGGTTGGCCAGCGTGAGGACGGGTTCGCTCATCGGCGCGCTCCCGCCATCGCGGAGAGCCGCGTGACGACCTCCACGAGTTCGGCGCCCGAGACCGGCCGCAGCAGGTGGAAGGCGCCGCCCTCCAGACGCAGCGCGCCGGAGGCGACGGCGCGCCGCACGGCAGGATACGCGAGGTGTTCGGACGGCACGTCACTGACCGCGAGCGCGGTCGCGTCCCAGCCGGCCACGGTGGCTGCCGGCCGCAGCACGGCCAGCGCGCGGCTCACGGCATCCGCGAGGCCGAGCCTCTGCAGCGGCGCATTCGGCTGGAAGGTGTAGTTCGGATACACCTCCATGGCGCCACTGCGCGCCACGCCATGAATCCATGCCTCGGCCCAGTGGCCGCGCACGTCGGTCACGACGACCTGCCGCTGCGGCGCACGCTGGAGCGCGGCCGCGAGGCGCACGCCGAGGAGCGCGGCCAGGTCGGCGCGGGTCGCCTGTGGGCGGTCGGGAATCGCACGGTACTGACTGGGGAGCGCCGCCTCGCGGGCCCGCTCCCTGACGCGCGCGATCGTGGCGTCGAGGGCCGGCGACGGCTCGATGGCGGCGGCCCTCCGGTAGGCGGCCAGCGCCTCGTCGAACTCGCGCCGCTCGGCCAGCACGTCACCGATGAGTGTGTGCGCCCGCGCGTCGTCGGCGTCGTAGACGAGCGCGGCGCGCGCCAGCTCGAGGGCCGTCTCTTCGCGCCCGGCCCGGCGTTCGACGGCGGCCAGATCGCGATAGAGGAACGCGGCATCGGGCGAGGCCTCGATGGCGGCGCGGTACGCCGCGCGTGCCTCGTCCCAGCGCTCGGCGGCGGCCGCGCGCTCGGCCCGGCTGATGCGGTCCTGCACCACGCGCACCCGCAGCGTCGCCACGCGTTCGGCGAGTTCGGGAATCGCGGCATCGGCGGCAAGCGCCGCTTCGAAACTCGCGAGCGCGTCTTCCTCCCGCGTGAGGGCGAGCAGGGCCAGCCCGCGGCCGACGAGCGCCGGTGCGTAGGGTTTCCCGGCCGGCGTGGCGGCGTCGAACTGCGCGACGGCGTCACTCGCCCGCTGCTGCGCGAGCGCCGAATAGCCGGCGGCGGCCCGGGCGGGCGCGAAGTCGCGGTTGGTCGCGAGCACGGCGGCGAATTCGCGGTCCGCCGCGGCCAGGTCGTTGGCCTGCAGCAGGCGCCAGCCGCGCGCCAGCCGGTCGACCGTGGCCTTCGGCGTGCCCTCCGGCGTGGCCGGGAACAGGAAGTCCGGATGCTGCGGCGCGGCCGGCGT
>JALHON010000175.1 GCA_022842985.1 Acidobacteriota bacterium | reverse complement strand
GGCGATGCCATCGGCCACGAAGTGCTCGGCATCCAGCGCGTGCTGCGCGCGGCCGGCTACGACTCCGAGATCTTCGTCGAGACGGCCGACCGCCGGCTCGAAGACCTCACGGTCGACTATCGCGACCTGCCGGAGGCGAGCCATCCCGACAACCTGCTGATCCATCACTTCTCGATCGGATCGCGGGCGTCGCGGGTGGCCTACGCGCTGCCGGATCGCATGGCGCTCGTCTACCACAACATCACGCCGCCCGAGTTCTTCATCGACGTGCATCCGCTGCTCGTGCAGCTCTGCTACCTGGGGCGCCGCGAGCTCGGCGTCTACGCGAACCGCGTCGAACTCGGCCTCGGCGACTCGGAATACAACCGCGTGGAACTCGAGGCGCTGGGTTTTCCGCGGACGGCGGTGCTGCCGGTGGTGCCGGACTTCAGCCACCTGGCCGGCCCCGCGAACTTCATGCAGGCCGGCGCCTTCGATGACGACTGGGTGAACATCCTCTTCGTCGGGCGGATGATCCCGAACAAGAAGATCGAGGACGTCATCCGGGCGTTCCACGCCTACAAGCGCTGGTTCAACCCACGCTCGCGGCTGCTGCTCGTGGGCTCGCACGGCGGCTTCGAACGCTACCTGGCGATGGTGCACGACTTCGTCGCCCGGATCGGCGCCGCCGACGTGCACATGCTCGGGCACGTGAGCAACGAGGAACTCGCCGCCTACTACGAGATCGCCGACGTGTTCCTCTGCGCGAGCGAGCACGAAGGCTTCTGCGTGCCGCTGATGGAAGCCTTCCACATGGGCGTGCCGGTCGTGGCGCATGCCGCCACGGCGGTGCCGGCGACGATGGACGGCGGCGGCCTGCTCTACCACGACAAGGATCCGATCGCGATTGCCGGCCTCGTCGACGCGCTCGTCTCGAACGCGGCGCTCCGCGAGTCCGTGCTGTCGAAGCAGGATGCGGCCCTCGATCGGCTGCTCGCGAAGGACTTCGGCGGCATGCTGCTGCGCTTCGTCGACGAGACCCTGGCGCGCCCGCGGCGCCAGGCGCCACCCGTGGCCTTCGACTTCTGGGATCAGGTGCGTCAGGCGGAATGGCTGGAGGAGGTCCGCTCCACGCGTCCGGCGGCATTCCAGGCTCTTCCCGACGAGGACACGGCGCGATGATCGTCAACCAGTGGGTGCCGGCGGCCCACAAGGGCGACGCCATCGGCGACTCGGCGCGACGTGTGCGCGGCCTGCTGCGTGCCATGGGGCACCAGTCGGATCTGTTCGCCCTGACGATCGACGACGACCTGGTGGACGACGTGCTGCCGTTCGCCGATCCGGCGGCCCGCCGCGGCGACCTGACCATCTTCCACTACGCGCTGCCGTCGCCGATGACCGAAGCGTTCGCGACGCTGCCGCACGGCCGCGTGCTGCAGTACCACAACGTGACGCCGGCGCATTTCTTCGCGCCGTACCACGCCGGCATCTACCGCCTCGCGCAGCTCGGCCGCCAGGAACTCACGACGCTCGCCGGCCGCACCGATGCGGCCCTCGGCGACTCCGAGTACAACCGCGCCGAACTCGAGGCGCTCGGCTTCGATCACACCGGCGTCTTCCCCATCGCCATCGACGTCGAACGCATCACGCAGGCGCCGCGCCGCCCGGCGCTCGAGAAGGTCCTGACGGACGGGCCGCTGAACTTCCTCTTCGTCGGCCGCATCGTGCCGAACAAGAAGATCGAGGACCACATCCGCCTGGCCGAGGTCTACAAGCGCTACGTGGACGTGAACTACCGTTTCATCTTCGTCGGCCGGACGGACGGCGTGCCGCGCTACTACAACATGGTGCGCGCGCTCATCGCCGAGTTCCAGATGCCGGCCGACCGCTTCTGGTTCACGGGGCCGGTCCCGAACGAGGATCTCGCGGCCTACTACCGCACCGCCAGCGTCTACATCTCGCTCTCGGAGCACGAAGGCTTCTGCGTGCCGCTCCTCGAGGCGATGGCGGCCGACGTGCCGGTGCTCGCCTATGGCTCGACGGCCGTGCCCGACACGCTCGGGGGCGCCGGCATGTGCTTCCAACCCAAGGATCTGGAGCTCGCGGCTGAACTGCTCGGCGAGCTCGCCTACAACGACACGCTGCGCGCGAAGGTGATCGCGGGCCAGCGGCGGCGTCTCGCCGACTTCGGCGACGACCGCATCCGCGAGGCCCTGACCGGGCTGCTGCACGGACAACTCGCCGGCCTCTCGCGGCCGGCCGCGCATCGAGATGGAGTGACATCGTGAGGATTGCGTTCGTCGTCCAGCGCTACGGCGCCGAGATTCTCGGCGGCTCCGAATACCACTGCCGGCTCATCGCCGAACGTCTGGCCACCAAACACGACGTCGAGGTGCTGACCACCTGCGCCCGCGACTACGTGACCTGGAAGAACGAGTATCCCGAGGGCAACGACCGCATCAAGGGTGTCACCGTGCGGCGCTTCCCGGTGGCGGCCCAGCGCGACATCACGGCCTTCAATCAGTATTCCGACTGGATCTTCCACCACCCGCATTCGCGCGAAGACGAGGTGAAGTGGCTCGAAATGCAGGGGCCGTGGTCGCCGGCGCTGCGCGACTACCTCGCGAAACACTACAAGTCGTACGACGCGCTCATCTTCTTCACCTATCTGTATGCGCCGACGGTCCTGGGGCTCAAGGTCGATCCGGCCCGCAGCATCCTCGTGCCGACGGCGCACGACGAACCGGCCATCCATCTGGGCATCTACAAGGAGATGTTCCGGCTGCCGGCCGCCATGGCCTACAACACCGAGGTCGAGCGGCAGTTCCTGAAGACACGCTTCGAGATCAACGCGGTGGCCGAGGAAGTGGTCGGCTGCGGCGTGGACCTGCTGCCGGGCAGTGACGGCGGCAGCGTACCCGCCTCCGCCGACGATCGCGGCGATCGCCGCAAGGTGGCGCCGCTTGCCGCGGCCATGGGCCTCGACGAACCGCCCGCGCCCACGAGCGACGACGAGCCGCTGCCCGAACATCTGCTGCATCGTGGCGCCAGGTTCCAGCGCCGGCATCGCCTGCACGGTCAGTTCCTGCTCTACGGCGGCCGCATCGACCCGGGCAAGGGCTGCGAGGAACTGCTCGAGTACTTCACGAGCTACAAGGAGCAGTCGGGCGACGCCGACCTCGTGCTGATGGGCGTGAAGCTCATGCAGCTGCCGGAGGTGCCGTGGGTGAAGTTCGCCGGCCTGCTCTCGGAGCGCGAGCGCCTCGAAGCCCTCGAGGCGGCGACGATCGTCGTCGTGCCCTCGCCCTTCGAAAGCCTGTCGCTGCTGGCGCTCGAAGCCATGGCAGTGGGCACACCCGTGCTCGTCAACGGCCACAGCGACGTGCTCGTCGAACACTGCCGCAAGAGCAACGCCGGTCTCTGGTACAACAACCGCGACGAGTTCGTCGAAGCCGCCAAGCTGCTGCTGGCCGACGACCGCCTGCGCCGCTCGATGGGCCGGAACGGCAAGGAATACGTGAAGCGCGAGTACCGCTGGGAAGCGATTCTGGCCAAGTACGACCGCCTCATAAGCGCCGTGCGCCAGCGCTGATTCGTCCGCGTCCGCCTGCGCCCATGCCGCACCGCTGCGGCCGGGTGGACGCGGCATCTTCCTCCGGCTCCCCTTCGCTCCGGCATGCCGGGACGACTCTGGCACACCACACAACGCAACGGTCCGCATGGAGGACCGGCAATGCTGCCGGTGCTCAGAGGTCGCCGTCGGAAGACGCCACGCCCACCCGGCCGCGGCAGTGCAGTTTGGGCGCACGTGGCTTGTCAGCGGCAAGTGTGAGGATAGCTGGAGCGGATTCCTGAGGCGGTTGGCCGAGAGGACACGGCAGCGGAGCGGCGGAGGCTCTGCAGGGCCATTGGCGCCGTGACGGCCGAACTGGGCGCCAGGCTGCTTCACCCGGTCTATTGGAACCATCCGTCCCTCGTGCCCGATCAGCTACCCGGCGGGATTCTGTGAGACAGGTCGATCCGGCTCGTGGTGCTGAAGACTCACTGCCGCAGCCGGGCGGGCGTGGCGTCTTTCGACGCCGAACTCTGAGCACCGGCAGCGTTGCCGGTCCTCCATGCGGACCGGTGCCTTGTGTGGTGTGCCAGAGTCGACCCGGCATGCCGGAGCGAAGGTGAGGCGGAGGAAGATGCCGCGCCCACCCGGCTGCGGCTCTGCGACGATTGCAGGCGTCGGCTAGTCGACGTCCGACGTCGCCGGCTCGAGCCGATCGTCGCCGTCCGGCGCGCCGGCCTTCTTCCGCCGCGGCCGGATGTCGTAGCGCTTGATCATCTCGTTGAGCGTCGTCGGCTTGATGTGCAGCAGCTCGGCCGCGCGCTTCTGCACGCCGCCGGCCGCCTCGAGCGCCGACTCGATCCACTGGCGCTCGTACGCCGAGGTGACGTCCTTCAGCGAAATGCCTTCCGGCGGCAGCGCCACCGGCGGCACCACCGTGCGGGGAACGCGGCGCACGTGCTCCGGAATCATCTCCGGACCCATGGTGCGTCCAGGGGTGAGCACGACCGCGCGCTCGATGACATTCTCGAGCTCGCGCACGTTGCCCGGCCAGTCGTGCTCCATCAGCAGGTCGAGCGTCTCTGGCAGCACCTCGAGCACGGGCCGTTCGTTCTCCTCGGCGTACTTCTTGAGGAAGTGCTGCACGAGCAGCGGGATGTCGCTCTTGCGCTCGCGCAGCGGCGGCAGGTGGATGGCGATGACGTGCAGGCGGTAGAACAGGTCCTCGCGGAACCGGCCGTCCTGCATCTCCTGCTTCAGGTCGACGTTGGTGGCGGCGATGATCCGCACGTCCACCTTGATCGTCTCCATGCCGCCGAGGCGCATGAACTCGCGCTCCTGCATCACGCGCAGCAGCTTGGCCTGCGTCTCGCCCGAGATGTTGCCGATCTCGTCGAAGAAGATGCTGCCCTTGTCGGCCAGATCGAACAGGCCCTTCTTCGGGTAGACGGCTCCCGTGAAGGCGCCCTTCACGTGCCCGAAGAGCGTCGACTCGAGCAGGTCCGGCGGCAGGTTCCCGGAGTTCACCGTGACGAACGACTTGTCGGACCGCGCCGAGTTGCTGTGGATGGCGCGCGCCACCAGTTCCTTGCCGGTGCCGCTCTCCCCGGTGATGAGGATGGTGGAGCGGCTGGGCGCCGCCTGGATGATGAGGTCGAAGACCTGCTTCATCTGCGGGCTGCCGCCGATGATGTTGGCGAACTTGTGGTAGCGCGCCTGCAGGTTCTGCTTGAGCGTGACGTTCTCGGCCACCAGCCGCCGCCGCTCGACGGCGTTGTTCAGCACGACGAGCACTTCGTCGTTCTTGAACGGCTTCGTGATGTAGTCGAAGGCGCCCTTCTTCATCGCCGTGACCGCGGTTTCCATCGACGCGAAGGCGGTGATCATCAACACCGGCAGTTCGTCGTCGATGTCGCGGATGGCGTCGAGCACCTGCAGCCCGTCCATGCCGGGCATCATGACGTCGACGATCACCGCGTCGATGGGCGTCGAGCGCACCACCTCCAGGCCCTCGGGTCCCGAGGCGGCGAGACGCACGCGGTAGCCCTCGCGCGTCAGCAGCGTCTCGAGGATCTCGCGCATGATCTCTTCGTCGTCGATGACGAGAATCGTGCCTTGGCGTCGCATGACGGTGCCGCCCTCCCGGGCTAGTGGCTGACTCCCTGGCGCAGGGTCTGGCTGGAATCGGCTGACGCCGCCGCGAACGACAGCACGAAGCGTGTGCCCTGGCCCACCGCGCTCTCGCACTGGATCGTGCCGGCGTGCTCGTGCACGATGCCGTACGAGATCGAGAGGCCGAGGCCGGTGCCCTGGCCGATGCCCTTGGTGGTGAAGAACGGATCGTAGATCCGGGCCAGATGTTCCGGCGCCACGCCGACGCCGGTGTCGCGCACGTCGGCAATGGCACGGCCGTTCTCGAGGCGCGTGGCGATCGTGAGCCAGCCGCCGCTCGGCATGGCGTCGCGCGCATTCAGGAACAGGTTGAGGAACACCTGCTGCAGCTTGAACTCGAAGCCGACCACCGGCACGGGCGTGGCCGACAGCTCGCGGCGCACGCGCACGCGCCCCTTGTCGAACTGGTGTTCGAGCAGCGACAGCACGTCGGCGGCCACGGCATTCAGATCCACCACCGTGCGCTCGCTGTCTTCGGCGTCGGCCGGCCGCGACAGATTGAGCAGCCCGTTGACGATGCGGGCGGCACGGAAGGTCTGCTTCTCGATTTTCTCGAGCACCTGGGTGCGCGGATCGGCGGGATCCGCCTGTTCGAGCAGCATCTGGGTGTAGCTCGAGATACCGGTGAGCGGCGTGTTGACCTCGTGCGCCACACCGGCCGCGAGCAGGCCGAGCGACGCCATCCGCTCGGAGACGCGGAGCTGCTCCTCGAGATGGGCACGCGCCGTGACGTCCTCGAACATGACGATGGTGCCGGCCCAGTCGCGGCCCGGCATCGGCAGCAGCGGCACGGTCGTGATGTTCACGAGCAGCCGCGCGGTCTGACGGCCGCCGCGCGGATGAAGCGGCACCCGGTACTCGGTGCCGCCGTTCGTCGACATGGCGCGAGCCGAGGCGACCGCCGAGACGACGTCGGCGTCGAAGAGGGCATCGAGCGGCCGGCCCACGGCTTCGCCTCGGCGCAGGCCGTAGATGCGCTCGAGCGCGTGATTCCAGCGCACCACCGCGCCGTCGCCGCCGACGACGAGCAGGCCGTCGTCGAGCGACTCGAGGATGTGCTCGTTGAAGACGCGCAGACGGTCGAACTCCGCCGCCTTCAGGTGCAGCTCACGGTAGAGGCGGGCGTTCTCGACGGCCGTCGCCACCTGACCGGCCATCGCCGTGAGGAGCGCGACGTCGTCGGACGTCATCGGCTCGCCGTTCTCGCGGCGCCCGAGCGCCAGCACCGCAATCGACGAGCCCTTGGACACGCAGGGCACGAAATAGAAGACGCCGGCGTCGCGCCAGTGTTCCACTTCTTCCGCCGGGAAACGCGCGGCGGCCATCGGATCGTCGAATCGCACCACGTGGCCCTGGCTGAGTCTGGCGGCCACGGCGGAACCGCGCGGCACGATGGGCGGGGCCTCGTCGAAGCCGTCGTGGCGGATCGACTCGAACGTGCCGAATCCGGTGGCCGACATCAGACACAGCCGGTCGACGACGAGGGTGTCGCGCACGCGCGACAGCAGGCGCTCGGCCAGGCGGTCGAGGTCGAGGTCGGAATTGAGTTCGCGGGCGAAGCCCACGAGCGCGCGACGGTAATCGTAGCGATCGCGGTAGAAGACGCGGTCGATGCCGGTCTGGACGGCCTCCTTCACGGGCCGGGCGAGCTGCAGCACGACGATGGTGGCGAGCGCCGCGATCACCCAGCGGTGCTCGTCTTCGGACGACACGAAGTACAGGTCCGTCGTGCCGAGGATCACCAGGTAGATGGCGGCGATGGCACTCACGGCGGCGGTGTAGACGAGCAGCCGCTTGAGGATCACTTCCACGTCCATCAGGCGGTAGCGCACGATCGCCGAGGCGAAAGCCAGCGGCACGAGGCCAAGGGGTATCGCCGTGAGCTGCATGGCGAGCGACGGCGTGGCGCCGAAGGCGAACGGCACGGCATAGACGAGCAGGAACGGGCCGGAGCCGATGGCCGCCCCCCACACGATCCAGCGGAGCTGACGGAGGGCCGTGGTGGAACGCGCGCTCGCCAGCGCCAGACCGAAGATGGCGAGCCCGAACAGCAGGTAGAGGCCGACGTAGAGCGGCTCCAGCCGGTCGAGCACCGCGATCGTGTCGATGAGCCCGGCGGGATCGACCGAGGCGCGGACGAGGGCGCCGGCCCGCAGCAGCCCGAGCACCACCGGCAGCGCATACAGCCACGCGCGGCGCTGATTGGCCAGCGTCGCCAGGAAGGGCGTGCGCGGGCGCTCGGGGAAGACCAGCGCGAAATGCACGAAGAGCGGCGGCAGCAGCAGCGTGGCGATCTGGTCGGCCCAGTAGAACACCCAGTCCACACGATCGAGCCGGCCGGTGAACGAGAACGTGAACACGCCGTAGAACGCCACCGACAGCCAGAAGAAATGCAGCGTGGCCTGATCGGCGGGCCGGCGCGTGCGCACGGTGGCGCCGACGAGCAGCGAGAAGATGCCGACAGCGGCGAGCACGTAGTAGAGCCCGCCGACGCCGCGCGGAATCGGCTGCAGCGTGACCTGCGCGACGCGGCGGTCGCCGAGCACGAGCAGCGTGTAGACGTGGCGGGCGCCGCGCCGGGCCGCCTGCTGCAGGGCATGGACGTCTTCGCGCGCTTCGATGCTCTGACCGTCGATGGCGAGCAGCACGTCGCCCGCCCGCACGCCGGCGCGTCCAGCCGGCGAACCGGGGTCGACCTCGGCAGCCACGACCCCCATCGACCGCTGCACCCACAACACGCCGTCTTCGACGTCGTCCTGGGTGGCGCGCTGCACGATGTTCGCGAGCCCGAGCAGCAGCAGGACGGTGGCCACGACCACGGGCAACGTCGTGCTCGACCAGACCGGCCAGATGGGGCCGGGGGCGGTCTGCGCGGGTTCGTGCATGGAGGGCATCTAGGGCGTCCGGCCGCTGAGTCCGCTGCAAACGACATACCACGATCCGGAAAGCCGAACCGCGATCAAGTCATTGAATATCAATGGGTTATACACCAGATCGTGGCGGGCACCACCCGCGCGTCCAAGGGCTTGAACCCAGGTTCCAAAATACGGAAGGACGCGTCACGAGCGCGGGAACCGCGCCAGATTCAGAAGCGGATCTGGAGCCCGCCGATGAGGCGCTTCGGCGCCCGCACGACCAGCAGCTCGTCGTATATCGACCGGTCGTCGAGCGTCGGGCGGAACAGGCTGCGCACGCCGAGCAGCATCTCCCAGTCGCCCCTGCCGCCCATGAACGGCAGGCCCTGACGGAGCTGCATGTCGAAACGGCCGTAGGCAGGCTGAATGCCAGCGGGCGCGCCCACGAAGCCGTTGTTGACCTTGTAGACCACCACGAAACGTGTCGCCGTCTGCGGCACCTCCGCGTCGAGCGAGGCCGACACGTCGTGAATCTGCTCACTCGGCGCCCTGAGCGCCTGGGGCGCGAAGGCGCGGATCGCGCGCCGGTCGGCACCCGTCGATGGCGTCCACTCGGCCGCGAGGAAGGTGTAGTCGACACGGCCGCGCACGTGCGGCGCCACCGCATGCACGACACCCACGGCCCAGCCCTGCATCGAGGCGTCACCGGCCGAGGCCACGCCGTAATGCCCGCCGGCGTCGATGAGCCGCGCGGCATCAGAGGCGCCGAACACGGTCACGAGCTGGTTCTGGACGGCCTGACGGAAGGCGCGCACCGAGACGGTCATCGCGGAGAACTCGCGCGCCACGCCCACCTCGAACTGCCGCACGCGCTCGGTGTCGAAGCGGTTCGCGCCGAGGGGCGCGAACGTGCGCTGCGGCGGCACCCACACGGCATCGGCCGGCGCCACGAACTCCTCCGCCCCCGGGGCCACCTGCTGCAGCGAGGCCTTGGCATGCACGTGGACGTTCGGCGTGGGCGAGAAGGTGAGCCGCGCCATCGGGCTCAACTGGCCAGCGCCGCGCAGGTAGTCGAAGTGCTCGTAGCGCGCGCCGTAGCTGACGCGCCAGTAGCGCGACAGGTCGAACTCGTGCGAACCCGACACCGACGCCACCTTCCGGTGGCCATCCGGCACGGCCTGGAGCGCCGCGAAGTTGCCGCCGCGATAGGCCTGCAGGCTGTAGGTCATGCCGAGCGTGACCTGGTGGCGCGCGGACGCCCGCGTGACGTAGTCACCCGCCATCGACCACGAGGTGACGTCGCCACTGTTCATCGCCGCGCGGGCCGACCAGTCGGCATGCGCCCCCACGGGCGCCCCCACGGCGAAGAACGCCACACCCGACGGATGGCCGAAATCCACCATCTCGCCGGCGTCGTCGTAGGCCGTCGCGCTGAGCAGATTGACCTGGCCGTAGACCGGCCCGGCGAAGAAGACGTCGTTGGCAAAACGTGCCGAGGCGTCGAACGCCCGCGCCAGGAATCCGGGGCCGGCGTCCTCGAACCACTCACTGGTCTCGCCGAGGTCGGTGATCACGCGGCCGTCGTCCTTGAGCACGCTGCGCGTCAGGCGGCGCAGGCGCCAGGCCAGCGGGGTCTCGTCGCGCGGCGACGCCGCGGCCTCGCCGGGCACGCCGACGCCGGCCGC
>JALHON010000174.1 GCA_022842985.1 Acidobacteriota bacterium | reverse complement strand
ACGCCGGCGCCGACGTCGATGCCGCGCGCCGTGCGCCCCTGCTGCAGCACGGGGATGTCCACGCGGTCGTAGAGATGATCGCCGCCGACGAGGTACGTGTAGGCGGCCATCAGCACGTCGGATCCGACGCGCACGGTCGAGGCCGAGAAGATCTCGCAGTTGAAGCCGAGATTGGCGCGATCGTCGAGCACGATGTCGCCGTTCTTGCAGCTCAGGATCGTGTTGCGGCCGACGAACACGTGGTTGCCGATGACGATGCCGCGATTGTCGGTGCCCTTGGCGTCGAGGCAGCACTGATCGTCGATGACGACGTTGTCGCCGATGGCGATCTTGTGCGGATGCCTCAGCGTCACGTTCGCCCCGAACACCACGTTCCGGCCGACCGCGCCGAGCACGAGCGGGTAGAGCTTGCCGCGCAGGAAGAGGCCAAGCGCGCCGGGCACCCACGAGGCGCAGAGCATCACGAGCTCGTAGGCGATGAGCGCGCCGAGGCCCGGCCGGCCCACCACCAGATCCTGGTACTTCGCGACCTTCGACTTCTTCTCGTCGAAGAGCTCCTGCTGGATGACCGTGATGCGCGGGTCGTGCGGACGATCGCCTGGCGGCATCAGCGCACCGGCTCGGCCGGGGGCTCGCTTTCCCGGATCTCGCGGATGACGTAGGTGGGCTTGCCCTGCGACTCGTAGTAGGTGCGGGCCATCAGTTCGGCCAGCAGGCCGAAGGTCACGAGCTGCACGCCGGTGAAGACGAGCAGCACCCCGAGGAGCAGCAGCGGACGATCGGCGATTGGCTGGTGCTCGACGAGCCGCACCCAGCCGAGGTACGCCGTGATGAGCGCGCCGAGACCGCCACTGAGCAGCCCGAAGAGCCCGAAGATCTGCAGCGGCCGCGTGGAGTAGCTGAGCAGGAACTTGACCGTGACCAGATCGAGCACGACACGCACGGTCCGCGAAATGCCGTACTTCGTGGTGCCGGCGGTGCGCGCACGGTGGTTCACGGCCACCTCGGCGATGCGCACGCCCTGCTCGCTGGCAATCGCCGGCAGGAAGCGGTGCATCTCGCCGTAGAGCCGCATCGACTTCACGACCTCGGCGCGGAAGACCTTGAGCGAGCAGCCGTAGTCGTGCAGGGCGACGCCGGTGGACTTCGAGATGATCCAGTTGGCGATGATCGACGGCAGCCGGCGGTTCACGAACGTGTCCTGGCGGCGCTTGCGCCAGCCGGCCACGATATCGACATCATCGCGATCGGCCATCTGGACCATCGCCTCGATGTCGCGCGGATCGTTCTGCAGGTCGCCGTCACTCGTGACCACAAGGCGGCCACGCGCATGGGCGAAGCCGGCGGCAAAAGCCGCGGTCTGGCCGAAGTTCTTGCGGAAGCGGATGACGCGGAGGCGCGGATCGCCGGCCTGGAGGGCCGCCAGCTGTGCGAACGAGTCGTCGGTCGACCCGTCGTCGATGACGATGACCTCGAAGCGCCGGCCGGTCGCGCCGAGCACCTGCATCAGCTCGTCGTACAACGGCCGGATGTTGGGCGACTCGTTGCGGATGGGGATGACGAGGGACAGCTCTGGAGTCATTCGGGGCGGGCGGCCAGATCCGTCAGAGTATACCCTGTGCCGGATCGGCGCGCCCACCCCGGCCGCCCGGGGCGGCTAGAACTTCACGTGCACGGTCATCAGGTAGTGGAAACCGCCCAGGTCAAGCTTCGGCCCGAGGAAGTCGTCCGACAGGTCGGCCTCGGCCTTCTGGTAGCGGACTTCCCCGCCGAGCGACCAGATATCACCGAGCGGGAACCGGATGCCCGCGAGCGCCACCGGTCCAATTTCGGTACCCGAGGCCACGAAGCGGTCCGTGAACACGCTGCGGTCGGTGAAGTCCACGAACTCGCCGACCTCGCTGTAGCGGTAGCTGAAGATGCCGAGGCCGCCACCGAGGTACGGCTGCACGCCGCGCGACCGCCCGAAGGGCAGCACCCGTGCCGTGACCGACATCGGCACGATGCGCAGCTTCAGATCCTGCTCGATCTCCGAGCCGTCGCGGTTGACGAAGTCGGCGTAGACCGACGGTACGGTGCGGCTCGTGAAGCCCACGCCGGCGCCCACTTCGAAGAACTCGCCGACCGGCAGCAGCCAGTCGAGGCCCACCGAGCCGGTGTTGAAGTCCTTGACGTCGAAGGCCAGAATGTCGCGATTCTCGAAGAGGACGTCGCCATCGACGCGCGCGTCCTCGCCGGTCACGGCAAAGCCGCCGAGCGACAGACTGATGGCCTGCTGGGCGCGCGCCGGCGCCGGCGCCAGCAGCACCGCCGCCATCAGCACGCCCCATGTCATGTGTACGAGTCGCATCGCACTCTCCCACTGCAAACCCGCGGGTGAAGTCCCGCGGCACGCCCGCGCGTGTACCTCTCACCTAAGCATGGGCGATGCCAGATCCGGGAACACCGAAAACCCGAGGATTTCCAGCCCACACTGCTGGTCACGGCGCGCCGCCGGGGTCAGGGCGTCTTGTTTCGGCGACGTTCGAAGAAGGTTGTCGCGACCTCGACCATCTGGTCGTGCAGGTGGCCATTCGACGCCAGGAGGTGGCGCCCGGCGGGATCCCACGGCGCGCCGTCGAGACCGCTCACGCGTCCGCCCGCCTCTTCGACGAGCAGCGCACCGGCGCGCGTGTCCCACGGCTGCAGGCCGCGTTCCCAGAAGCCGTCCATGCGGCCCGCCGCGACCCAGCAGAGATCGATGGCCGCCGAGCCCAGACGGCGGATGGCGCGCGCCTGGCCCACGTAGGCCGAGAACAGCCCGATGACGTCATCGAGCGTGCTGTGCACGTCGTAGGGAAATCCGGTCACGAGCACCGCGTCGATGAGCCGCGCGGCCGACGACACCCGCAGCGGCACGCCGTTCAGCCACGCGCCGACCCCGCGTTCGGCCGTGAAGAGTTCCTGCCGCATCGGATCGAAGACAGCCCCCACCACCGCCTCGCCGTCGACTTCGAGGGCCAGCGACGAGCAGAAGATCGGGATGCCATGCGCGAAGTTCGTCGTGCCGTCGAGCGGATCGAACACCCAGCGGTGCGAGGCGCCGGCGGCGCCACCGCCCATCTCCTCGGCCATGATGTCGTGGCCGGGAAACCGCGTGTTCAGCAGCGCGCGGGCGGCCTGCTCGACCTCGACGTCCACCTCGGTCACGAGATCGATTGTGCCCTTCTTGTCGACACGGAAGTCCGACCCGAACCGGGCGCGCTGGATGGCGCCGGCCGCGGTCACGACTTCGATCGCGGTGGCGAGATAGCGGGGATCAGGGCCGGTCACGACGCAGGCGCGTCCGGCCGGCGCTTGACCATCCGCACTTCCATGCCGCCTTCGGGCACACGGCGCAGCGTGAGGTCGTCCATGAAGCTGCGGATGAGGAAGATGCCGCGGCCGCTCGACTTCAGCAGATTCTCGGGGGCGAGCGGGTCGGCCACGTCTTCGGGGTCGAAGCCTTCGCCCTGGTCGCGGACCAGGATGACGAGTTCGGTGGGCTGCTCGGCCGGCGAGGCGATGAACTCGACGGCGACGCGTTTGGCTTCGTCGCCCTTGTTGCCGTGCTTCATGGCATTGGCGACCGATTCGCGCACGGCAATGCTGATCCAGTGCAGCGTATCGTCGTCGAAGCCGACGAGACGCGACATGTGTCCGCCCACGACCTCGACGAAGTCGAGCATGTCGAACGCACTGCCGATATCCAGTCGGACGGTATGGCTGGCGCGTGTCATGCGGCCCCGTGTCGGGCCACCAGTGCCCCTGGCATCCCGAACAGTATACGCGGGGCGCACGCGCATTGCCGCATCGACCCGCAGGTCGCTATAGTGAGGGCCCATGACCGTCTCCCGCGCGACCCTCGTGCGGCCCGCGCGGGCCGTCCGCGGCATCCTGCGCGTCCCGCCCGACAAGTCCATCTCGCACCGCTACGCCCTCTTCGCGGCGCTGGCCGATGGCCCTACCGCCATCGCCGGCTACTCGACCGGAGCCGACTGCCAGTCGACGCTCGGGGTGCTCGAGGCCCTGGGCGTGCGCGTGACCCGGACGACGACCGCCGCCGGCCAGGACGTGCGAATCATCGGCCGTCCGGCGGGGTTCGTCCCGCCATCCGGCCCACTTGACTGCGGCAACTCGGGCACGACGATGCGGCTCGTCTCGGGGCTGCTCGCCTCGCAGCCCTTCAGCAGCGTGCTCGTCGGCGACGCATCGCTGACCTCGCGGCCGATGCGCCGCGTGATCACGCCCCTCATGGCCATGGGCGCCGCGCTCACCGCCAGCGACGGCGGCCGGCCGCCGCTCCACATCACCGGCGCGCCGCTCCACGGCATCACGCACACGCCGGAAGTGCCGAGCGCGCAGATCAAGAGCGCGGTGCTCCTCGCCGGTCTGCGGGCCAGTGGCACGACCACCGTGCGCGAACCGGCGCCGACACGTGACCACACGGAACGCGGCCTCACGGCCTTCGGCGTGGCCGTCACACGCACGGCCGGCGGCGACATCAGCGTCGACGGAGGCGCGCGGCTCACGGGTGGCCTCACCCTGGCCGTGCCCGGCGATCCCTCCGCCACGGCGTTCCTCGCCGTCGCCGCCGCGGGCCTGGCCGGTTCACTCGTCGAGATCGAGGACGTCGGCCTCAACCCGACGCGCGTCGCGCTCTTCGACGTGCTGCGCCGCGCCGGGGCCGACGTCACCACCGACGTCACCGCCGACTGGCACGGGGAGCCGGTGGGGCGCGTGCGCATCGCGACCGGCGAACGCCTGGACGTCGTGGTGACGCCCGAGGAGGTGCCGCTCCTCATCGACGAACTCCCGGCCCTCGCGGCGCTCGCCACCTTCGGCGGCTCGATCGTGGTGTCCGGCGCGGCCGAACTGCGGGTCAAGGAAAGCGATCGCATCAGCGCGCTCGTCGCCGGCCTGCGCGCGATGGGGGCTGACGTGGACGAGTTCCCCGATGGCTTCGCCGTCCGCGGGTCGCGGCGGCTCACCGGCGGCGTCGTCGATGCGCGGCACGATCACCGGCTGGCGATGAGTTTCGCGGTGGCGGCGCTCGGCGCCACCCACCCCACCGAGATCCACGGCGCCGAGGTGGCGGCCGTGTCGTTCCCGGGCTTCTTCGCCGTGCTCGACGGCCTGCGCGCATGAAGGCCGACAAGCTCTATCTCGTGGGCTTCATGGGCGCCGGCAAGACCACCGTGGGCCGCGCCCTCGCCAAACGCCTCGACTGGCGCTTCGAGGACATCGACGAACGGATCGAGAAGGCGGAAGGCCGCGACGTCGCGTCGATCTTCCGCCAGTCGGGCGAGCCGTATTTCCGCGCCCTGGAGCGGCAGGCGCTGGCCGACCTGCTGCCCACACGGGGCGTCGTCGTCGCCACCGGCGGCGGCACGCCGGTCGACCCGGCCAACCGCGCGCTGATGACCAGGGACGGCGTGGTCGCCTGGCTCGACGCCCCGTTCACCACCATCACCGGCCGGGTGCCGGCCGACGGCCGGCGGCCGCTCGCCGCCAACCGCGTCGAGATGGAGCGGCTGTACAATGAGCGGCTCGCGGCCTATTCGCAGGCGCACGCCCGCTTCGACGTGTCGAGGGCGAGCGTGGATGAGATCGTCGATCACGTCACCGACTGGTTGGAACACTGATGCGCTACCTGGTCCTGAGTGACATCCACGCGAACCTCGAAGCCCTCGAGGCCGTGCTCGACGCCGCCCGCGACATCCCCTACGAGCGCCTTCTGGTGCTCGGCGACCTGGTCGGCTACGGCGCCGATCCGAACGCCGTCGTCGACCGCATCCGCGGCCTGCAGCCGCATGCCGTCATCCGCGGCAATCACGACAAGGTGGGCGCCGGGCTCGAGCCCTCGGACGCGTTCAACACGGTGGCGCGCGCCGCCATCCGCTGGACGTACGAGGCGCTCAGTGACGACAACCGCGACTGGCTGGCCGAACTGCCGACCGGCCCGCTCGTCGTCGATGACCTGCTCGAGATCTGCCACGGCACGCCGTTCGACGAAGACATGTACGTGTTCGACGACGCCGACGTGCTGCGCTCGATGCAGGCCGCCGACCGCCGGCTCGTGCTCTTCGGCCACACGCACGTGCAGGTGGGCTACCGGCTCGCCAATCAGTCGCTCACGCTGGCCACCGCCGACGTGCGGCGCCCGCTGCACGTCGCGATCGGCCAGGGCCACTACCTCATCAACCCCGGGTCGGTGGGCCAACCGCGCGACGGCGATCCGCGGGCCGGCTTCGCGGTCTACGATGCCGGCAATCAGGTGGTCGAGATCTACCGCACGCCCTATCCGATCGAGCAGACGCAGGCGCGGATTCGCGAAGCGGGTCTGCCGGAAGCGCTGGCGCAGCGCCTGGCGATCGGACGCTAGCCGCCCCGGCCGCGCGTCCAGGGGGCCCGCGCTCAGGCGCCGCCGGCGGCCTTGCGCTGCGCGCGTTCCTCGCGCTTCTTCTGCTCCATCGCCATCGCGTCGGCGGCCGCCCGCGAGCCGAGCACCCAGCCGGCCACCACGCCGACGAGCAGGATCACCGGGATGTAGATGAAGTGGCCGGCGGACGGGGTGCCGAACTCCACCTCAGTGATCCTTCCGCTCGAGACGCGTCAGGTCCGCTTCGGCCTTGCCGAGCCGCGACCCGAGCGACCACACGTAGCCGAAGAGCGCCACCCAGACGAACGCGTAGGCCGCGGCTACGAGATTGATGGCCGGGATCTGCTCCTCGGCCGGGATCTCGGAGATCGGGACGAACTCGTCGGGCGACGGCGTCTGCTGCGCCGCCGCCACGGCGGGCACGGAGAGCAGCGTCACGATGAACAGCAGTCGTAGGTATCGCATCACGCCTCGTCGTGTGACAGGTAGAGCGCGTCGATCCGCGCGCGGTGTCTCTCGAGCGTCGCGCGGAGCGAGAGGAGCGCCAGGAAGAGCAACAGGAACGCCGTGACGCAGAACCACAGCGGGATGCCCATTTCGACGGGCAGCGTGGGCACGACCGACGTCTTCGGATGCAGCGTGCGCCAGTAGTTCACCGAGACGTAGATGAACGGCACGTTGGCCATGCCGAAGAGCGCCAGGCCCGCCGAGAGCTTCTCGGAGCCCGGGCCGCCGAACTGCCGGAGCAGCAGGTAGGCGACGAAGATGAGGAAGAGCATCAGGCTCGACGTGAGGCGGGCGTCCCACACCCACCAGACGCCCCACGCCTTGCGCGCCCAGAGTGGTCCGGTGACGAGCGCGAGCAGACCGAACACCACGGCGAGTTCCGCCGCCGCTACTGCCGTCGCATCCGACGCCTGACGCTTCGCGAAGAGGAAGCGCGCGCTGGCCACGCCGGCCACGATGGCGCCGAGCATGAACATCCACGCCGACGGCATGTGGTAGAAGTAAATCTTGTAGACGAGGCCCATCGTGGCCTCGTGCGGCGCGGCATTGATCACCCACGGCGACGCCGCGAACATCAGCGCCGCGATTCCGAGTTGCGCCTTGACAGCGGTGGTCACGTCGTCCTCTTTCGTTCCTGTGGCGCCGGGGGCCGATCAGTCGGTCATCAGGGGCTCGAACGTCCAGAGCGCCAGCGTCACGAACACCACGTCGAAGAACACCAGCAGCGCGAACCAGAACTGCGCCATCCCCGCGTCGGGCTGCGGCTGGAAGAGCGCCGCCGTGCCCCGCACGCCGGCAATCATGACCGGAACCGTCATCGGATACAACAGCACCGGCAGCAGCACATCGCGGCTCCTGGCGCGCACGAGCATCGCGGCGAAGAGCGTGCCGATGGCGGCAAAGCCCAGCGTGCCGGCAGCGAGCAGGCCGGCCAGCCGGAACGGCGCCCGGAAGATTGGCGCCTGGAACAGCAGGCCGACGAGCGGCACGAGGATGAGCTCGACGAGCGCCATGAGCAGCAGCATGCCCACGAGCTTGCCGGCATAGAGCGCCGGCCGGTCGGCGGGCGCCAGCATCAGCGCGCGCAGGGTATCGGCCTGGCGTTCGCGCTCGAAGGTGCGGCCGAGGGCCAGTGTGCCCGAGAAGGCCACGGTGATCCAGAGGATCGCCGCCGCCACGCCGTCCATCGGCACGCCTTCCTTCACGAACCCGAAGGCGAAGATGAGCACCACGGTGACGGCGAAGAAGAGCGTGGTCGAGACCACTTCGAGGCTGCGGACCTCGACGGTCAGGTCCTTGCGCACGACGAGCGCGGCCACGCGGAGGAAGGCGCTCATGACGCGTGCATCGCCTCGCGGTAGCGATCGCGGAGTGTCCCGGACGACGCCGGCGCCGCCACCCGCTTGCCGCCCTGCAGGAAGACGACCTCGCTCAGCAGCCCGTCCACGACGTCGAGGTCGTGCGTCGCGAGCACCGTCACGACGCCGCGCGCCTGCTCCTCGCGCAGCCGGCCCACAAGGGCCGCCGCCGAGGCCTGGTCGAGGCCCGTGAAGGGTTCGTCGAGCAGCAGCAGCCGCGGACCGTGCAGCAGCGCGCGCTCGAGCGCCACGCGTTGCCGCATGCCGCGCGAGAACGACGACACGAGATCGCCGGCACGCGCCGAGAGTCCGGCGCGTTCGAGCGCGGCGTCGGCCGCCCGCGCCGCGTCGGGCATGTCATAGAGGCGCCCGAAGAACACCAGGTTCTCGCGCGCCGAGAGTTCCGGATAGAGGAAGAGGTCGTGGCCCAGCATGCCGATGCGTGCACGCAGCGACGCGCCGGCCACGGCGCTCGTCATGCCGCCATAGCGCACGACGCCCGTGGACGCCGCGAGCAGCGTGCCGAGGATCGAGAGCAGGGTGCTCTTGCCGGCGCCGTTGTGGCCGAGCAGCCCGACGATGTCGCCGGCCCGGGCCGTGAACGAGATGTTCGTCAGGGCGCGGCGCCTGCCGTAGTGACGGCCCACGCCGTCGGCGGTCACGGTATCGAAATCGCTCACGCGGCGGTTCCCGCGCCGCCGGCCGCGTCATCGAGCTGCGCGTAGACCTGTTCGACGGCGGCCATCAGGCGCTCGCGCTTGGCGTCACGCTTCGGGTCGTCGCCCTTCGCACGCGCCTCGGCGTCGAGCGCGGCGATCGCGCCGAGCAGACGCTCCCGTTCGGCCAGCAGCGCGCGGGCCTCGCGCGACCGGTCGGCGGCCGGTCCGAGCAGCGCCCAGCCCACCCACAGCAGGCCCGCGCCCATCACCCCGAGTGCCGTCCAGTAGGGCCACTCCGGATGCGCCGGGACGTTCGCGAACGTGATGTCGAGCACCTGATCCTCGGCCAGGCGGCCGCCGGTGCCGACGATGAACATCTGCCCGTTCGAGTCGCCCTCGCGCACGCCAGAGAGCTGCGGGCTCGACAGCGTGAGCGAGCCGGCCTTCTCCGTGGCCACGAGGATGCCTTCGACGGGCGCCGGAAACCGCTGCGCGATGTGCAGCGTGGAGGCGAGCGGCAGCCGGAACGCGATTTGAAACGCCGTCTGGCCGGGCGGGAACGGCCCCGAGAGCGTGAGCGCGCCGTCGGCGATGCGCGCGATGCCGGGCGGCCCCGAGACGAGCGCCGCGGCTTCCGCATCGCCCGGCAGCGTCAGCACGAGCGGCTTCACCGGGTTCACCGGCGTGCGCGCGTTGTTGACGATGCTGAAGATGTAGAAGAACGTCGGCTCGTCGTCCTGGAACTCGAGCACGATGCGCGTGTCTGGCCCGAACACGACGGCGCCGGTGCGGGCCGGTGCCTGCGCGGCGGCCTCGTTCGCCTTCGCCTCGGCCTCGGCCGCCTTCGCGGCACCGGCGACGAGCGCCACCCGCACGCCGCCCTTTGCGGGAACGGTGAACGTCTGCGACCGCAACGTCTCGCCGTCGATGACCGTGTCGGCCGTCACCTGACTGCCCACGGCCACGCTCGTGAACTCCGCGCGCCCCTGCGCGTCGGTCACGGCGGTGACCCGGCCGTCAGGCGTCGTGAGCCCCACTTCCTGATTGGGGACGTTGTTGCCCATCCGCTCGCGCACGACACGCACCGTGACGGTGCCATCGGGCAGTTCCGTGGCGGGCAGCGGCACGCCCGACATCTGGCGGGCATCGGGCATCGCCACCTGGGCCGCGGCCACACCACCGAGCGCCAGGCTCAGGCCGACGGCGGCCACGAGGCCGCCCACACGCAGACGTCTCATGATGCCGCCCCGGCGATCGAGGCGCCGCAATGTTTGCAGAAACGCGCGTCGACGTCGTTGACGCCGCCGCAGCCGCCGCACACGCGTGCGAGCGTCGAGGGCGC
>JALHON010000173.1 GCA_022842985.1 Acidobacteriota bacterium | reverse complement strand
CACCCCGGCTCCGCGTGGCGCCGCCGCGGCACGCCCCGAACGCGGCGAACGGCCGGCACCGAAGAAGCGCGTCCCCGTACCCGAGGACGATCGGCCAGGTGCCATCCGCCTGCAGAAGCTGCTCTCGGCCGCCGGCGTGGCCTCGCGCCGCACGGCCGAGTCGCTCATCGCCGAAGGCCGCGTCACGGTGAACGGCGTGGTCGTGGACACCCCGGGCGCCAAAGCCGTGCCCGACGTGGACGACGTGCGCGTCGACGATCGGCGCGTGAAGCCGGCCGGCCGGCCGCGCTACATCATGCTCAACAAGCCGAGCGGCTACGTGACGACGCGGCAGGACCCGGAAGGCCGGCGCACGGTGATGGATCTGCTCGGTGGCGTGCGCGAGTACATCTACCCGGTGGGCCGCCTCGACTACGACACCGAGGGGCTGCTGCTGCTCACGAGCGACGGCGATTTCGCGGCCCGCCTCACGCATCCGCGTCACGAGGTGCCGCGTGTCTACGAAGCGATCGTGGTGGGCGTGCCCGACGACGCGGCCATCGACGAACTCCGGCGCGGCGTCTACCTCGACAACCGTCGCACGGCCGAAGCGGACGTCACGCGCGGCGCCACGGTGAAGACCGGCAAGGTGCCGACGACGAAGCTCGTGCTGACGCTGCACGAAGGCCGCAACCGCCAGGTGCGCGAGATGTGCGCGCGCGTCGGCCACCCGGTGCGCCAGCTGCAGCGCGTGCGCTACGGCTCGCTCACGCTGCGTGGCCTCCCCGTGGGCGCGTGGCGCGATCTGCGCCCCGAGGAAGTGGCCGCCCTGCGCAAGTCGTCGAAGTAACGGGCCGCGCCAGGCGCGTTAGTCTTCTTCCGCGCCCGGCGACGCCGTGGGGATGTCGCCTTCCTCGAGCGGCAGCATCTCGTCGGTCACCGGCCGCTCCATGAGGAGGGCCGGCGGATCGAAGCCGAGCGCCTGCACCATGTCCTGCATGTTGGGCAGGTCGTTCAGGTCCTTCAGCCCGAAGCGGATCAGGAATTCCTTCGTCGTGCCGTAGAGAAACGGCCGGCCGACGACGTTCTTACGGCCGACGATCTTGATGAGGTGCCGTTCGAGCAGTGTCGAGAGCACGCCCGAGGCGTTCACGGCGCGGATCTCGTTCACCTCGGCGGCCGTGACCGGCTGGCGGTAGGCGATGACCGAGAGCGTCTCGAGTGCCGCCACCGACAACTTCTGCGTGTTGCGCTCGTGGAACAGGCGCCGCACCCATTCGTGCAGTTCGGGCCGCGTCGTGATCTGGTACCCGCCGGCGACCTGCGCGAGGTGCAGGCCGCCGGGATGGTCGTAGCGGGCGACCAGCCGATCGAGCGCCGCCTGCACGTCCTCCTTCGGCTCGTCGGCGAGCAGCTTGTAGAGCATCTTCGGCGTCAGCGGCTCGGGCGAGGCGAAGACCAGCGCCTCGACGATCGCCTCGAGCTGGCCGCCGTCCATCGACGGGCGCGGCGCGGTCGGTTCCCCGTCGGCGATCGGGGCGTCCCCATCGGCCGCCGGCGTGTCCGTGCCGGCCTCACCCGCCTCGGGCACGGCCGCCTCGGCCTCAGCCGCCGCGGCCTCGGATTCAGGCTCGGCGGACGCCTCCGCCGGCGTGTCGGCCGCGGCCTCCTCGGGGATCGCCTCGGCGGTCTCGTCGCGGGTGTCGTCGGGCATCTCGTCGCTCATTCCTCGTCGTCCTCGTCGTCGCGGTCATCGGCGCCGGCCGCATCGGCCTCGTCGGCGGGCTCGGGGTCGGCGGCCGGCGCATCGGCGGACGGCGGCGGCACGTCGCCGCCATCGCGATGGTTGGCCTTGTACTCGTCTTCGGGATCGTGAATCGGGTGCGGCGCGTCGGTCGGCCTGGCGCGCTTGTAGATGCGGATCGGCCCGCCGCCCTGCTGGAAGGCGCGCACGAGCTTCAGACGCACCATCTCGAGCAGCGCCAGGAACGTGACGATGAGATCGCCGCGGGTCGCCACGTCGTCGAAGAGGTCATCGAAACCGCACGCTTCCGTTTCCGAGAGCCGCTCGAGCATCTGCTCGATGCGTCCTTCGATCGACGTCTCTTCCGGCGGCAGCGGCACGTCGGGCGGCGTCTTCGAGCGCTCGAGCACGCGGCGGAACGCCGCCAGCAGGCCGAACAGATCGACGTCGAGCTCGGGCTCCACCTCTTCGCCGGCAATCGCCTCGACCCGCGCGTCCGGCCGCGTCCACTGCGCGTTACGCAGCGTCTCGCGCTCGTGCAGCAGTTCGGCGGCGGCCTTGAAGCGCTGGTGATCGAGCAGGCGCTGCACGAGGGCATCGCGCGGATCGATCTCCTCGCCGGTGTCTTCGCTGATCGCTTCGGGCCGCGGCAGCAGCTGCCGGCTCTTGATGTGGATGAGCGTCGCGGCGGTGACGAGGAACTCGCTCGCCAGATCCAGGTTGAGTTCCTGCATCAGCGAGAGGTACGCCAGATACTGCTCGGTGATGAGCGCGATCGGGATGTCGTAGATGTTCACCTCATTCTTCTTGATGAGGTGCAGCAGCAGGTCGAGCGGCCCGTCGAACGTCTCGAGATGCAGCGGGATCGACTCCAGCTGCGACTCGAAGTTCGGGTCGCGCGCCGGGCCGTCAGTAGACAAGCTTCACCGCCTCGCGCACGCGGATCATCGTCTCGATCGCCTGCGCGCGCGCCTTCTTCGAGCCTTCCATCACGACCTCGCGCAGGTAGCCCGGACGCGCCAGGGCGGCGGCGCGGCGTTCGCGGATTGGTTCGAGCCGCGCGTTCACGGCGGCCGCCAGCTTCGTCTTCACTTCCACGTCGCCGACGGCGCCGGCGCGGTAGCGCGCCTTGAGATCGTCGACCTCGGCGGTGTTCGTATTGAAGGCGTCGTGGTAGATGAACACTGGGTTGCCTTCGACCGTGCCGGGGATGTCGGCCCGCACGCGCTTCGGGTCCGTGTACATCTGCCGGACCTTCTTGACGACCGCGGCGGCATCGTCCGAGAGGTCGATGGTGTTGCCGTAGCTCTTGCTCATCTTGCGGTTGTCGAGCCCGGGCAGGCGCGGCGTCGGCGTCAGCATCGACTGCGGCTCGACGAAGACCTCGCCGTAGAAGTTGTTGAAGCGGCGCACCACCTCGCGCGAGAGCTCGAGGTGCGGCACCTGGTCTTCGCCCACCGGCACGATGTTGGCGTCGTAGATGATGACGTCGGCCGTCTGCAGCAGCGGATAGCCGAGGAAGCCGATGCTGCTCAGATCGCGATCGGCGAGCTGCTCGGTCTGTTCCTTGTACGTGGGCACCCGTTCGAGCCACGGAATCGGCGTGACCATCTGCAGCAGCAGGTAGAGCTCGGCGTGCTCCGGCACGAGCGACTGCGCGAAGATCGTGCTGCGCTCCGGATCGATGCCGCAGCCGATCCAGTCGGCCACGTTGTCCATGGCGTTCTCGACGAGCTCCGCCGTCTCGGCGTAGTGGCTCGTGAGCGCGTGCCAGTCGGCGATGAAGTAGTAGCAGTCGAAGTCGCGCTGCAGCGCGACCCAGTTGTCGAGGGCGCCCACGAGGTGCCCGAGGTGCAGTCGTCCGGTCGGGCGCATGCCCGACACCACACGCTTCATCGTCACAGCAGCCATCTCAGGATTCCGAACTGAATCGGCGCGATGATCCGCGACAACACGCCGGAGAACATGAGCCCGTAGAGCACGAAGATGCCGTAGGGCCGGATGCGCTCGACGACGCCCACCATCGAAGGCGGCAGCACGCCGAGCAGGATGTTGCCGCCATCGAGCGGCGGCACCGGGATGAGATTGAACAGCGCCAGCATGACGTTCATCACGACGAAGAACGCCACGGTGTACTCGATCTGCCCGAAGTCGTCGCCGCGCACGGCCGCGAACGACACCGCGCCGACGGCGGCGAGCACGAGGTTGCTGGCGGGGCCGGCGGCCGCCACCAGGGCGAAGTCGCGCCGCGGCGCCGTGAGGTTCCGCACATCCACCGGCACCGGCTTGGCCCAGCCGATGAGCGGCACGCCGGTCGCGGCGGCGATGAGCGGAAAGAGGACGGTGCCGATGGGGTCGATGTGCACGAGCGGATTGAGCGACAGCCGGCCGAGGAGGCGGGCCGTCGGGTCGCCCAGACGGTCCGCGGCCCAGGCGTGCGCCGCCTCGTGGAACGTCAGGGAGGCAATCAGCACGGCCAGCAGCAGGCCGATCTGCAGGAAATCGAGGTCCGCCAAAGCGCTCAAGCGTACCACAGGCGCCCGGCCCGCCGAGGGCGGATCAGGGCGACGGCGCGCCGCGCGCGAAGTGGGTCAGCACGGCATCGGCGCAGCGCTGCCCCACGAGCGGCACGAGATCTTCCCGGGTGGCCCGCCGCACGCCGGCGAGGCTGCCGAACCGCGTCAGCAGCTGACGCCGCCGCCGCGGCCCGACGCCGGGGATCGTGTCCAGGTCCGAGCCGAAATCGCGCTGCGACCGCGCCTTGCGATGGAAGGTCACGGCGAAGCGGTGCGCTTCGTCGCGGATCTGCTGCAGCAGGCGCAGGGCCGGGCTCGTCCGTTCGAACGCCACCGGCGTCCCGGCATCGCGGGTGACCACGAGCTCCTCGCGCTTGGCCAGGCCGACCGCCACGAGGTTGGCCAGACCGAGCCGTTCGAGGGCGCCGTAGGCCGCATCGAGCTGGCCGCGCCCGCCGTCGATGACGAGCAGGTCCGGAAACGGCCCCCCGGCCTCGACCAGCCGCGAGAAGCGCCGGTGCACCACCTGCGCCATGGCCGCGAAGTCGTTGAGGAACCGGGGCTCGGGACTCGGGGCTCGGGGCCCGGGCAGGGACTCGGGTGAAAGGGATGTATCGTGCGGCGTGACAGCCGCATCGTCGGAGTCCGCACGTGTTCTTCCCGACACCCGAGCCCCGGGCCCCGAGACCCGGTACTTCCGGTACTCCCCCTTGGCCATGCGGCCGTCTTCGCAGACGACGAGCGACGCGACGGTTTCGCTGCCCTGCAGGGTCGAGATGTCGATGCACTCGATCCGGCGCGGCAGGCCCGGCAGTGCCAGGGCCGTCCGCAGGCCATCAAGGGCGGCGAAGGCGTCGCCGCCCGGGTCGGCCGCCGCGCGCACGGCGAGTTCGGCGTTGCGCGTGGCCAGGTCCACGAGGCGCCGGCGATCGCCGCGCTGCGGCACGAGCAACGTGACCCGCCGCTGGGCGCGCGACGACAGCCACGCCTCGGTCATGTCGGCGTCGTCGATCTCGACCGGCAGGTCGATCTCGCGCGGCGGCTCCTGCCCTTCGTAGAACTGCTGCAGCGCCGCCGCCACAAGCGCGCCAGCGCCGTCGGCGGCATCCGCCGCCGCGCCCTGCAGCGTCACCCGCTCCACGACGCGGCCCCGGCGCACCTGGAACACCTGGATGACGGCGCCGGCCGGGCCGGCCGCCACACCGAACACGTCGCGGTCGCCGAGGGCCGGCGTGGCCATCTTCTGCTGCCGCGCGCCCACCGCCTGCACGACGCGCATGGCGTCGCGCTGCTGCGCGGCTTCTTCGAAACGTTCGGCCGCGGCGGCCGCCCGCATCCGTCCCTCGATGTCCGCCGCCAGTTCGTCGACGCGGCCTTCGAGCAGCAGCCGCATGTCCTCGACCGCCTGCTGGTAGCGCTCGGGCGAGCACACCGTATCCACGCACGGCGCCAGACACCGCTTGATGTCGTACTCGAGGCAGGGCCGGGCGCGTTTGCCGGTGATGACCTCGTTGCACGACCGCAGGCCGAACAGCTTGTGCCCGAGGCCGATCGTGCGGCGGGCCAGCGAGGCCGGCAGGAACGGGCCGGCATACAAATCCCCGTCGCGCGCCACCTGGCGCGCCACGAGCACCCGCGGAAACGCCTCACTGAGCGTGAGCTTCAGGTACGGGTAGCTCTTGTCGTCGCGCAGCAGGATGTTGTAGCGCGGCGCGCGCTGCTTGATGAGGTTGTTCTCGAGCGCCAGCGCCTCGACCACCGAGTCGGTGACGATGACCTCGAGCGACGCCACCTCGTCGAGCAGCGCGTCGGTCTTCGGGCTGCTGCCGCGGGCCGCCAGATAGCTCCGCACGCGGTCGCGCAGGGCCCGCGCCTTGCCCACGTAGATGGTCTCGCCGGCCGCATTGGCGTACAGGTAGACCCCGGGCTGCTCGGGCAGCCGCGCGATCTGTTCCTTGAGATCCTGAATGGCCATGCGCTACGCTTCTCATTCTAGCCAATGACCTTTACAGGATTCATCGGTGCGGCGTGCATGTTCCCGCTGCGCCTCATCATCAACACGAGCGTGGCGCTCGGGATCCACCCGAACGTGCTCACGCTCATCGGCGTCATCATCAACGTCGCCGCCGCCTGGGCGCTCGCCGTCGACCGCTTCGTGCTGGCCGGCGTCATCATGATCTGCGCCAACATCTTCGACTTCATCGACGGCAAGGTGGCCCACATCACCGGCAAGCAGTCGGAATTCGGGGCCTTCTGGGACTCGACGCTCGACCGCTTCTCCGACCTGGCGCTCTTCACCGGCCTCATCTGGCTCTACTCGTCGCTCGGCCGCGAGGGCTACGTGCTCGTCGCGACCTCCGCCCTCATCTTCTCGATCATGACGAGCTACGCCCGGGCGCGGGCGGAATGCCTCATCGACAAGTGCAAGGTGGGCTTCATGGAGCGGCCCGAGCGCATCGTGCTCTTCATGATCGGCGCCTTCACCGACCGCATGGCGGGCGTGCTGTGGGTGATCCTCACGCTGGCCGTCGTCACCGTGGCCAACCGCATCCACTACACGTATCTGGCGCTCAACAAGCTGCCGATGCCGGCCACCGACGGGGTGTTCGGGCTCTTCTCGCGCTACTTCTTCTGGCGCGATGAGCGGGCCACCCTGCACTACGACGTGTGGGTGATCGCGATCCTGTCGTTCGTCTGGCTGACGCCGCCCGACTGGCTGCGCGACCCGACCGCGTCGGGCCTCGGGCTCATCGGCTGGCTGCTGCGGTAACCGCGGGCCGTCAGGCCCACACCACTTTGCGCTGCTCGGTCACGTCTACGACGCCTTCCGCTTGCGGGCCACGGCCTTCGGGCCCGCCACCTTGGCGGCCGGTTCCGCCTTCGCGTCGCTGACCTTGGCGGCGGGCTTGCGGCCCGCGCTCACCTGATCGAGGCTGCGGCGCAGCGCCTCCATCAGGTCGATGACCTTCGGCGCGGCCTCTTCCTTCGGCGCCACGAACTCCTCGCCGGCGACCTTCGCGTCGATGATGGCGCGCAGGCCGGCCTGGTATTCGTCGGTGTAGCTCTTGAGATCGAGCGGCCCTTCGTAGCTGGCAATCACCTGCTGCGCGAGCTTGGCTTCCGCCGGCGACACCTTGCCGCGCACTTCGCGCAGCTCGTCGATCTGGTCGATGGTACGGATCTCGGCGGCGTGGTGCAGCGTGTACATCACGAGGCCCTGCTTGTGCGGCTTGACCGCCACCAGGTACTCGCGCCCGTGAATGGCCACCTTGCCGATGCCCGCCTTGCCCTTCATGCCGTCCCGCATCACCGCGTAGGCATCGCCGGCCATCGGGCCTTCGGGGGCGAGGTAGTAGGCCTTGTCCACGTACATCGGATCGATCTCGTCGTCGCTCGCGAACTGCAGCAGGTTGATGACCTTGGTGGATTCGGTCTTCACCTTGGCGATGTCGTCGTCGCCCACGACCACCCAGCGGCCCTTCTCGAACTCATACCCCTTGACGATCTCGGCGCTCGTGACGTCGCGCTCGCACGACGGGCACCACTTCTTCTGCTGGATGCGCGTCTGGCACTCCTCATGGAGCTGGTTGAACGAAATGGTCGCGGCCGACTCGGTCGCGGGATACACCCGGACCGGGATGGTCACCAGGCTGACTTTGAGGAACCCTTTCCAGGTCGGGCGCGCGGCCATCGGAGCCTCCATGACGCCTCCCACGCGGAGGCTTCGGCACGGACACTATCGGTCGGGGCCACCGCCTGCATTAGCGTGCAGGGACTCGCTGGACATTCTGGTGGGACGAAATGCGGCAGCGACGGTTGCGGAGCCCTGTTCCCCAGTCCCTGGTCCCTGGTCCCTGTTCTTCAGACGTCGTTCCGGGCGTCGTGACCACCGAGGTGGAGGCCCGGCCCCGACTCGATGTCGATGGCGTGTTCGGCGATTTTCTCGCGCAGGAGCCGGCGCACCTCGCCCAGGCGGGGGCCGGGCACCGGCAGGCGCCGGGCCAGCGTCTGGAGGCGCGAGGCGACGACCAGGATCGGCGACTCCCCCTCCTGCCAGCGCAGGCCGCCGATCTGCTCGTAGGGCATGAAGCCCGAGTCAGCCCAGATGCCGTCGGCGTAGAGGCCGCGGGCGATGCGGGCGCTCGCCGGCACGATCGCCGCGTAGTAGATGAACATCATCAGCTCGCCGAAGAGCGCCGGGAACGGCCGCGGCACGAAGAGCGCCGAGAGCAGCAGGCAGCCCATCGCCCCGCCGATGGCGAGGCTCATGGCGTAGAACGGGGGCTTGGGCGGCAGCCACACGGCGAGCGCGCCGGGTCTGCGCCGCGCCCAGCGCGCCAGGTCGACGGCGGCGCGGATATTGGCGACGAGGAAACCGAGCCCGAGCACGAACAGGACCTGCGGCAGCAGGTCGACGAGCGTCACAGGGCGATTCTGCCCGCGCCGCCCGTGCGCGTCAATTGCCGGCGGGCACGACGCTGTCCTGCCGCGACAGCGTGGGGTCGAAACAGCGCCGGCAGCGCGCCTCGTAGGTGCCGTGGGCGCCGAGCAGCACGCGATCGGCGTTGTGCACGAGACGCTGCGTGTGATTGGCCGGGTTGCCGCACACCATGCAGATGGCGCGCGTCTTGGTGATGAACTCGGCAATCGCCAGCAGGTGCGGCATCGGCTCGAACGGCCGCCCCAGGTAGTCCTGGTCGAGGCCGGCGACGATGACGCGCATGCCCCGCCCGGCCAGTTCGACGCACGCCGCCGGCAGCGCCGCGTCGAAGAACTGCCCTTCGTCCACCCCGACGACTTCGGTGTCGGGCCGCACCTTCGCCAGCAGGTCGGCGGCCGACGCGGCGGGCTCGGCCTCGATCTTCAGCTCGCTGTGCGACACGATGTGATCGTCGGAGTAGCGCACGTCCACGGCCGGCTTGAAGATCTGCACGCGCTGCCGCGCGATCTGCGCCCGGCGGACGCGGCGGATGAGCTCCTCGCTCTTGCCGCTGAACATGCTGCCGACGATGACTTCGATCCAGCCCTGGCTGGCGGCCCGGACGACGTCCATGGCGACTTCCCTTGTGGTCCTGGCGGGCCTACGCCCGCGACTGGTACTCGCCCGTCTCGGTGTTGACCCGGATGACGTCGCCTTCGCCGATGAAGGGCGGCACGTTCACGACCATTCCCGTCTCGGTCTTGGCCGGCTTGAGCTGGTTGGTGGCGGTGGCGCCCTTGATCCCCGGCGCCGTCTCGATGACCTTGAGGTCCACCGTCTGCGGCAGCTCGATGCCCACCGGCTCGCTGCCGTAGAACTCGACGCTGATCGTCATCTCGGGCTTGAGGTAGCCGGCCGAGTCGCCCATCGCCTCTTCCGAGAGCCGGGTCTGCTCGTAGGTCTCGGTGTCCATGAAGTGATGCCCGTCGGCGTCACTGTAGAGGTACTGCATCTGCTTTTCGTCGAGTACGGCGCGCTCGACGACGTCTTCCGACCGCAGGCGCTGCTCGGAGCTCGAGTTGTTGCGCAGGTTGCGCGTCTTCACACGGACGAAGCCGCGGAGGTTGCCCGGCGTCTTGTGCTCCAGGTCGAGAATCCGGAGGAGGTCGCCGTTCTGGATGATGATCATGCCCCGCTTGAGGCGCGTCGCTGCGAGAGTGTTTGCCATGGGTCCTGGTCGAGGGTGGCCTCGATCTGTCGATGCTACCACGCCACCCCCGGCTTCCGGCCCCCGCGACACACCCGGCCGGGGGCCGTGCTACCATCCGATCCGTGGCATTCGCGCGCTGGGATCCGGTTCGTGACCTGCTGGCCATCCAGCTGAAAATGGAGCGTCTGCCCGCCCCCGCCGCACAGGGCTGGGTGCCGGCCGCGGACCTGTGCGAAACCGCCGACGCGTACATCGTCACGGCGGAGCTGCCCGGGGTCGCCCGCTCCCAGGTGCGTGTCGAGGTGCACGACGGGCACCTCTCGCTGCACGGCCGCCGCGACGCCCGTGTCGCCTGCGAGCAATATCACCAGGTCGAACGCGGCCACGGCGAGTTTTCGCGCACGTTCCGCCTGCCCTCGGGCATCGACGCCGACCGCATCGCCGCGGATCTGAAGGACGGCGTGCTCACCGTCGTCGTGCCGAAGCTGCCCGGACAGGGGCCGCGCAAGGTCGACGTCGGGTAGGGGGCCCACCATGCGCCGATTCGCGCTCGCCCTCTCGCT
This sequence comes from Acidobacteriota bacterium, assembly GCA_022842985.1. Lineage (GTDB taxonomy): Bacteria > Acidobacteriota > Vicinamibacteria > Vicinamibacterales > UBA2999 > CADEFD01. The sequence continues at coordinate 7 of JALHON010000173.1, read as the reverse complement.
CGTCCTG
>JALHON010000172.1 GCA_022842985.1 Acidobacteriota bacterium | reverse complement strand
CCCGGCGCGCCGCCGCCCCTTCGACCGGCGGCGCCGGGTCGCGCGGCGCGTAGCGACGGATGCCGGCGGCACGCCCGGCCACGCGCAGCAGGCCGCGGTAGTGCAGATGATCGAGCACGTGCGTCGTCGCGCTCGACGAGCCGCCCCAGTAGTTCGTGACCGCGCCGTGCGCGAAGTGCGCGTCGACGTCGCGCGGATGCACCTCGCCGCGTTCGCGCACGAAGGCCAGCACGGCCTCGGCCACCTTCTTCCCCGGCCGCGGCCACGCGCCGAGCCCGCCGCGCGGATGCAGGCGCGCGTGCAGGTCGCGCGTCAGGAAGCCGTAGTTGACGAAGAAGTCTTCCTCGATGCCGAGCCCGGGTAGCGCCGCTCGAGGTCACCGGCCCGGTAGCCCGTGACGCGGTGGCGCAGCGTCAGGTCCTGGGCGCGCGCCGGCGCGCGGATCGGGTCGGCCTGCACGAAGCCGAAGCCGTCGAGGGCCCGCGCGAGCTGCCGCGGCGCGAACAGGCTGCGCGTAATCGCGTAGCGGCGCAGCGTCGGCAGCGACAGCGCCGGCATGCCGCGCCTCCGCTAGCTCCGCCCGCCGGACGCCGGCAGCTGGTGCCCGAGGACGTGTCCGGAGTACTTCGGGTGGACGAACGAGGCTGCGAGCGTCATCACGCCGCACACCATCAGGATGAGCGCCGGCGCGTCGTTCGCGCCGGTGCGCCCGATGAGCCACGTGGCGATGAGCGGCGCCGTGCCGCTGAACAGGGTGAACGAGATGTTGAAGGCGAGCGCCACGCCGCTGAAGCGGATGCGCGTCGGAAACAGATCCGTCAGCAGCACCGCGTAGGTGCCGTTCAGGAAGCCGGCCACGATGCCGATGGCCACGAGCAGCAGCGTCGGGGATTCGGGCTTCGCGGCGAGCGCCGTATAGAACGGGTAGCCGAAGACGAGCAGGCCGAGCGCGCCGCCGCGCAGCAGATTGAGCGGCGCCACGAACCGCGCCAGCCAGCCGACCACCGCGATCATCGAGGCGTGGATGACGACGCCGATGGTCGCGGCGACCACGGCGAGGCGGGCGTCGTAGCCGAGCACGCGGCCGAGGTAGCCCGGCATGTGCGAGAAGTAGAGACCGTTGAACCCGGCCGAGAGCGCCAGGATGGCAATGCCGGTGAGCACCGCGCCGCGGTGCGACTGCAGCACCTCGCGGAACGGCTGCCGGGCGGCGAGCGCCTTCATCTTCTCGAACTCCGGCGACTCCTCCATCGCGCGGCGCGCCAGGAAACTCACGATGCCGCCGAGGCCGCCGAGCATGAAGGCGATGCGCCAGCCGTATTCGGGGACGAGTTCGGGCGGCAGGAACGTGCGCACGCCGACGCTCACGCCGGTGGCCACGGCCACGCCGTAGGTGACGCACGCGAAGACCACGCCGCAGACGAGCGCGGCCTTCTTCGGCGCCGTCTCGACCACGTAGGTGAGCGCCCCTGGCAGTTCCCCGCCGATGCAGAAGCCCTGCAGCAGCCGCAGGAACACCATGAGGGCACTGGCGGCGACCCCCCACGCGGCGTAGTTCGGCACGAGCCCCATGGCCAGCGTCGCCCCCGACATCGCGAAGAGCGACAGCAGGAACACGTTGCGGCGGCCGTAGCGGTCGCCGAAGTGGCTGAGCACGATGCCGCCGATCGGCCGGGCGAAGTAGCCGGCCGCGAAGACGCCGTACGACGACAGCAGTTCCACGAGCGGCACGTCGCTCGGGAAGATGGCCCGCCCGAGGTCGGCGCCGAAGACGCCGAAGATGACGAAGTCGTAGAACTCGAGCGTGCCCCCCAGGCTGGCGAGGAGCACGATGCGCCAACCGGCGCGGCTGATGGACTCGGAGGACTCGGGCTGCACGGGCGGCATTATGGCCGATGTCGCGGCCGCCGCTACTTCGACGTGCCCGACGTGGCCGCTTCGAACTCCTCGTGCGTGCCCTTGAAGTCCTGCACGTGGCCGTGCGACACCTTCCAGACGCGCGTCGCCACGGCGTCCATCAGGTCTTCGTCGTGGGTCACGAGGAACACCGTGCCCTCGTACTTCTGCAGCGCCACGCTCAGGGCGTTGATCGACTCGAGATCGAGGTGGTTCGTCGGTTCGTCGAGGATGAGCACGTTCGGCTTCTGCAGCATGATGCGGCAGAAGAGCAGCCGCGCGGTCTCGCCGCCCGAGAGCGCCGAGGTCGGCTTGAACCCCTCTTCGCCGCTGAAGAGCATCTGGCCGAGCAGGCCGTGGATGTCCTGCTTGGAGGCATCCGGATCGAACTGGTGCAGCCATTCGACGGCCGTCAGGCCGTGCTGGATGGCGCCGGTGTGGTCCTGCGCGAAATAGCCGATCGACACTTCGTGGCCCCAGCGCACGCTGCCGCTGTCGATGTCGGCCGGCGCCGGCGTCATGCCCGGCGCGTCGGCGAGGAGCGCCTTGATGAGCGTGGTCTTGCCGACGCCGTTGCGTCCGACGAGCACGATCTTCTCGCCGCGGTTGACGACCGCCTCGAAGCCGTCCACCACCTGCAGGCCCTCGTGGGCCTTGGACACGCCGCTGCATTCCATCGCCAGGCGGCCCGACGGACGCGCCATCTGGAAGCGGATGTAGGGGCGCTGGATGTTCGACCGCGCGAGGTCGGTCGTCTGCAGGCGCTCGACTTCCTTGCGCCGCGACTGCACCTGGCTCGAACGCGTGCCGGCCGAGAAGCGCTGGATGAAGTCCTGGAGCTGCGCGATCTTCTTCTCGCGCTGTTCGTTCTGCGACTCGAGACGGGCGCGGATCTGCGTCTTCGCCAGCACCATCTCGTCGTAGCCGCCGGTGTAGGTGATGATGGTCTGGTAGTCGATGTCGGCGGTGTGCGTGCACACCGCGTTCAGGAAGTGGCGGTCGTGCGAGATGACGACGAGCGTGCCGTCGTAGCGCTGCAGGAAGTCGACCAGCCAGTGAATCGAGTCGAGGTCGAGGTGGTTGGTCGGTTCGTCGAGCAGCAGCGCTTCGGGCCGGCCGAAGAGCGCCTGCGCGAGCAGCACGCGCACCTTCTGACCGCCCTGCAGTTCCGACATCTTCCGCTCGTGCACGTCGTCGGGAATGTCGAGCCCCGCGAGCAGCACCGCCGCGTCGCTTTCCGCCGAGTAGCCGTCGTGTTCGCCGATGACGCCCTCGAGCTCCCCGAGACGCATGCCGTCGGCGTCGGTCAGGGCGTCCTTGGCGTAGAGCGCGTCGCGTTCCTGGAGCGCCGCCCAGAGCGGCGCGTTGCCCATGATGACCGTGTCGATGACGCGGTACTCGTCGAACGCGTACTGGTCCTGCCGCAGCACGCCGAGCCGGGCCGGACGCGCGACGGTGCCGCGCTGCGGCGGCTGCTCGCCGGTGAGCAGCTTCATGAAGGTCGACTTGCCCGCGCCGTTCGGTCCGGTGAGGCCGTAGCGACGCCCCGGCTGGAACATCGTCGTTACGTCGTCGAAGAGCACCTTGTTGCCGAAGCGCATCGACACGCCGCTGACGGAAATCATCTCGAACTCTCCTGTGGAGGACCGGCCCGGCAGGGCCCCGGCCCGCGGTGACAAACCATGGATTGTAGCAGCCGGGCGCCGCGGCTTTGGTAGGCTTGGCGGCCGTGCCCGGCACCCAGGACCTGCTGCAGCAGTTGACCGACGATGCCGCCCTCGAGGCCTTCCTCGGGGCGTGGCGGACCGGCACGTTGCCGAAGCCCGCCTGGACGCACGCCGCGCACATCGCCGTGTGCGCCGCGGAGGCCTGGCCGGCCGTGCCGCTCGAGGCCCTCGCCGCCCGGATGAAGGCCGGAATTCTGGCCTACAACACCGCGGTCGGCACGGCCAACACCCCGATGAGCGGCTACCACGAAACGCTGACCTGGTTCTGGTGCGAGCGGGTGCTGGCTCATCAGGCAGCCCACCCGGAGGCGAGCCGCCTGGCGGCCGTCCGGAGCGCCATCAGCGCCTTTGGCGAGGCCCGGAGCCTGCACACCGGGTTCTACGACTTCGACGTCGTCCGCGACCCTGCGGCGCGGGCCGTCCGGGTGCCGCCGCGGGCGTGACAAACCAAGACAACTGATGGCATCCGTGGGCCGATTTTTCGCGTGAAATCCGGGCAAATCGGGGCGAATCCGATGTATATTTTTTCGGAATCTTCCAGCACCGTTCGGGTCTCCCTGCCACGCGCTCCGCGCCGGGCAGTCAAGGTTCGGGAGTCGATCGCATGACGCGTCTCGTAGTGAGCGTTCTCGGCACTGCCGTGGTTGGGGTCGCGCTCGTCGCGACCGGTACCGCGCAACAGGCCCAGACGCCGACGTCCACCCGCCAGGTCTCGGCGCCCGCGCCGACGCCCGCCCCCCGCCGTTCGCCCGCCGCCACGCCGGCCCCCTCGCACAGCCTCTCGCCCGCGCTCTCGGCCCGTCAGCAGAGCGAGCTCGTCGGGCAGTACTGCGCCGGCTGCCACAACGACCGGGCCAAGGCGGGCGGGCTCTCGCTCGCCGGCTTCGACGCGATGAAGGCGGCCGACCAGGCGGAGACGGTCGAGAAGATGATCCGCAAGATGAGCGCCGGCCTCATGCCGCCGCCGGGCGCCCGCAAGCCCGACGCCGCCACGCTCACCGCGCTCACCGGTGCGCTCGAGTCGCGGATGGACGAACACGCGGCCAACAACCCGAACCCGGGCCGCCGCACCTTCCAGCGCCTGAACCGTCCCGAGTACGAGCGCGCCATCAAGGAACTGCTCGGCCTGGATGTCAACGCCGGCAACTGGCTGCCGCTCGACCAGAAGAGCGCCAACTTCGACAACATCGCCGACGAGCAGTCGCTCTCGCCCACGCTGCTCGAGGCGTACCTGAACGCCGCCGCCGACATCAGCCGCATGGCCGTGGGCGACAAGCAGGCGGCGCGGGTCGACACGGTCTACACGAACCCGAGCTACGTCTCGCAGCACCCCTGGGACCATGTCGAAGGCGCGCCCTACGGCACGCGCGGCGGCCTCGTCGTGAACCACGTGTTCCCGGCCGACGCCGAGTACGAGTTCGAGCTGCTCGTCATCTCGGGCGAAAACGCCCGCTACGAGGATCTCGACGTCTCGATCGACGGCGAGCGCGTGGCGCTCGTCAAGTTCGAGAACGGACCGCAGGCGGCCGCCGACGGCCGCGGCGGCATGGCGCTGCGTACCGAGCCCATCGTGGTCCGCGCCGGGGAACGCCGGATCTCGGCGGCGTTCGTGCGCCGCAGCGACGGCCCCTACGAAGACCTCATCCGCCCGCACGACTGGTCGTACGCGGGCGGCGGGTCGGGCGGCGCCGGCATCACCACGCTGCCGCACCTGCGCGACCTCGTCGTCGCCGGGCCCTACAACGCCACCGGCGTCTCCGACACGCCGAGCCGCCAGCGCATCTTCACCTGCCGGCCCACGGCGGCGTCGCAGGAGCGCACCTGCGCGCGCTCGATCATCACCCGCCTCGGCACCGAGGCCTACCGCCGGCCGATGACCACGAACGAAGTCGAGAGCCTCATGCCGTTCTTCGAGAAGGGCGCGCGCAGCGGCGGCTTCGAAGCCGGCGTGCGCACCGCCCTCGAAGCGCTGCTCGCCAGCCCGCACTTCGTCTTCCGCATGGAGCGTGAGCGTCCGGCCGCGGCCCAGACCACGGCGAAGGTCGCCGACCTCGACCTCGCCTCGCGGCTGTCGTTCTTCCTCTGGGGCGCGCCGCCCGATCAGGAACTCATCGACCTGGCCAGGTCGGGCCGGCTCACGGCGCCCGGCATGATCGAGAAGCAGGCCCAGCGTCTGCTGGCCGACCCGCGCGCCGAAGCGCTCGGCACGCGCTTCGCGGCGCAGTGGCTGCGCCTGCAGGACCTCGACAAGGTGAAGCCGGACCCGAACTTCTTCCCCAACTTCGACGAGAACGTCGCGGCGGCGATGAAGCGCGAGACCGAGCTGTTCTTCAACGACCTCGTGAAGCGCGACCGCAGCTTCATGGAGTTCTACACCGCCGACTACACGTTCGTGAACGAGCGCCTGGCGCGGCACTACGGCATTCCGAACGTCGCCGGCTCGCAGTTCCGCCGCGTCACCTACCCGGATGCGACGCGCCGCGGCATCCTCGGCCAGGGCGCCGTGCTCGTGCAGACCTCGCTCGCCAACCGCACGTCGCCGGTGCTGCGCGGCAAGTGGGTCATGGAAGTGCTCCTCGGCACGCCGCCGCCGGCGCCGCCGCCCAACGTGCCCACGCTCGACGAGTCGGCCAGCGCCAAGGACGGCAAGATGCTGACGACGCGCGAGCGCATGGAAGCGCACCGCGCCAACCCGACGTGCAACGCCTGCCACCGCTTCATGGATCCGATCGGCCTGTCGCTCGACAGCTTCGATGTCACCGGCCGCTGGCGCGAACGCGAGAACGGCATGCCGCTCGACACCCGCGGCGACTACTACGACGGCTCGCCCATCAACAACCTCGACCAGCTCTCGGCGGCGCTGCTCAAGCGTCCCGAGCCGCTCGTCCGCAACTTCACCGAGAACCTCATGGCCTACGCCCTGGGCCGCCGCGTCGAGACGTTCGACCAGCCGACCGTGCGGGCGATTGCGAAGAAGGCCACCGCCGACGGCTTCCGCATGTCGTCGTTCATCCTCGGCGTCATCAAGAGCGACGCCTTCCAGAAGAAGCGCGTGGAGCCGGCCCCGACGACCACCGAGGCCGCGCAGGACGCCAGCAAGCAGCGATAGTTCGGTCAACCCCACCAGAGACTGAGGAGATTCGCGATGTCGTTCATCACCGGAAAGCAGCTGCCCCGCCGCACCTTCCTCCGCGGCGCGGGAGCCACGGTTGCCCTGCCGTTCCTCGAAGCCATGGTCCCGGCCGGACGCGCGATGGCCAAGACGCCGGAACGCACCCGCCTCGTCTGCATCGAGGAAGTGCACGGGCTCGCGGGCTGCAACGACTGGGGCGCCAAGCAGCTGCTCTACGCTCCGGCCACGACCGGCCGCGACTTCCAGCTCACGAACGAGAACGCGCTCAAGTCCCTCGAGCCGTATCGTGACCACCTGACGATCATCAGCAACACCGACGTGCGGATGGCGGAAGCCTTCTCGCTGCCGGAAATCGGCGGCGACCACTTCCGCTCGAGCGCGGTGTTCCTCACCCAGTCGCACCCGAAGCAGACGCAGGGCTCCGACATCTGGTGCGGCACCTCGATGGACCAGCTCTACGCCCAGAAGTTCGGGCAGTCCACGCCGCTGCCCTCGATGCAGTTCTGCATCGAGAACCTCGACCAGGCCGGCGGCTGCACCTACAACTACTCGTGCGCCTACACCGACTCGATCAGCTGGGCGTCGCCGAACGACCCGCTGCCGATGATCCGCGACCCGCGCGTGGCCTTCGACATGCTGTTCGGCTCGGGCAGCTCGAAGGAAGACCGCGCCGAGCGCCGCCAGTCGCGCCGCAGCATCCTCGACTGGATCGCCGGCCAGGTGACCGACGTGCGCAACGAACTCGGCGCCGGCGACCGCAACCGCCTCGACAAGTACCTCGACCACGTGCGCGAGATCGAGCGCCGCATCCAGGCCATCGAGGCCCGCAACACGAGCGGTGAGGCGCGCGAACTGCCGGGCGCCCCGGCCGGCGTGCCCGACTCCTTCAGCGAACACATGAAGCTGCTGTTCGACCTGCAGGTGCTGGCGCTCCAGGCCGACATGACCCGCATCATCTCGTTCAAGACCGGCCGCGACTCGCAGAACCGGGTGTTCCCGGAAAGCGGTTCCGACCAGCCGTTCCACCCGGCCTCGCACCACGGCAACCGCGAAGACCGGATCATGGAGTTCAACAAGATCTGCAAGTACCGCGTCAGCATGCTCCCCTACTTCCTGGAGAAGCTGAAGACGACGATGGACGGCGAGGCCAGCCTGCTCGACAAGTCGGTCGTGCTGTGGGGCTCGCCGATGGCCGACGCCAACGTGCACAACCACCGCCGCTGCCCGCTCATCCTGCTCGGCAAGGGCAACGGCATGCTGGCCGGCAACACGCACATCAAGGCGGCCGACGGCACGCCGATGGCCAACGCCATGCTCACGCTGCTCAAGCACCTCGGCCTCGAGGACATGCAGAGCTTCGGCGACAGCACGGGCGAGCTGTCGCTCACGCAGTCGGCGATCACCGTCGCCTAGGTCCGGGAGCCACGCGATGCGACTTCGACTGGCACTGCCACTGCTCGCGGTGTTCGCGCTGACGATCGTCGTCGGCGCGGCGCCGTCTTCCTCGCCGATCGCCGATGCCGCGATGAAGGGCAACCGCGAGGCGGTCCGCACGCTCATCCAGCAGGGCGCCGACGTCAACGCGGCGCAGGGCGACGGCATGAGCGCGCTGCACTGGGCCGCCGACAAGGGCGACGCCGAACTGACCGAACTGCTCGTCTACGCCGGCGCCAACCCCGGCGCGGTGACGCGCATCGGCCAGTACACGCCGCTCCACCTGGCGAGCCGCGCCGGCAGCGCCGCGGCCGTGAAGGCCCTGCTCAAGGCCGGCGCGAAAGTGGACGCGAAGACGTCGGTGAGCGGCGCGACGCCGCTCCACCTCGCGGCGGCGGCCGGCGACCCGGCGGTGGTCACGGCGCTGCTCGACGCCAGGGCCGACATCAACGCGAAGGAAGCGGAGTGGGAACAGACGCCGCTCATCTTCGCGGCCTCGCTCAACCGCGTGGAAGCCATCAAGGTGCTGCTCGCGCGCGGCGCCGACGCCAACGCCACGAGCAAGTCGGTGGACCTGCAGAAGCACATCCCGCTCGATCGCGCGTCGAACCAGCGCTTCGCGAAGGTGCTCGAAGGCACGGCCGGCAAGAACGGCAAGCCGTCGCCCAACCAGCTCCAGGCGGCAGTGCAGGCCAGCCGTGAACTCTACGCGTCGGGCAAGTTGCCCGAGCCCGAGAAGCCGGCGGCGGGGGCCCCCGCGGCGGCTGGCGCGGCCGGCGGCCAGGGCCAGGGCGGCCAGCAGCAGTTCTTCGAGGAAACGCCCGGCCTCTCGAGCAAGGGCGGCCTGACGGCGCTGCTGCACGCGGCGCGCCAGGGCCATCTGGCGGCAGCGCGCGCGCTCATCGACGGCGGCGCCAACGTCAACGCGGTGAGCGGCGGCGATGGCACGAGCCCGCTGCTCATGGCCACGATCAACGGCCAGTTCGACATGGCGATGCTGCTCCTCGAGCGCGGCGCCGACCCGAACCTGGCGGCCCGCGTGAACGGCGCGACGCCGCTCTGGTCGGCCGTCAACACGCAGTGGCAGCCTCGCACGCGCTTCCCGCAGCCGCAGGAGATGGAGCTGCAGAAGGCCACCTACCTCGACGTGATGGCGAAGCTGCTCGAGAAGGGCGCCGACCCGAACGCGCGCCTCAAGCAGCACCCCTGGTACATGGTCTACAGCGGCTGCGGCAACCGGAACTGCGGCCTCGCCGATACGTCCGGGTCCACGGCCTTCTGGCGCGCGGCCTACTCGACGGACGTCGAAGCCATGCGCCTGCTCGTCAAGCACGGCGCCGACGCCCACATCCCGTCGATGGCCCCGCGCCAGGCGGTACGTCGTGGCCCGGAGGGCGGCGGCCCCGGCTCCGATGGCTCGAACCGCACGATGGCGGCGATCGAAGTGCCGAAGCTCGCGCCGATTCCCTACGGCGGCCCCGGCGCCTCGGCGCTGCACGCGGCGGCTGGTGTCGAGTACGGCGAAGGTTTCGCCGGCAACGCGCACCGTCACGCCCCCGACAGCTGGCTGGCGGCAGTGAAGTTCCTCGTGGAAGAGCAGGGCCTCGACGTGAACGCCCGCGACAACGACGGCTACACCCCGCTGCACCACGCCGCCGCGCGCGGCGACAACGAGGTGATCCTCTATCTGGTCAGCAAGGGCGCGGATGTCACGGTCGTGGCGCGCAACGGCCAGACCACGGCCGACATGGCCAACGGCCCGGTGCAGCGCGTCTCGCCCTTCCCCGCCACCGTCGCCCTGCTCGAGAAGCTGGGTTCGAAGAACAGCCACCGCTGCGTGTCCTGCTGACACGCGGACGCCCGGCCGCACGGCCGGCGCACACGTGACCACACACGGCCCGGCGGACACTATCCGCCGGGCCGTGCTGCGTACGGCGCAGGCGCCAGCGGGGCATGCGGCGCACGTGATTGACGCAGCACGCCCGCGGGCGATACATTACTCAACAGTGATATATCAACGTCGCCACGCCGAGAGCCGCCGATGACCGTGCTGGTCGTACTCGGAGGGGCGCTGCTCATCGGCGCCACGCTAGGGCTGCTCGGCGGCGGTGGCACGGTGCTGACGGTGCCGCTGGTGCGCGCGCTGCTCGGGCTCGACACCCGGCACGCGATCGCCCTCAGCCTGCCGGTCGTGGCCGTGGCCGCCGCCACGGGCAGCGTCGTGGCCTGGCGGCGCGGACTGCTCGCGCTCGGGCCGGCGCTGCAGATGGCG
>JALHON010000171.1 GCA_022842985.1 Acidobacteriota bacterium | reverse complement strand
TGGCGGCTCGTGCACGAACGCCCCGCGCACCTGCTCGATCCGGCGTATGCGTCGTGGGACGCCTTCCTGCTGGCCGCCGTCGACCGCACGCTGCAGCCGCTGGCCGCCACCGGCGCCCTGGCCGAACGCACGTGGGGCGAGGCGAACACCGCCGATGTCGCGCATCCGCTTGCGAGCGCCGTGCCGCAGCTGGCCCGCTGGCTCAACATGCCGCGGGAGCCGCTCGCCGGCGACGTCTACACGCCGCGCGTCGTTTCGCCGCGGTCGGGTGCGTCGGAACGTTTCGTGGCGTCGCCGGGCCACGAAGCCACCGCGATCCTGCACATGCCGGGCGGCCAGAGCGGGCACCCGCTGTCGCCGCACTACGGCGATCAGCAGCACGCGTGGGTGCGCGGCACGCCGCTGCCGCTCCTGCCCGGCGCGACGCTGCACACGCTGACACTCACACCGTAACGCCGGGCCGGCCGCGGCCCGCGGGTCGCCATCCCGCGTGGTAGTCTGCGGCACCCCCTCGTCGCGGACTCCGCATGTACCCGATCCAGTTAGGCCTGCTCGGTGCCGAGGCGATCGTGATGGCCGCCCTCGTGCTCGGGCTCTTCCGGAGCCGCACGGTGCTCGGCCTCTCGCCGCTGTACATCGTGATCGGGGGCTTCCAGTACCTCGAGGCGTCGCTCAGCCTGCGCGTGGAAGTGGCGCCGGGCTGGGAGGTGTATCCGGCCTCGATGGTGATGTTCACGGCGACGCTGCTCGCCGTGCTGCTCGTCTACATCAAGGAAGACACGCGCGAAGCGCGCAAGCTCGTCTACGGGCTCGTGCTGGCCAACGCCGGCCTGTCGCTCGTCTCGATGCTCATCAGCCAGCACGTGCAGATCCCCGGCAGCGAGGTGCCGGTGGGGGTCACGACCGGCAGCCTGCAGAACAGCGCCTGGGTGGCGCTCGTGGGCACGGTGCTGCTGCCGCTCGACGTCATCGGCATCATCCTCGTCTACGAGTTCGTGAGCCGCTACGTCTGGTTCACGTTCGGCCGCGCGGCACTCGCGCTGCTGGCCATCGTGGCCGTCGACAACTTCCTCTTCACGCTGTCGGTGCAGTGGGGCAATCCCGAGCTGCCGCGCGTGATGCTGTCGGGGCTCGTCGGGAAGTCGACGGCGGCCCTGCTCTATGCCGCGGCGCTGGCGCTCTATCTGCGCTACTTCGAACCGGCCACCGCCACGGTGGGCACCGGCGACGTGGCCGACGTCTTCCAGAAACTCACCTACCGGCAGCTCTACGAACAGGCGCGCACGCGGATGACACGCGACGCCCTCACCGGCCTCTACAACCGCGGCTACTTCGACGAGGCCCTGCCGCGTGCGGTGGCGCAGGCCGAGCGCTACCAGCATCCGTTGAGCGTGCTGCTCGTCGATACCGACCACTTCAAGGAAATCAACGACACGCACAGCCACCTCGTGGGCGACCGCGTGCTGAAGCTCGTCGCCGAGCTGCTCGCCGAACACGCGCGGGCCGCCGACACGGTGTGCCGCTACGGCGGCGACGAGTTCGTCGTGATCCTCTCGAGCGCCGACGCGGCCAGTGCCGCGGCCTTCGCCGAACGCTTCCGCCGCCGGCTGCGCGACCGCGCCCAGGTGGCGCTGCCGAGCGGCACCGTGCACATCACCGCCACGGTCGGGATCGCGACGTTCCTCGAGGACGCCGACGTGCGCACCGCCGAGGACCTGCTGCGCCTGGCCGACAACCGGCTCTACGTCGGCAAACGCGGCGGCCGCGACCGGGTGGTGTGGCGCGACCAGCCGGTGACGCCGTGACCTTCCGTGTGTAGCGGGGTCTGTCACGGTCACCGTCTGTAGACGGTGACAGACCCCGTTACATATGGTGGTGGTGACAGACCCCGTTACAATGCCCCCGAAGGAGCGCCCCATGCGCCGATCCGTGCTTGCGTCCGTGGCCGTCGCCCTGTGGCTCGTACCCTCGCTGGCTGGCGCGCAGGCGCCGCACGAACCGCGCTACCTGCTGCCGCCGAAGGCGATCGTCGATGCGCTCGACGCGCCGCCCCCGCCGGATGTCTACCTGAGCCCCGCGCGCGACGTCGTGGCCGTGCTCGATCGCGCGCCGATGCCGTCGATTGCCGACCTGGCGCGGCCGATGCTGCGGCTCGCCGGCCTGCGCATCGACCCGAAGAACAACGGCCGCCACCGCGCCCGCACGGCCCGCGCGCTCACGCTCAAGACCGTCGCCGACGGCACCGCGCGCACGGTGACCCTGCCCGCGTCGCCGGCCCTCACCTGGATCGGCTTCTCCGCGGATGGCCAGCGCTTCGCCTTCACGCACAGCGCCGACACGGCCATCCAGTTGTGGCTCGGCACGACGGCCACCGGCCGCGCGCAGGCGGTGGACGGCCTCGCCGTGAACGGGGTGTTCGGCGCCGGCTGCACGTGGGTGGGCACGGGCGCGCAGCTGCTGTGCAGCACGGTGCCGGCCGGACGCGGCGCGGCGCCGGTCGCGCCGGCAGCGCCCACCGGACCCAACGTGCAGGAACATCGCGGCGGTGTCGCGCCGGTGCGCACGTACCAGGACCTGCTGACCTCCGCGCACGACGAGCGCCAGTTCACGTACCACGGCACGAGTCAGCTCGTGCTCGTGAACGCCGCCACGCTCGCGCGCACGCCGCTCGGGCGTCCCGGGCTCCACACGCAGGCGCAGCCTTCGCCCGACGGCCAGCACGTGCTCGTCACGACCCTCACGCCGCCCTTCTCGCGGCTCGTCCCCTGGGACGACTTCGCGAAGACGATCGCGGTGTGGGATCGCAACGGCGCCGTGACGAAGACGATCGCCACGCTGCCGGTGGCCGACAACATCCCGAACAGCGGCGTGCCCACCGGTCCGCGCGCCGTGCGCTGGCAGCCCACCGCGCCGGCCACGCTCACCTGGGCCGAAGCGCTCGACGGCGGCAATCCGAAGACGGCGGCGCCCCATCGCGACAAGGTGGTCACGCTCGCCGCGCCCTTCAGTGGCACGCCGGCCGAGCTCGCGCGCACGGAACACCGCTTCGGCAGCTTGCAGTGGACGGACAAGGGCGTCGGCCTGCTCACCGAGAACGACCGCACGACGCGCCGCACGCGCACGTGGGTGCTCGACGGCGGCGGGGCCGCGCCGCGCAAGCTCTGGGACCGCAGCGCCGAAGACAACTACAGCCATCCCGGCACGCCCATCCGCCGCGAAGGCGCATCGGGGCTCGACGTGATTCCGCAGACCGGTTCGACGATCTATCTCGCCGGCACCGGTGCCTCGCCCCAGGGCGACAAACCGTTCCTGGACGCGCTCGACCTCACGACGCTCAAGGCGGCGCGCAAGTACCAGATGACCGAAGGCTACGAGCCCATCGTGGGTCTGCTCGCCGACGACGGCTCGCGGGTGCTCACGCGGTTCGAGACGAAGAACACGCCGCCGGCGACGCTCGTGCGTTCGACCACCGACGGCCGCCGCGTGACGCTGACGACGTCGGTCGATCCTGCGCCCGGCATCTCGGGCGCGCAGAAGCAGCTCATCACCTACTCGCGCGCCGACGGCGTGCAGCTTTCGGCCACGCTCTACACGCCGGCCGGCTGGACGCCCGAGAAGGGCCGCCTGCCGATGATCTTCTGGGCGTATCCGCGCGAGTTCGTCGATCCGAACGCCGCCGGGCAGGTGAGCGGCTCGGCGCAGCGCTTCACCGGCGTGAGCGGGGCCTCGCACCTGCTGCTGCTCACGCAGGGCTACGCGATTCTCGACGACCCGTCGATGCCGATCGTCGGCCCCGGTGAAACGGCCAACAACACCTACGTCGAGCAGCTCGTGGCGAGCGCGAAGGCCGCGGTGGACAAGGTGGTGGCGATGGGCGTCGCCGATCCGAACCGTCTCGTGGCCGGCGGCCACAGCTACGGCGGCTTCATGACGGCGAACCTGCTCGCGCACTCGGATCTCTTCCGCGCCGGCATCGCGCGCAGCGGCGCCTACAACCGCACGCTCACGCCCTTCGGCTTCCAGAACGAACAGCGCACGTTCTGGGAGGTGCCGGAGATCTACAGCCGCATGTCGCCGTTCAACCACGCGCACCTCATCAAGGAGCCGGTGCTGCTGATTCACGGCGAAGCCGACGACAACAGCGGCACGTTCCCGATCCAGTCGGAGCGTTTCTACGTGGCGCTCAAGGGCCACGGCGCCACGGTGCGCTACGTGACGCTGCCGCACGAAGCGCACGGCTACGCCGCGCGCGAGTCGGTGCTGCACACCGTGGCGGAGATGCTGAACTGGGCCAACGAGTGGACGAAGCCGGCCGCGCCGGTCACGGCCCAGCCGCGACAGTAACGATGGCCGGGGCCCTGCCCGAGCACGCCATCCAGCCGGCCACACGCGCGGCCTGGCGGCGCTGGCTCGAACGTCATCACACGCGCGACAAGGGCGTGTGGTTCGTCTACTTCAAGAAGTCGAGCGGCAAGCAGCGCTTCACTTACGACGACATGGTGGAGGAGGCGTTGTGCTTCGGCTGGATCGACGGCCAGGCGCGGGCGCTCGACGACGAGCGCTCGATGTTGTGGCTGTCGCCGCGCAAGCCGAAGTCGGTGTGGTCCGCGCCGAACAAGCTGCGCGTGGCGCGCGTCATTGCCGCCGGCCTCATGCATCCGGCCGGTCAGGCGAAGGTGGATGCGGCAAAGGCGAACGGCTCGTGGACGGCACTCGACGCCACCGACCGGCTCGACGTGCCTGACGACCTCGCGGCGGCGCTCGCCGCCACGCCGAAGGCGCGCGCGAACTTCGACGCGTTCCCGGCCACGGCGAAGAAGGGCGTGCTCGAATGGGTGCGGCAGGCGAAACGCCCGGAGACGCGGGCCCGCCGCATCGCCGAGGCCGCACGCATGGCGGGCGCCAACGAACGCATGACCGGCACATCACCGAAGGCGGCACCGCGTGAGTGAGCGCGTCACCATCCGCCGCGCGACGCAGGACGACGCCGCGGCCGTCGGGGACGTGACGCTGCTCGCGTTCGCGAGGCCGACTTCTGGGTGGGCCCGGATCGCCAGACCGACCACATCCTCGCGCTGACGATCGCCTGACCTCGGGGTCAGACCCCTTACGAAACCGAAACCGGGCCGCCTACACTACGCGCATGTCGATGCGCTTTCCTAGGCGACGCCTGCTGCGCCTGCTCGGTGCGGGCACGCTCATGGGCGCCACGCGCCCGTGGCGTGCCCGTGACGCAGTGGCCCAGCCGGCCGACGACGTCGACGGCCGTGCTCACGACCTGCTGCGCGCGTTCGACGCACAGGGTCACCACCGTACTGGCACCGACGTCGATCGCGCCTCCGGCGACTGGCTGCACCGCGAGGCGGCCCGCGCCGGCGGCACGGCGCGGCTCGTGCCCTTCTCGTTCGCCAGGCTGGACGTGCTCGAGGCGTACGTCGAGATCGGAGGGCAACGGATCGAGGGCCTGCCGTTCTTCGATGGCGGTGTCACCGATGCAACCGGCGTGTCGGGGCCACTTGGTCCCGAGGGCGTGCAGGTGGCGATCGCCGACCGCGCGGCCATCGGCACCGAGGGGGAGTATCTGGCCGAGGCTCGCCGCGCGGGCCGGGCCGCGGCCATCGTCGTCGTCACCAGCACCAGCGTGCCGGGACTGGTGCCGTCGAACGCCCGGGCCTTCACGGCCCCCTACGGCTGCCCCGTGCTGCAGGTCAGCAGTGACGCACGCGGCGTGCTCGACACGGCGGCGCGGTCCGGCGCCACGGCGCGGGTCGTCTGCCGCACGACGCGCACGCACACCACCGCGGTGAACGTCGAGGCCGAGGTGCCGGGCCGGGACGCGTCGCTCGCGCCGCTGCTCGTCATCACGCCGCGCAGCGGCTGGTGGACATGCGCGGCCGAACGCGGCGGCGGTCTCGTCTGCTGGCTGGAGGCGATGCGTGCGCTGGCGGGTGCGCGGCCGGCACGGCGGACGCTGTTCGTGGCCTCGAGCGGCCACGAACTCGGGCATCTCGGCCTCGAGGCGTTCCTGCACGAGCACGACACGCTGCTGCGCACCGCCCACGCCTGCATTCACCTGGGCGCCAACATCGGGGCGGGTGGCGCCACGGCGGCGGGCGCCCTGGTGCAGGCCGCGGACGACGGACTCGACGTCATCATGAGCGGCGCGTTGAGCGATGCCGGGGCCGCCATTGCGGGCCACCTGCCGCGCGGCCGCGTGCCGGCCGGCGAAGCGCGCAACCTCCACGTCGGCGGCGCCCGCTACGTGTCGCTCATCGGACAGGGGAATGCCTTGTTCCATCATCAGGACGACCGCTACCCGGCGGCGGTGACGGCCGACCGTGTCGCGCGTTACGCGCGGGCGGTGGCGGCTGTGGCCACGCGCCTTGCGAGCGCCTGAGCGCGCCTACTGACGCGCGGCCGTGGTGACCGGCGCCGGCCAGCCCTTGTCGAGCGGCTTGGACGGATCGGCCGTGATGGCGATGTCGGCGCAGTGATGGTACGAGTAGCCGCCCGGCTGGTTGTAGGCGTGATCGGCCATGAACTGGATGACCTGCAGCGTGCACTTCTCGCAGGTGATGTTCGGCAGCTGGACGTCGGCCTCGAACGTCTGCGGACTCGCCGGCCGCGTGTAGTGCGGGAAGAGACCGTCCGCCAGCACGGGCAGCTGCGGCGGGCTCTGAATCACGCCCCACACCGAGCGCGGGCCCTTCTCGGTCGTGCGTTCGAACGTCTGCGGATCCGGCGGCAGTTCATCGCGCGAGTTCACGGCGAGCGCCACGCGGTAGTGCCCCGGATGGTAGATCGTCTCGACCACCTTCAGATGCAGCTTCGACCCGCCCACGGCCTTGTTGACCACGCCGCTCAGCGTCATCTTCGGATCGGCGCCGCATGGCGCCGACTTCTGCGGATCGCCACGTTCACTCTCCACGATCCAGCCCGCCGGCTCGAGCATCTTGAAATGGGCGTGGGCGGAGACGGCTCCGGTCACGAGCGCGAGCGCTCCGGCAGCGAACGGCAGCAGCTTCAAACGGGCGGCAGACATCATGTGGGTTCTCCGTGGACGCCGGCAGGCATGATACGCGAGGCGATGCGCCACACGCGCCCTCGACGGGGCTGCGCTACCGGGCGACGAATTCACGAATGGACAAACCACCTTCGTCGTCTGCCGTGTTGCGCCGGTAGTCCACGGAGTACCGGAGCGGGTAGCCCGTGTCCCTGTCGTAGTCCGCGGTGAAGTAGTCGGGCGCCCGATCGAGCGCGCGCTGGATGTCGACGAAGACGAGGTCGATGGTGGACAGCGACCGGAACCGTTCGGTCGTCTGCGCCGTGGCCTCTGGCGCGGTGCTGACTCCGTTGCGTACTTCGAAGCGCACGGTATTCGGCCCGCTGAAGAAGCAGAAGCACGACACCGCCAGCGTGAAGTCGTAGTTGCCGGGTCCGCGCGCTGCCCAGCGCTGTTGCGCCGCCGCCAGTTGCTGGCGCGGGTCGAGCAACTCCGGCGCCAGGAGCACGGCCGCACTGCCCGTAGGCGCGGTGGGCGCGGCGGCACAGCCCGCCCCCGCCACGGCCAGTGCCAGCCCCAGCGCGACACCTCGAGGGCGACAGCAACGCGGGCTTCGCATGCAGATACTCCCTGAGGGGGCGACCGCATGATACGCCGGGACGCAGGCGTGACAGAATCGCGGGCGTGGCCTCGTTCCGCATGTATGCCGACCTCGCCGAATGGTGGCCGCTGCTCTCCCCCGCGGCCGAGTACGAGGAGGAAGCCGCGGACCTGCTGCCCGATCTGCTCGCCGCGCCCGACGCGCCGCCGAAAACGCTGCTCGAACTGGGCGCCGGCGGCGGCAGCCTGGCGTGGCACCTCAAGCGGCACTTCACGCTGACGCTGTCGGACCTGTCACCGGAGATGGTGGCGGTGAGCCGCACGGTGAATCCGGAGTGCGAACACCTCGTGGGCGACATGCGTACGCTGGACCTGGGTCGCACGTTCGACCTGGTGCTCATCCACGACGCGATCATGTACTGCACGACACCGGCCGACGTGCAGGCGGCGCTTGCGAACGCGGCGCGCCACTGCCGCCCTGGCGGCGGCGTGATGGTGATTCCCGACAGCGTCGCCGAAACGCTCGAACCCGATACGCACACCGGCGGACACGACGCGGCAGACGGCCGCGGCCTGCGCTACATCGAGTGGTCGTGGGACCCGGATCCGAGCGACGACACGTTCGAGACGGTGTACGCGTTCGTGCTGCGCCGCGCCGACGGCACCATCGACGCCACGCACGAAGTGCACACGAACGGGATCTTTCCGCGCGCCTCGTGGCTCAGATGGCTCGACGACGCCGGTATCGACGCCACCGGCCGTATCGACGAGTGGGGCCGCGACGTGTTCGTCGGGCGAAAGCGGATCGGCTAGTTGCCCACGATCCAGAACACGGGACCGATGAGGTCGGCCCGTTCGACGGTGCC
The DNA here is from genome assembly GCA_022842985.1 of Acidobacteriota bacterium. Taxonomy (GTDB): domain Bacteria; phylum Acidobacteriota; class Vicinamibacteria; order Vicinamibacterales; family UBA2999; genus CADEFD01. Next base: position 2,023 of record JALHON010000171.1, on the reverse strand, counting down.
GAATGTGTGGAGCTCCATCGGCATGCCGCGGTTGTCGCCCACGACGAAGAACTGATCCGGTGACAGCGTCGTCGCGCCCATGTTCCACGGGGCGCGGTGCTGCACGTACGGCTCGGCAAGTTCGACGTCGTTCACGACGACGATGCCGTCGGTCATCGCGACCGTGTCACCGGGGCCGGCGAGAATCCGCTTGATGAGCACGGCTCGATCGTCTTCCCAGCGCACGGCCGCCAGTTCGCCACGGCGTGGCCGGCGCAGCCGGTACGACACGGTATCGACGATCATGAGCTGGCCGTCCTTCACCGTCGGCAGCATGCTCGGCCCCTGCCCGCGCACTGACAGGATGCCGTAGGTGATGAGCAGCCAGGCCGCCACGATGAGCACGCCGATCCGCAGCAGCGTGCGCCGGGGGTCGGCGCCGATGACGAGTCGAGTCAGTCCGCTGGCCATGACTACTTCACGGGCACGTTCAGCACGGCGTTGAAGATGTGCGCGGCCGGCGTGCCGGCCGCAGACGCCAGCACGGGCAGGAAGAGCCACGACGAGCGTCTACGCATGATGCGTAGCGTTATAGCACGCGGGTCGGCGCGGCCAGGGCGCGGCGCAGCGCCTGAAGCACGGCTTCGGGCGCTTCTTCGTGCGGCCAGTGCCCCGCGTCGTCGACGCGTGTGGTGCGGGCGTGCGGCACGGCCTGTTCCCAGCGCGCCAGCATCGCCGGCGGAAACGCCGAGTCGCGGGTGCCCCACACGAGATGCACGTCCACACCGGCCAGACGCGCCCGCCGCTGCCAGAGGCCATCGAAGAAGACACGCGAGCCGAGCAGCGACTGCGCCAGCGCGAAGAGTACGCGCTCGCGCGAGTCGGCATCCGGGAACACCTCGAGGTACTGACGGTGGATCGCCGGCGTGAGGCGGCGCCGATCGCCGTAGGCCGACGGCATGATCAGGCGCTGGGAGGCGTTCAGCCGCCGGTACATCCAGCGGCCGAAGGCACTTCCGGCGAAGCGCGCCTTGCGCGTCATCGACGGATCGTCGTCGAACGCCCACATCCACGAGTTCACGACAACGAGACGTGCGAGGCGTTCGGGATGGTCGAGCGCCCAGTCGAGCGCGATCGGCCCGCCGAAGTCGTGGACGACGAGGGTGATCGGCCCGGCCGGCAGGACGGCGTCCATGAAGGCGCGGAAGCGCACGGCGTGGTCTTCGGGCCGGTAGCCGGCACCCGCCGGGCGCTCCGACAGCCCGAAGCCGAGATGGTCGGGGGCGATGAGGCGGGCCTCGCCGCGCAGCCCGGCAATGACGTGCCGCCACTCGAAGGCCCAGGTCGGCGTGCCGTGCACCAGCACCACCGGCGGTCCGGCGCCTTCATCGACGTAGTGGAGGCGGGCGCCGTCGTGCGCGTGAATTCGTGGCGCATACGGCCAGGCGGCACGGTCGAGCCAGGGCGGCGTCTGCATGTGTGTAGTCAAGCAGACTTGACGATATCTGGTCAAGCCCGCTTGACGACAGCCGGACTGTAGGCGACCATGCCCGCACCACGATGCCCACACGCCGACCGCCAACCCCGGGCCTGGGTCCGCTGCTCTTCGAGTGTGCCCGCCTGCTCGACGACGTGGCGCAGGCCGAGGTCAACCGGGAGGCCGGCGCGCGCGTGCTCACGCCGGCGCTCGTGCGCCTGCTGCCCCACCTGAGCACCAGCGGCATCCGGCCCACCGTGCTCGCCCGTCGTGTCGATGTGAGCAAACAGGCGGTGGGACAGGCGCTCGGCGACCTCGAATCGCGCGGCTTCGTCGAGATGGTGCCGGATCCACAGGACGGCCGGGCCCGCCTCGTGCGGCTCACGGCCGCCGGGCTCGCCGCCTTCGATCACGGCCGCGGCGTGCTGGCGTTCTACGAAGCGGCGCTCGCGGCGCGCGTGGGCCAGGGGCGCATCGACACGCTGCGCGACACCCTCGCCCGGGTGCTGCCGGTGCTGACGGCGTGGGCCGCGGGCGAGGCCCCCACGCGCGAACCCGCGGCCACCG
>JALHON010000170.1:767-10547 GCA_022842985.1 Acidobacteriota bacterium | reverse complement strand
GGCAAAGAGCGTGGCCGTGCGCAGCGCCATGCCGAGCCAGAGATCGCCGTGCACGTGATGCGCGAGCTCGTGCGCGAGCACCACTTCGATCTCGTCGTCTGAGTAGGCGTCGAGCATCGTGTCCGAGAGCAGGATGCGCCGCGAGCGGCCGATGCCGGCGAGCGCCGCGTTCGCCTTGCGGGTATGGCCGCTGATGGCCCACTCGTAGACGCCGAGCACCGGCGCGCCGGCCCGTTCAGCCATCCGCACCAGGCGGTCAGAGAGTTCCGGCCGGCGCAGCGGGCGCACGCGGTAGAAAATCGGCAGCAGCAGCACCGGGGCCAGGCGTGCGAGCAGCACCATTGCCACTGTGAAGACGCCGGCGGCGGCCAGCCACCACCGGTCTGGCCAGAGCACGATCGCCGCGTAGACGGTCAGGAGGCCACTCCACATGACCACGCCGCTCGCCGTCACGGCCTTCACGTGGTCGGCGAGCCAGTGCGCGAGGATCTGCGAGGTCAGCCCGTAGCGGCGTTCGAGCCAGTAGCCCTGGTACCACGCGAACGGCAGTTCCAGGGCATTGACGGTGGCGACGAGGCCGGCGAAGAAGAGACCGGCGGCCAGGAGCGGACCGAAGGGCGCCGGCAGCCAGCCCGTGGTCCATTCGAGCGCCCAGCGGATGAGCCCCGCCGCCCCCGTGGCCGAGAGCAGCAGCAGGAACAGGCCGACCAGCACCGTGCCGGCAAAATCGGCGCGGCGGCGGCGACGGTGGTACCGGGTGGACTTGTCTTCGGTCACGGGTCGCGCCCTGGCGCCCCGTCAGGGTACGACAGTCCGCGGCCGGGCCACAACGGGCCCGCCGCGGCTCGTCCCTACGAGCGGCCGACGGTCACGCCGCCGTTGGTGGTCTGCAGGTCGATTCGGGCCCCGCCGCCGTTGAGCGTGCCCTGCACGCGCCGGCGGGTCTGCTCGCCTTCCACCGCCAGCGGCAGCGCGCTCACGTCCACGCGGCCGTTCGTGCAGCGGGCCGAGAGGCTGGCCTTCGTGTCTCCCGGCACGTCGAGGCGGACACCGCCGTTGACGCTCGAGAGGCGGACGTCGGCATCGGGGGCGATGGCGCCGGCAATCGAGAGTTCGACGCCGCCGTTGGTGGTGCGGGCTTCGACGAGCGACGCGCCGGCGATGGTGCCCTTGACGCCGCCGTTGGTCGTGCTGGCGCGCACTTCTCCGCCGATGTTCTCGAGGCGCACGCCGCCGTTGACGGTGCGCAGGTCCACGTGCACGCCGGCAGGCACACGTACGAGGAACTTCGCGCCGTAGCCGCCGCGCCAGCTCGACGGCCCACGGACCTCGACGCGGACCCGGGCAGGCGACACTTCCTCGCGCATTTCCAGCTTGCCGAGCAGGTCCCGGGCCGCCTCGTCCGAGGCGCCCGACGCGGTCCGCTCGGCCGTCACCTCGACCTGCGTGCCGGTCCAGGCTTCGGCGCGGACTTCCCCGTTGACGTTCAGGATCTCGATACGGCCGCCGGGATCGACGGCATAGGAGCGCGTCCAGGTGTCGGAGGCCTTGCCGGACGCCAGGTCGAAGGAGAAGTCGCCCTCGCCCGCCTTGATTTCACAGCCCGCCGAGAGCGTCGCCGCGGCTACGAGCGCCGCCGCCGTCCATCCGCGCCATCCCCGTCCGGTCATGGTCGTGTCCCCCACAAAGGAGACTACGCGCCTCCGGCGGGATTTGTTCGGCCGGCGGCCCTGGGGCCCTGCCGGCCGTCCGGACTCAGTTCATCTGCAGCGAGATGAGCTTCGAGACGCCCGGCTCTTCCATCGTGACGCCATAGAGACGATTGGCGATCTCCATCGTCTTGCGGCTGTGCGTGATGATGATGAACTGCGTGCGGTCGATCATGCCGCGCAGCAGCTCGACGAACCGGCCGATGTTGGCGTCGTCGAGCGGCGCGTCGATTTCGTCGAGCAGGCAGAACGGGCTCGGCTTGTACTTGAAGATCGCGAACATGAGCGCGATCGCCGTGAGGGCCTTCTCACCGCCCGAGAGCAGCATCACGCTCTGCAGGCGCTTGCCGGGCGGCGACGCGACGATGTCGATGCCGCTCTCGAGCGGATCGGAATCATCGAGCAGCGTGATGCCGGCCTTGCCGCCGCCGAAGAGCGTCTGGAAGGTGCCCTGGAAGTTGGTGTTGATGGCCGTGAACGCTTCGCGGAAGCGCACGTGCGTCGTTTCGTCGATCTTCTTGATCGCCTCGTTGGTCTGCGCGATCGAGTCGATGAGGTCCTTGCGCTGCGTGGTCAGGAAGGTGCGGCGTTCGTCGAGTTCGGTGAACTGCTGGATGGCCATCATGTTGACCGGGCCCAGCCGTTCGATCTGCGCGCGCAGCTCGGCGATGGCTTCTTCCGCCGTCATCGCCGCCTGGGCGGCTTCGGCCACCGCGGCATCGCCGGCCACGGCCTCGGCGCCGGTTTCGACCGCGATCGCCACGTCGGCGCTGTCATCGCCCTCGGGCGACTCCGCGGCTTCGGCGACGGCCCGGCGGATGACGCGGGCGTCGGGCGCGTGGATGCCCTGCCGCTCCATTTCCGCCACTTCCTCAGCCACCGTGTCGAGATCGGCCTGCACCGCGTCGAGGCTCTGCTGCGCGAGATGCGAGAGTTCAGCCTCGGCCGTGGCGCGCGAGATGTCGAGTTCGGCGGCGAGCGCGCGGACCGCATCGAGGGCACGGCGCGCGTCGCGAATCGACTGCTCCTGACGCTCGGTGGCCGACTTCAGCACCAGCGTCTCGTCGTCGGCCTTGAGCATCTCTTCGCGCAGATCCTCGAGCGCGCGCACGCTCTCGTCGAGCAGCCGCTGCCCTTCGACGCCGGCGGCGAGCAGGCGTTCGCGCTGCTCGCTCATGATGTTCATGTCGCGGCGGCAGGCGGCGGCGCGTTCGTCCACCTCGCGGGCGGCGTCTTCGAGACGGCGCACTTCGGCCACGACAGCCACGGCGCGTTCGCTGAGCGCCGCCTGTGACGCCCGCGCTTCGGCCGCCTTCTGGCTGAGCGTGTGCAGGTTCTCGCGCGCATCGGCCAGCTGACGCTGGCGCTCCGACAGCGCTTCCTCGAACATGCCGCGATCGTCGGTCAGGCGCGCGATGGTGGCCTGCGCCTCGGCCTGACGCACGTCGATCGCGTCGATGGTCTCGCGGGCGCTGCGGCCTTCGGCGGCCACGAGGTCTACACGCTGGCGGACCCGCGACTCGTCGGCGGTGGCGCGGGCCACGTCGGCCTGCGCGGCGACGATCGCCTTCTCGTGGCGATGGCCGTCGGCGACAAGGCCGGTCACGGCCGCGCCCGCCACGGCAATCGCGTGCGAGAAGCCGGCGAGTTCGCCGGCGAGCGCCGCAATCGCCTGCTGGTCCTGCTCGACCTTCTCGCGCAGGTCGCGAATCTCGCGCTTGGTGGCGAGAATGCCGGTGGATTCCGTGCGGCTGCCGCCGCTCACGACGTGCGGCCCGCGGTAGACGTCGCCGTCGAGCGTCACGACCGGCACGCCGGCATGCGCGGCGACGATAGCGGCGCGATCGAGCGAGTCGGCGATGAGCGCTTCGCCCACCACCGCGGCCAGCGTGGTGGCGAAGGGCCCGGTCACGCGCACGACGCTCGAGAGCGTCACGCAGCCCTCGGGCACCGAGGCCACGACCGGCGGCGGCGTCACCGCCGTGCGGTCGCTGATGACGATGAAGCCACAGCGGCCGGCCCCCTCGGCGCGCACGATCTGGAAGCCGGCGTGGGCCTGGGAGTGGCTGTCGACGACGACGTGCTCGAGCAGATCGCCGAGCGTCGCTTCGACGGCGCGTTCGTACTTCGGCTGCACTTCCAGGTAGTCGGCGAGGGCGCCGCGCTGGCCGATGGAGGCATCGGCGCTCGCAAGCAGCATCCGCGCGCCGTCACTGAAGGCCGCCCGCGCGCCTTCGATCTCTTCGAGCGAGAGCAGGCGGGCGCTCGCCCCGGCGAGATCGTGTTCGCGCTGGCGCTTCTCGCGCTCGCGCCACTCGTGTTCGATGCGGGCCGTGGCCAGCTCCCGCTCGCGTTCGCTGCGGGCGATTTCCGTGGAGGCCAGCTCGCTCTGCGCCTGGCGCAGGGCGCTGGCCGCGCGGTCGCGGGCCTCGACGGCCCTGGCCAGTTCGCCATCGAGGTCGCGGGCCTCGACATCGAGGCGGCCCACCACGGCCGCCGCGCGTTCGCGCTCGGAGGTCGCATGATGGATGGCCGTCGTGAGCGCCGTGACGGTGTTCATCACGGCGTAGACCTCGGCGCGCGCCTTCTCGACGGCGCCTTCGACCGTGGCAATCGCCTGCTGCGCCTCGGCATAGGCCTCGGCCGCGGCAGTCGCGGCATCGGCGGCGTCGGCGCGCGCGCGTTCGGCCTCGGCGATGGCGGCGCGGCGCTCTTCGAGCCGCAGGCGCTCGGGCTCGCGGCGGTCTTCGAGCGCCTGGCGCTCGGCATCGAGTTCGCCGATGCGCGTCTGCAGCATCGCCGCCTGCTGGGCGTCGAGCGCCAGCTGCTGCTGGCGGCGGTTGACGTCGAGCTCACCGGCGTGCGCGGCCTCGCGGACGCCCGCGGCATCCTGCTCCGCCTTCGCCAGCTCGATGCGCACGCGCGCCAGTTCGGCTTCCACTTCGGCCAGGCGGGCCGACGAGCTCACTTCATCCTGCCGGGCGTCGTGCAGGCGCGTGCGCGCCGACTCGATGTGTTCGGCGAGGTGCCGGTAACGGCGGGCGAAGAGCACTTTCTCCCAGCGCCGCATCTCGTCGCGCAGGCGCTGGTAGCGGCGGGCCTTGGCCGCCTGCCGCTTGAGCGAACCGCACTGCTTTTCGACTTCGAAGACGATGTCGTCGAGGCGGGTCAGGTTCTGCTGCGCGGCGTCGAGCTTCAGTTCGGCGGCGCGGCGGCGGGCCTTGTACTTGGTGACGCCGGCGGCTTCCTCGATGAGCTGACGGCGGTCGGTGGGCCGCGAGCTCAGGATCATGCCGATCTTGCCCTGCTCGATGATCGAGTAGGCCTTGGCGCCGAGCCCGGTGTCCATCAGGAGCTCGTGCACGTCGCGCAGGCGGCACTGCGTGCCGTCGATGAGGTATTCGCTCTCGCCCGAGCGGTACAGGCGGCGCGTCACTTCGACGTCGCGCACGGCCTGCATCGGGTCGGCGAGCAGGATCTCCGAAGCCGGCTCGCCGTGGCCGTTCAGCGACGGCTCATGGCCGTTCGTCGGGGCGGGTGGCGGCAGCGGCACGCCGCTCAGGCGCAGCCGGACCTCGGCGGCGCCGGTGGGCTTCCGGGCGTCGCTGCCGTTGAAGATGACGTCTTCCATCTTGTCGCCGCGCAGGCTCTTGGCGCTCTGCTCGCCAAGCACCCACGTGAGCGCGTCGGCGACATTGCTCTTGCCGCAGCCGTTGGGCCCGACAATCGCCGTGACGCCGCCGTCGAAGGCCAGCTCCGACCGATCGGAAAACGACTTGAACCCGGAAATCTGAAGGCGATCGAGACGCATGGATACCCGCGCGGAGAGGCCAGCGGACCGAGGGAGTGCCGCCGCTGGACGAAACTGCGGGCAAGTCTAGCAGGGCCCTACCAGTGTGGCAAGACGATCCAGACACCCCAATATTTTGGGGTTTGCCAGAACTTCAGGCGCGGCCTGACGGCCGGCTCAGCGGCCGCCGGAGCGGGTGGTTTTGGTCTTCTGGAGGGTCAGGAGCTGCTCGGCTTTGGGGAACAGCCCTAGCGCGTGCTGCGCCTGCGGATCGACCTCGAGGAGGCGGCGGCGGGCCACGCCCATACCGAAGACCGCCGAGTCGATTTCAAAGCGCACCATGGCGCGGATGAAGGCGGTGTCCTGAGTCCAGGCCGCCTCGTCCATCTTCACGCGCTTCAACTCCAGGTACTTCTTGAAGTCTGCGAGCATCGCGTCGTCCACGGCAAAGTCCTTCGCCACGGCGCGCCGCTCGGCGCCAGCGGTGCCGGGGCGCGTGTCGCCTTCCGCGTAGAACTTCTCGGCGTAGCCGGCGAAGGCCTGCCGCCCGAAGAGCGAACGGCCGAAGCGGGTGGGGTTGAAGCCCTCGACCGGCCCATCGAAACGCTCATCGGGCTCGACGCCGCCGCCGCTGTAGACCTTGCGGCCGCCGTCGGTGAGCTTCAGGTCTTCGGCCGAGTGCTGCCGCTGCGACTGGTCGCGCATCGTGTAGGTCAGGTACTCGTCGAAGGCGCCGTCCCACGGCCGCTGGATGAGACGTCCGCTCGGCGTGTAGTAGCGCGCCGTGGTCAGCGCCAGGCCGGCGCCCGCGCTCACCCGGTAGACCGACTGCACGAGCGCCTTGCCGAAGGTGGTCTCGCCGACGACGAGGGCACGGTCGTGGTCCTGCAGCGCGCCCGACACGATCTCGGAGGCGCTGGCGCTGTTGCGGTTGACCATCACCACCATCGGCACGTCGAGGAAGTCGCTCTGACGCGTGGCGTGGTAGTCCTCGTCGGAGTTGTCGACGCGGCCGCGCGTGTAGACGATGAGATCGCCGCGCGGCAGGAAGCGGTTGCTCACGCGGATCGCCTGATCGAGCTGGCCGCCGGGATTGCCGCGCAGATCGAGCACGAGCTTCTTCATGCCCTGGCGCTTCAGGTCGTCGAGCGCTTCGCCGAGTTCGTCGTCGGTGTGTTCGGCGAAGTCTTCGAGGCGGATGAGGCCGACGTCGCCCTTGGTGATGAAGTGCGCCGGGATGCTCGGAATCGTGACCTGATCGCGCATCACGTCCATCGGCAGCAGGTCGGCGATGCCCGGGCGGCGGATCGAGATGTTGACGAAGGTGCCCTTCGGGCCGCGCAGCTTCGAGACCGCCTGGTCGGTCGTCCAGCCGGTGAGGTCCTGGTCGCCCGTCCTGGCGATGACGTCGCCACGGCGCAGGCCCTTCTGGTGCGCCGGTGAGCCTTCGAACACGCGCACGACCGTGATGTTGCGGTCGAGCGACTGAATCGTGATGCCGAGACCGTAGTAGCGCTGCTCCTGCCGCTCGCGCATCTGCGCGTAGGTCTTCGGGTCCATGAAGCTCGAGTGCGGGTCGAGCGTCTGGAGCATGCCGTTGATGCCGCCGTAGACCAGGCGGTCGGATTCCACCGGCTCGGCGTATTCGGCTTCGATGGCCGCGAGGGCCGCCGTGAACGCCCGGTAGTGCGCGGGCACCCGATCCTGCGTGGCGAGGGCGCTCTTGCCGAGCAGACCACCCAGGCCCGCCGAGAGCACCACCGCCAGCGCCGCCACCGTCACGAATCTGGACGTCCGCATGCCATCTATCCTAGCCCGGACAACCGCCGCGCCTCCAACGATTTCGCCCCGCTCCAGGCCCCCCGGGAATGCTTGACGCTCCCTCCGTCCGGCCTATACTGGGGGTTGCGGCTGCCCCACCCTTTCGGGGCGCCGCGCAACGGGCGAGGCGACGCGGCGCGCCCCTCCCCTTCTGCCCTGGAGTTCGCGATGTTCGGATCGATTGGCATGCCGGAACTGGTCATCATCCTGGTGATCGCCCTCATCATCTTCGGGCCCCGGAAGCTGCCAGAGCTCGGCAAGTCGCTCGGCAAGAGCATCAACGAGTTCAAGAAGGCCTCGACCGAACTGCAGAACACGCTCGAGAAGGAAATCCAGATCGAGGAGCAGAAGGAAAAGGACGAAGCGCGCGCCAAGACTGCCGCCGCCACCCCGGCCCCGGCCGTCATCGACGCCGATGGCACCCACGGGCAGCCCGTGTCGCGGAGCGAAGCCGGCAGCTAGACCGTGGCTCTCGTCCCTTTCAAGAAGTCGCAGGACGAAGACAAGCCTGCGCTCGGCCAGTACGACGGCGGCGGCATGGAGCCCCCCGACGAGGAGGATGACCTCGACGGGCGGATGAGCTTCCTCGACCACCTCGACGAGCTGCGCAAGCGGCTGACGCACGCCATCGTGGCGCTGCTCGTCGGCTTCATGGCGGCCTTCGCGTTCGCCGCCCGCGCCCAGGACTTCGTGATGAAGCCGCTGGTCGCGACACTCCCGCCCGGCAGCCACTTCGTCTTCACGGAACCCGGCGAAGGTTTCTTCCTCCAGCTCAAGATCGCGGCCATCCTCGGCCTGCTCATCGCCAGCCCCTACGTGATGTGGCAGGTCTGGATGTTCATCGCGCCCGGCCTCTATTCGAACGAGAAGCGCTTCGCGGTGCCCTTCGTGCTCGGCACGTCGATCCTCTTCACGGCCGGCGCCGCCTTCTCGCACTACATCGTGTTCCCGGCGGCCTTCGACTTCTTCGGCAGCTTCCAGACCGACAACGTCGTCTTCATGCCGCGCATCGCGCCGGTCTTCGGCATGTACGCGTGGCTGCTGCTGGCGATGGGCCTCATCTTCCAGATGCCCATGCTGGTGATGGTGCTGGCGCGGATGGGGCTCGTGACGGCCGGCTTCCTCGCCCGCCACATCAAGTACGCCATCCTCATCATCTTCATCATCGCCGCCATCGCCACGCCGTCACCCGACCCGGTGAGCCAGGTCGTGGTGGCCGCGCCGATGATCGTCCTCTACGGCCTCAGCATCTGCGTGGCGTGGCTCTTCCAGAAGCGCCGCGACAAGGACGAGGACGAAAAGGACTAGGCGGGGCTCGGGGCTCGGGGCTCGGGGCTCGGGAAGAACGACTCCCAAAAAAAGGGCAGCGCATCAGCGCTGCCCTTTCTCGTTTCTTGGGACAAGGATGTCGGCGCGGCCAGCGCCGACGCGTTCCCGGGCCCCGGTCCCCGAGTCCCGAGCCCCGCCTAGTAGGCTTTCGCGAACCAGGCGTTCACGACGGCCGGCTTGCCGCACTTCACGCACGCACCGGTCGGCGTCTCCGAGCCGAACGGGATGTTGCGGATGGTGGCCTGCGTTTCCGCCTTGATGGCGGCTTCGCACTCGTCGGTCTCGCACCAGGGCGAGATGACGAAGCCGGGGCGGCCTTCCATGGTCGCGGTGAATTCCGCCCAGGTCGTCGCCGTGGACGTGTGCGATTCGCGGAACGCCAGGGCGCGCGCGAGCAGGTTCGCCTGGATCTCGTCGAGCAACCCGCGCACGGAGCCGGCAAGGCCATCCATCGGCAGCGGCGCCTTCGCCTTGGTGTCGCGGCGCGCCGAGAACACCGAGCGCTTCTCGAGATCCTTCGGACCGATCTCGAGGCGCAGCGGCACGCCGCGCATCTCGTACTCGGCGTACTTCCAGCCGGGCGTCTGGCTCTCGTCGTCGTCGAGCTTCACGCGGATGCCGGCCGCCTTGAGCTCGTCGCGGATCGCCTGGCATGCCGGCAGTACGGTGTCTTTCCAGTTGCCGCGCGGAATCGGGATGATGACCACCTGCCAGGGGGCGACGTTCGGCGGCAGGATGAGGCCGCTGTCGTCGCCGTGCGTCATGATGACGCCGCCGATGAGACGCGTGGACACCCCCCACGACGTCGTCCACACGTGCTGCAGCGTCTTGTCGCGGCCCTGGAACTGGATCTCGAAGGCCTTGGCGAAGTTCTGTCCGAGGTTGTGCGAGGTGCCGGCCTGCAGCGCGCGGCCATCGCCCATGAGCGCTTCGATCGAATAGGTACGCTCGGCGCCGGCGAACTTCTCGCTGCTGCTCTTCTGCCCGTCGACGACCGGCATGGCGAGCACGTTCTCCGCGAACTCCTTGTAGAGCGCGAGGATCTTGAGCGTCTCTTCCTGCGCCTCATCGGCCGTCTCGTGCGCCGTGTGGCCTTCCTGCCAGAGGAACTCGGTCGTGCGCAGGAACGGC
>JALHON010000170.1:0-757 GCA_022842985.1 Acidobacteriota bacterium | reverse complement strand
GGCCGCGTGACCTTCTCCCAGCGGACGACGTTCGCCCACTGGTTGATGAGCAGCGGCAGGTCGCGCCACGACTGAATCCACTTCTGGTACATCACGCCGAAGATGGTCTCGGACGTGGGCCGCACGATGAGCCGCTCTTCGAGGTCCTCGGTGCCGCCCTTCGTCACCCAGGCCACCTGCGGGGCGAAGCCTTCGACGTGCTCCGCCTCCTTCATGATGAGGCTCTCGGGAATGAAGAGCGGGAAGTAGGCGTTCACATGGCCGGTCGCCTTGAAGCGATCGTCGAGCTGCCGCTGGATGAGTTCCCAGATGGCGTACCCGTACGGCCGGATCACCATGCAGCCCTTCACGGGCGAATAGTCCGCCAGTTCGGCCTTGCGGACGACGTCGAGGTACCAGCGGGAGAAATCTTCGGACTGGGGCGTGATCTCGGTGACCTGCCCACTACCACTCTCAGGATTCTTGGTCATGCGCGCTCTCGGCTACGTGAACCATCCAGTGTAGATCGTCCCGGGCCGGGAAGTCCGCACGGGCGTGCCCGCCGCGGCTCTCGGTGCGATCGAGCGCGCCGCGCGCCATCAGCCACGCCACCGTGACGAGGGCACCCGTCGGGTCGCCTGCGTCCTGTCCGGCCGCGAGGAGCGCGCGCCGCCAGCCGTCGAGCGTCGCGACCGCGCCGGCCAGCCCGTCGGCGTCGCGCCCCAGGCCCACGTCGCGCCACATCAGGTCACGGACGGCCTGCGCCTCCGGGATGACG
>JALHON010000169.1 GCA_022842985.1 Acidobacteriota bacterium | reverse complement strand
GGCGATCGTCGCGGCGTCGGCGGCGGCATCCCGGCCCCACGAGGCGCGGTCGACCGGCACCACGTTCGAGAACGCGCGGAACATCGTGGCGTAGCCGGGGGCGCGCACCGCGACGGCGCCGTCGTACGGCTCGCCCACACCGCGCAGGCCTATGCGGGCGTGCGCGTCGTGCGCGGCGAGGCCGACGACCGGGCGCAGCGCGGCGTGACGGTCCCACGCGCGCAGTTCGCCCTCGGGCCGGTCGAGGAGCGCCGCGATTGTCGCCACCGGCGCCCACGGGTAGGTCATGAGCGATTCCCAGAGCCGGCCCGGCCGATCGCGCCACTCACTGTCGGCATTCAGCCACTCGACGGCCGGGAACACCGTGTCCCAGTCGCGCCACTTGAGATCGTCCTTCGCCGACCCGGGATGCGCGACCACGCCCATGCCGCCCAGACGCGCGACGTCCTCGACCACCGACTCCGGCAGCCCGCCGAGCGGATACGGCGACGGCCGGGCGCCGAGGGCCACGTAGTGCCCGGCCCACGTGCTGATCTCGGCGGCGTCGATGACGAGCACGCCGTCCACACGGCGCGGCGGATCTGGCACGCGGGTGCCGTCGCCGTGGTCGGTCAGGATGACGACGTCCACGCCGGCCTCGCGGGCGGCCGCCGCAACCTCGTCGGGTGTGCCCGTACCGTCCGACCGTGTCGTGTGCACATGGTAGACGACGCGCACGTCCGCGGCCGCCGCGGCGGCGTCACCCGCCACCGCCACCGGCACCGGCAGGCGGCTGACCCGCCAGGCCACGAGCGCCGCGATGGCCACGAGCACGAGGCCCGTGCCGCGCATGACACGACGTCGTGAGTTCATGCGCGCGGATGGAACCGTTCGTAGACCGCGCGCAGCCGCTCGTCGAGCACGTGCGTGTAGATCTGCGTGGTGGAGAGATCGGCGTGACCGAGCATCATCTGGATGGCTCGCAGGTCGGCGCCCCGTTCGAGCAGATGGGTCGCGAAGGAATGCCGCAGCACGTGCGGCGAGATGGCCCGGCTCAGGCCGGCCGCCAGCCCGTAGGCGCGCAGGAGCTTCCAGAAGCCCATGCGCGAGAGTGGCCCGCCGCGCGAGTTCACGAAGAGCCGCGGCTGCGGCCGGCCGGCCGCGAGCGTGCCCCGCGCCTCCGACACGTAGCGGCGGATCCACCGGACGGCTTCGTCGCCCATCGGCACGACGCGCTCCTTGCGGCCCTTCCCCATCGTCGTCACGACGCCGCCGTCGAGGTCCACCTGCGCGAGCGTGAGCCCGAGCAGTTCCGAGACGCGCAGCCCGGTCGCATACAGCAGTTCGAGCAGCGCGCGATCGCGCAGCCCGCGTGGCTCGGAGACATCCGGCGCCGCCAGCAGCGCGTCCACTTCGTCCACGGTCAGGAACTTCGGCAGTGCCTTCCACGCGCGCGGCGCCTGCAGGTCGGCCGCAGGGTTCTCGGTGCCCTGTGCCGCGGCCGTGAAGCGGTAGTAGCCGCGGACGGCGGCCACCAGCCGGCCCACCGAGCGCGGCGATCGCCCTTCCGACATGAGCGTGCGCACGAAACGTTCGAGCGCGTCGAGTGGCAGGCGCTCGACGGCCACGCCTTCGCCGGCGGCGAAGGCCGCGAGCTTCCCGAGATCGAGCGCATAGGCGTCGCGCGTGTGCGGCGAGACGCGGCGCTCGAGTTCGAGATGCGCCAGATAGCGATCGATGGACGACACGACTGCCGGTATTGTACGCGCCGCTCCACCCTTCGTTGACACCCGCGCAAAGGCGGGACTAGCATGCGGGGTTGGCGGTCGACGCGCCGAGCACCCCATGTCCCATTCCTCGAAGTGGCAGTCGCTGCCGACGGAAGCCATCAACCCCTCCACGCTGGCCATCGACAAACAGCCGGCCACCGGCGTCGTCGACCTCATGCTGGCGGAGGACCGCAAGGTGCTCGCCGCCGTGCAGCGCGAACGCGACCGTATCGCCGTCGGCGCCGACATGCTGGCCAAGGCGCTCGGCAAGGGCGGCCGGGTGATCTTCGTCGGCGCCGGCACGAGCGGCCGGCTCGGCGTGGTCGAAGCGGCCGAGATGCCGCCCACCTTCGGCACCGACCCGGATCTGGTGCAGGCGATCATGGCCGGCGGCAAGACGGCCATCCTGCGCGCGAAGGAAGGCGCGGAAGACGACTATGAGGAAGGCGCCCGCGCCACCAAACGCCTCACGCCCGGCAAGCGCGATGTCGTCGTCGGCGTGTCGGCGAGCGGGATGACGCCCTTCGTGCGCGGCGCCCTCACCTGCGCCCGTGGCGCCGGCGCCCGCATCATCTTCGTCACCTGCGATCCACGCACCGAACTCCAGAGTTTCGTGGACCTCACGATTGCGCCGGCGGTTGGCCCCGAAGTCATCGCCGGCTCGACGCGCCTCAAGGCCGGCACCGCCACCAAGCTCGTGCTGAACACGCTCACCACGTCGGCGATGGTGCTCATCGGCAAGACCTACGGCAACCTGATGGTCGACGTGCGCACCGGCTCCGACAAGCTGCGCGATCGCGCCCGCCGCATGGTGCACATCGTGACCGGCCTCGAGCTCGAGGCCACCGACGCGCTGCTCAAGCGCGCGCACTGGAACGTGAAGGCCGCCATCGTGATGCAGAAGACCGGCCTGCCCTACCAGAAGGCGCTGAGCCGCCTCCGCAAGACGCACGACCGCCTGCGCGACGCCATCGGCGAAGACATCGAGCCGCGGCTGCGCGCCCTGCTCGACGGCGCGACGAAAGGTTAACGGACGCGGCGGCCGCTGGTCGCCGCGCGGTCGAGCACGAACGTCACATCCGGGTGCGCCTGCAGCCACGAGGCCGGGCATCGCGTGGTGAGCGGCCCATCGAGCATCGCCGCCACCGCGTCGGCCTTCGACGCCCCTGTCGCCATCATCACGACCCGCCGGGCCGACAGCACCTGGCGCATGCCCATCGTGAGCGCCGAGGCCGGCACGGCCTGCCAGTCGCCGCCGAAGCGCTCGGCGTTGGCCCGCCGCGTGGATTCGTGCAGCGGCACGACGTGGGTCTCGGCGCGCAGCGACTCGCCCGGCTCGTTGAAGCCGATGTGCCCGTTGCCGCCCAGCCCGACGAGCAGCAGATCGACGCCGCCGGCCGCGGCAATCGCCGCGTCGTAGCGGGCACATTCGGCGGCAGTGTCGGCCGCGTCCCCCCGCAGGAACCCGATCGACGCCGGCGGCAGATTCACGTGGCGGAACAGGTGCTCGTCCATGAACGCGCGAAACGAGCCGGGATGATCCGGCGCGAGCGTGACGAACTCGTCGAGATTGAACGTGCGCACGCCCGACCAGTCGAGCGCCGCGGCACCGAGCGCCGCGTAGAGGGCCAGCGGCGTGCGGCCGGTGGGCAGGCCGAGCACGAGCGACGGCGTCTCGCGAATCGCCGTCGACACGAGGGCCGTGACGCGCCTGGTGGCGGCGTCGTGATCATCCACGAGATGCAGGGTCATGACCGTCCTGGAGGCGCGCCGGCATAGACCGGCAGCCGCAACTGGCCGCGCGAGGCCTTGAGGGCCAGGCGCACGGCGCCGAGGGCCGGTTCGTCGGTGAGGACACCCACGCTGGCCTTCGGCGCAATCTCGGCGACGAGCGCCGCGAGCATCGACGCCAGCACCGGCGCCATCTTGAAGAGTCCGCCCGAGAGCACCACGTGGAAGCGCTCGCCGCGCATCCCGAGCTGCTCGATGACCGAGCGGGCGGCGATGAGGAGCTCCGTCGCGGCCGCGCGCAGGATCTCGCCCGCCACCGCGTCGCCCTCCGCATCGGCCTTCGCCACGAGACCGGCCATCGCGGCAATCATCTGCCGGCGGTCGGGCCGCGTGTGCACCTGGCGCACGAGGCCGTCGATGCGATCGGTGTCGGCGTGCCGCAGCACGAGCGTCGAGAGCGCCGTCGCCGGACCGCGCCGATCCGCGGCGCGCACCACGGCGGCCAGCGCCCTGGCGCCCACCCAGAACGCCGAGCCTTCATCACCGTACACTTCGCCCCAGCCGCCCGCCCGCGCCGCCGTGTGCGCCGGCCCGATGCCATACGCGATCGAACCCGTGCCGGCGATGACGACCACGCCCGGTTCGTCGCCGGCACCGGCGACAAGTGCGATGTGCGCGTCGTTCACGGCGACGACCTGCCCGCGGCAGCCAAGGCGCCGCAGGATGCCGCGCACGATCGCTTCGTCATCGGGCCGGTCCATCCCGGCCATCCCCACGCACACGGCCGACGGCATCGTGTCGTGATCGCCGAGCGCGGCGTGCATCACCTCGTAGAGCGCCTTCTCGGTGGCCAGTTCGCCGGCGCTGTGCAGATTGGCGCCGCCGCCCCGTCCTTCGCCCACCACGCGGCCATCGGCGTCGGCCAGCCAGGCCACGGTCTTGCTTCCTCCGGCGTCGATCCCGAGTACGTGCACCTCTGAAGCTTATACTGGCGCGTGCTCGCCCCGCTCGATTACGCCGTCATCGTCGCGTATCTCGTGGCCATCACGGCCTTCGGGTCGTGGTTCGGCCGCTTCCAGCACACGACGCGCGACTACTTCCTGAGCGGCCATTCCGTGCCGTGGTGGGCCGTCTGCTGCACCGTCGTGGCCACCGAAACGAGCACACTCACGTTCATCGGCATCCCGGCCACGGCGTATGCCGGCAACATGACGTTCCTGCAGCTCGCGCTCGGCTACGTCGTCGGACGCCTGCTCGTCAGTGTGCTCTTCATCCCGGCCTACTTCCGCGGCGATCTGGTCACGTCGTACGAGTTGCTGCAACGCCGCTTCGGCCGGCGTGTGACGACGCTCTCGGCCGGGCTCTTCCTCGTGACCCGCTCGCTCGCCGACGGCATCCGCCTGTTCGCGACGTCGATCGTCATCAGTGTCGTCACCGGCGTGCCGACCGCCTGGTCCACACTCATCGTCGGCGTCATCATGATCGTCTATACGGTGCGCGGCGGCGCCGCGGCGGTCATCTGGACCGACGTGGTGCAGATGTTCATCTACGCCGCGGGCGCCGGTCTCGTGGCCATGGCGCTCCTCGGGCGCATTCCGGGCGGCTGGGATGAGGTCGTGCGCGCCGGCGCGGCGGCCGGCAAGTTCACGGTCTTCGATGCGTCGCTGGATCCGACGGCGGTCTACACCATCTGGACGGGGCTCGTCGGCGGCGTCGCGCTGACGCTCGCCACGCACGGCACCGATCAGTTCCTCGTGCAGCGCCTGCTCGCGGCGACGAGCGCGCGGGCGGCGGCCACCGGGCTCGTGCTGAGCGGGTTCGTCGTGTTCGTGCAGTTCATCCTGTTCCTGCTCATCGGCATCATGCTCTTCACGTTCCATCAGCACGTGCCGCTCGACGCCCCGCTCGCCCGCACCGATCAGGTGCTGCCCCACTTCGTCGTCAACTACCTGCCCTCCGGCATCGCCGGCTTCATCGTGGCCGCGATCGTGGCCGCCGCGCTCTCGCCGTCGCTGAACGCCATGGCCGCCACGACCATCAACGACTTCTACAAGCCGCGCACGCACCGCGACCTCGACGAGACGGCGCTGCTCGGCCTGTCGCGGCGCATCACCATCGGCTGGGGCGTCGTGCAGGTCGCCGTGGCGCTCGGCGCGCAGCTCATGGAGCGCTCGGTGCTCGATGCCGGTCTCTCGGTGCTGTCGTTCGCCTCGGGCTCGGTGCTCGGTGCGTTCCTGCTCGCGACGCGCGTGCCCTCGGTGGGCGAACGCGATGCGTTCGTCGGCATGGTCGCCGGCCTCGCGGTGATGACCGCGGTGTGGGGCCTCACCGCCACCGCCTTCACGTGGTACGTCTTCATCGGCGCCACCACCACCGTCGCCACCGCGTGGGTGCTCTCGCGCGTGGCGCCCGTACGCGGATGACGGCACCGGCCTTGACCGACCGCGTGCGCGGCGTGCTCGTGGACGCGATCGCCGCGCGCGTCACGCCCGGCGGCGTCATCGACGTCGGCAGCAGTGCCGGTTCGGCGTGCACCATCGCCGCGGGCCACGTCACCTACGCGGCGGACGCCGCGACGGTCACGCCAGGCACCATCTACGACCTGGCGTCGCTCACGAAAGTGCTGGCGACCACGACACTCGCCCTCGGCGCTCACACCGCCGGCACCCTGCCGCTCGACACGTATCTTGCGGCGCGACTGCCTGGTTTCGCCGATCGGCCGGATCTCACGGTGCAGGACCTGCTCGAACACGCGGCCGGATTTCCCGCGCACCGGCCGTACTTCCGCGCGGTGGCCGGCCCGGCCGGCTACCTCGCCCGCATCGCCGCCGAGCCCGCGGCCTACGCGCCGCGCACGACCCACATCTACACGGACCTCGGCTTCATCCTGCTGGGTCTGCTGCTCGAAGACGCCACCGGCCTCGGGCTCGACGCGCAGTTCGCGCGCCTCGTGCACGACGTCCTGCCGGGCGCCGAGATCGCCTATGGCGTGCCGCCCGCGTGGCGCGCACGCGTGGCGCCGGCCGGTGTCGATCCGTGGCGCGGCGTGATGGTCGCCGGACACGTGCACGACAGCAATGCCGCCGCGCTCGGCGGTGTCGCCGGACACGCCGGGCTCTTCGGCACCGCAGGCGCCGTGGGCGCGTTCGCGCGCTGGTGGATGGCACGGCTCACGGGCGACGGTGGGCCGGCACACGGCATCTCCGCGGCGCTCGCCACGCGCGCCGTCTCACGCGGCACCGTGCCGGACAGTTCGCGCGGCCTGGGCTGGGACACGATGCTGCCGACCTCGTCGTGCGGCACGCGCATGTCGCCGCGCGCCTTCGGCCACACCGGCTTCACCGGTACGTCGCTGTGGATCGATCCCGCGCGTGATCTTTACGTGGTGTGTCTGACGAACCGCGTGCACGCGTCGGACGACGCGGACGGCATCCGCCGGCTGCGCATCGCGCTGCACGACGCGGTCGTGGACGCGTGGGACGCGACGGCGCGCTGAGGCGCTACTGCTTCTTCGGCGGGGGCGCGCCGAAGGGCGACGCGCCGGATTGCGGCGGCGGCGGCAGTGTGGGGGTGAAGCGGCCCCCACCGCCCTGGAACGGATTCGTGCCCGGCGCGCCGAACGGATTGCCACCGCCTGGCTGCGCGAAGGGATTCCCCGCCCCCCCGGGTTGGCCGAACGGATTGCCGCCGCCGGCGCCCCCGAACGGGTTCTGGCCGCCCTGCGGCTGCCCGAATCCCCCGCCCGCGCCCGGCTGGCCCGGCTGCGCCCCGGTCTGATTGATCGTCTGCAGGATGTCGGGCGGCAGGCCCTTGCCCGCACGGACATCCTGATACGTGACGGCCCACTGGTCGTAGCGCGTGCGGCCGTTCCAGACCTTGATGCTCGTAGCCTTGCTCTTCGACACCACGCCGATGACCGGAGCGCCCGGCATGGCCCCACTCTGACCGGTCGTGGAGGTGCCGCCGGTCTGTTGCGTGGACGTGCCGCCGAAGCCCGACGGCGGCGTGCCGCCCCCGGTGCCCGTGCCACCCGGTGGCGTCGTGCCAATCTGGCCAGCCGCACCACCCGGCCCTCCGATGGCCGCCGCCGTCTGATAGACAGGCTGGAAATCTTGACCGTTCAACGGGTCCTTGTACTTGCGCCGCACGAAGCGCTGCTCGACGAGCAGGTCGAGGGTGGGCGGGAGTGTGCCGGGGCCCGCCTTGCGCTGGAACTTGAGGATGCCCCGCGCGTACTCGTGCGCACGGAAGAGATATTCCTCTTCCCGTTCCCGCTGAGCCTGCTTGTTCCAGACGGGCAGCGCGACCCCCATGAGCACGGCCATCACGCTCAGCCCGACGAGCAGGGCCGCCATGGCATAACCGCGTTCACCGGCGTCACCCGCGGTGCGCCAGCCTTGACCCCGTAACTGCACGTAACTATTATCGTTAGCGACCAGCCACATGTCACTCATCTCCCGCACCGCGTTCGTCGGCTTCCTTCTGGCGGCGCTGGCCGCTTCGGCGTGCGACAAGGTGCCGCTCCTCGCCCCCACCAATACGACGATCCGCCTCATCGCCGGGCTTGGCGTGCTGCCGGTGACCGGCAGCACGGAGATCACGGCGGTGGTCATCGAATCCGCCGGCACCCCCGTGCAGAATGGCACGGTCGTGACCTTCACGTCGTCGCTCGGTACGGTCGAGCCGCGGGAAGCGCGCACGCAGAACGGCCAGGTGACGGTGCGGTTCATCGCCGGCAGCCAGTCGGGCGCGGCCCGGATCGGCGCCTTCTCGGGCGGCGCCAGATCGGAAGACCTCGAAATCCTCGTTGGCGCGGCTGCCGCCGGCGCGATGACGCTGCGCGCCGATCCGGCCTTCGTGCCCAGCACGGGCGCCGCCGTCGGCATCATTGCCCAGGTGCTCGACAGGGGCGGCAATCCGCTGCCTGGCGTGGCCGTCACCTTCTCCGCCGAAGCGGGCGTGCTCTCGCAGAGCACCGCGCTCACCAACGGGGCCGGTGAAGCCACGGTCGAACTGGGCACCAACGTCACGACGCGCGTCACCGCGACCGTCGGCGGCAGCACGACCGTCCTGACCGCCAACATCACCGTCACCGCGCGCGACCTTCCATCGCTCACCATCGCGCTGGCGAGCGGCTCGGCCACGGAAGTGGGCCTGCCGATCGTCTTCTCACTGACACCCTCGACCAGCACCGGCGCGTCGATCCGCACGGCGCGCATCGACTTCAACGACGGCACGGTGCGCGACCTCGGCGCCGTGCCGGCGCCGGTCACCGTGCCGCACACCTACACGCGCGCCGGCACCTACATCGTCAGGGTCACCGCCACCGACGCGTTCGGCATTACCGGCACGACGACACTGGCCGTCATCGTGACCGAGCGCAGCACCGTCGGCGTGCAGGTGCAGGTACTTTCGAATCTGAGCGGGCTCGTCACCTTCAGCGCCAGCATCACGGGCACGGTCTCAGGGTCGATCCGCTTCTTCGAGTGGGACTTCGGCGACAACACGGGCGATACGACCACGGGCCCGCAGACCTCGCATCGTTACGCCAGCACGGGGATCTTCGTCGTGCGGCTGCGGGTGGTGACCACGACCGGCCAGGAAGGCTTCACCACCCTCACCATCCGGGTGTAGCCGCGGAGATGCGGGCCCGGGGCCGCCGTCTCACCACTCCGCGTAAGGTCTGCCGTCGAGCGAGGTCTTGTCCGACCCGCTCTTCACGTCGAAGATGCCGGGTTCGGCCGTGGGATTGGCCGGGTCCGATTCGGCGGGCACCGTCTGCCAGGTGTCGGCCGAGTTCGTCATCGGGTCGGAGGGGATCTTGCGCACGTAGCCGTCGGTCACGAGATCCTGCAGCGCCGCCGGCCACTTCTGCTTGTCGGCGTAGTACTGGTCGATCGCCTCGCGCAGCTTGTGCAGATCGTCCATCAGCGTGGCTTCGCGGGCCCGCACCACGCTGCTCTGGTAGCCGACGAGCGCCACCGACGACAACACGACGATGAGCGACATCACGATGAGCAGCTCGATGAGCGTGAAGCCGTCGGCGAGCGTCGGGTGTCTCCGTTTCAGTGTCATCGCGGTCCTCGCGGCTCACCAGTCACTGTACTTCGTGCCGTCGAGCGCGGTGCCGCCACTCGTCGACCGGATATCGTAGACGTTCTGTCCGCCCCAGCGGGTGGCGTCGGGTTTGTCCTGATACGAACGCAGGGCCCACTCGGCCTCGCCGGTCATCGGATCGACGGGAATTCTGCGCAGCAGCTTCACCTTGCGGCCGGTGGCATCGCCGGCAAGCGTGATGCCTTCGACGAGGGTCTCGAGATCCGGCGGGTAGCCTTCGTTCCCCGGCTTGAGTTCGGTGGACGGCACGCGGCCCGTCGCCACGAGATCGTAGTACGAATCGATCGCCTCGCGGATGTCGCGCAAGTTCCGGCGCAGCTCACTTTCCTTCTGGCGCTGGATCGTGACTCGCGCCAGCGGCTGGATGCCCGCCGCGAGGATGAGCAGGATCGTCGTGACGATGAGCAGCTCGATGAAGCTGTAGCCGCGCTCGGCGCGCCGGATCCAGGTGCCCACGTCCTGCCTCCTACTTGACCGTCACGGTCACCGGCTGGAACTGGAACGGCGCCGCGCCGCCCCCGCCAGCGAGTGTGCCCACGCCCGAGAGCGACAGCGCCGACTGCCCGGCACCAATCGCCTCGAAGAGCACGGCCCCCAGGACGCCGGTGCCCGAGGCCCCGAGCACGTCGCCCGGCCGCACGATGGCGATGTCCACGCGTCCGGCGGCGGCGTCGATCTTCTGCGTGAAGGCGGCCTGCGCGCCACCCTGCCGCATGAGATTGCCCTCCTGCACGGTGCGCACGCGCAACACCGAGGGGTTGAACGAGAGCGAGATCGACACCGTCGAGAGGCGCGACGCATTCGAGATGGAGATCGGCACCAGATACGGACCGCCGCCCGTGCGGAAGTCCGTGCCCGGCGGACTCACGAGCACCGTCGCCGGCGCCTGCGCGGCCGGCGGCGCGAAGGGATTCACCGGCGCCGGCTGCCCCGCCGCCTGCTGCGGCGGAGGCGGCAGCGTCGGGG
>JALHON010000168.1 GCA_022842985.1 Acidobacteriota bacterium | reverse complement strand
GCTCTTCCGATCTCGATGGCGAGCACGCTCGCCCCCGACTGCCCGCCGGCCGTGCGGGCGGCGCTGAAGACGACGCGCGTGCCCGCCGGACCGAGGCCCTGCACGGTGGCGCCGGCCAGCAGTCCGGCCGTGGACGGATCCACCACCCTGACCGTGAACGTCGCGCTGCCGACGTTGCCTACGGCATCGGTCGCCGTGCAGCTCACGAGCGTGGCCCCGAAGGCGAAGAGCGAACCCGAGGCCGGCGCGCAGGTGACCGCGACGCTGCCGTCGATGTCATCGGTGGCCGACGCCGTGTAGCTCACGAGCGCGCCGAAAGGTCCCTGCGCCGTGACCTGCTGGTCGGCCGGCACCGTGACCACCGGCGGCGTCGTGTCGCGCGGGAAGCGGAAGTAGGCGATCGCCGGATCGTGATCGCTCGTGCGCTCGACGCGCGTCGCGTCCCCGCGATAGATCTCGGGGAAGTCGGCGTTGATGCGCGCGTGGTCGAAGGCCGTGAGCGCCGCGGCCGCCTCGGCCGAGACGAGCACATGGTCGAGCGACTGCGCGCTGCCCTCAAAGACGTAGGAGTAGGTCTGGCCGGCCGGCGTCGCCGCCACCACCGGCGCGAGCAGGAAGTCGGAGGCCAGCAGATCGCCCCCGAAGAGCACCACGTCGCTGGCCGGCGCCGGCACGCCGCGCGCCACGCCCAGCACGTCGACATAGCCGTCGTTCACTTCGAAGGCGTTGTAGTCGCCCACCGAGACCACCGGCACGCCCGGATACGTCGCGCGCAGGCCATCGAGCAGCCGCGCCACGTATTCCGCCTGCGCGAGGCGCTTGGCGCGCACGCGGCCATCGGCCTCCTCCACACCGTTGAGCGATCGCAGGTGATGCACGACCGCCACGACCTCGGCCGGCAGCGTGCCGGGCTCGGCGGCGACCGTCGCGCGAATCGACAGCGACGGCCGATCGTTCAGGGTCTCCTGCTGGCCGTTCACGGGGTTCGTATAGGTGTCGGTGCGACCGTGCTGCACGATGCTCTGCACGGTGACACGCGAGGTCACGAGGAAACCGACATCGATGCCGCCGACGTCGTTCCCCTCGAGGAGGAACGCGGTGTAGCCGGGCGCCGGCTGGCCGGCGGCGGTGGCATCGGCATCGATGCGCGCCGCCAGGTCCTGCAGCACCGTGAGGTTCTCCGCTTCCTGCACGCCGAGGATGTCGGGCGTGTGCAGGTAGCTGCGCAAGGCCGCGGAGATCTTGATGAGGCGGTTGGCGTAAGCCGTGGCGTTGATGATCGGCTCGCCGATGGCGGGATCGTTCACCGTGTCGAAGAGCCGCTGCATATTGAACGACGCCACCGTGAACTCGCCGGCGGCGCGCCCACGCGCCGGCACGCCCACGCTGAGCCCTGCGGGCACGAGCGGCGCGGTGGGCAGCAGCGTGTAGCTGCGGAAGCCGTAGTCGACGATCGCGGTGACGTCCGTCATCACCGCGCCGGCCGTGACGACCGGCGCCGTCACGCCCTGGATCGCATCCGCATCCACCCTGAGCAGTTCCGGGTTCTGGTCGAACACGGGAATCGTGCAGCCCGTGCCGGCCGCGCACACCGGCACCGGATCCATCGCCGGAATGCCGGCTTCACGCACCGGCCGCGGCGTGCCGGTGAGCACGGTGTAGAACACGCCGGTGTTCGAGCCGGTGTTGTTCGGCTCGTTCACGTTGCCGTCCGAGCCCGACACCGCCGTGAGTGAGGCGATCGACACGCGCATGCCCTCGAGGGGTTCGAGCTGCTGCAGGCCGCCGTTCGGATCGGCCAGGGCCGCTGTGATGGCGACCGGCGCGGGCAGCGCCGCCGTGCCCACTTCCGCGAACGTCGCGAAGGACAGCTCGGTGAGCGGCGGACTCTGCGGATCGGCGTTCGGCACGAACTCCACCACCGTGCCGACGACGCTCAGCACGTCGCCGGGCTGGAACGCGAGGTTCGGCGCGCTGCTCGTGAAGACGAAGATGCCGTCGGAGGTCGCGGGATTGCCATCCTCGGTGCCGGGCTCGCTCTGCAGGTAGAGGCCGTTGAACTTGCGCGCCGTGACCACGCCGCGCGTGCGCACGACCTGGCCGGCGAGCGGCGAGGCCACGCCGCTGCCCTGAATCTCGGGAATCGTCACGGTCGGAATCGGCGCGATGACCGTCACGGTGAGCGTGCCGCCGCCGCTGCGGGCGAACTCGTCGGTGACGGTCAGAGGAATCGCGCGCGGGCCAACGCCGGCCGACGCGGCCACGCTGGTCTGGCCGGTGAAGATGCGGTCGCCGGCCGTCGCATCGGGGGCCACGCCGTCGTCGAGGAGCGGCAGCGCGGCCGAGCCGCCGACCGCCGAGGTGTCGGCGGTCACGCTGAGCGTGGTGCTCAGCGGATTCGTGCCCGGCGCCGCGGTGGCCGCGATGACGAGCGTCTGCCCGTGTTCGACCGTGCCGGGCGTGCCGGTGGCGCCAGTGATCGTCGGCGCGGTCGGCGCGGTGGCCGCTTCCACGACGATGTCGTCGATGCCCACCCACTCGTCGTTGCCGACGGCGTTGGCGGTCATGACGCGGAGCTGCACGATGGGCTGGTTGTCCACCGCCGCCGGGAGCGTCACGTCCACCGCGGTGGTCGCGGTCGCGAGGCTGGGCCCGGTCGTGGCATCCGCCACGAAGGCCGCCGGCACGTTGGTCCAGAGGCCGGTCGTGCCCACACGGTAGTGGAGCGCGATGGGCTGCACGGCGTTGTCGGCCGAGCCGTCGAGGTCGCGCAGCGTGTAGCGTACGCGCACGCCGGCAATGCCGGTGGTGGAGATCGAAAGGCGCAGGTACGGCGCGTCGGCGGTGCCCGAGCCGTTGAGCGCGACCACCGGATCGGCGATCCCGAACTCGGCCACGCCGCCGGTTGTGAGTGTGTTGGGATTCAGCTGATTCGCGATGACGTTCACGACATCGGGTACCCCGTCGGCCAGCAGCGTCTGCGGGTCGGCGCCCGTCGCGCCGGTGATGCCGTCCCCCCGGAAGCCCTCGAACCCGGGCACGCCGGTCCAGATGTCGTTCACCGTGATGAGCGCGGCGTTGTTCCAGTTCTGGGTGACCGGCAGCGTCTGCGGTGTACCGTCGGCGAGCAGTGGCAGCACGGCGGCGCTGATGCCCAGCGCGGCGACGACCGCGGTGACGCGTCCGGCCATGCGCCGGATGTTCGTTCCGAATGTCATGACGTTCTCCCTCGCCGTACGCAGGAAATGCGTACGGCACGCCGAGAATAGCCGAGGGCGGTGACGCGGGAGTGACGAAAGAGAACTGGGGACTGTCCCCATTCAAGGCAGGGCCAGACTTTTCGAGGCCGACCACCGCGGCGAACACCGCGCGTCAGTCGGGCGAGGCGGCCAGACGATCGGGCAGCAGGAACTGCGCGCGAGCGGCGTCGGACCACAGACGTTCCGACGAGTAGTAGCGGTCGAGCACGCCTGGCTTCCAACTGAGCAGGTCCGGATGCGCGGCGGCAAACGCGTCCCACGTGTCAGCCGGCCCGTGGAGCTGCCGCTCGGCGATGAGCGCGATGTAGGCGCCCGTGATGGTCGCGTGATAGAGGCCGGGCACCCCCTTGGCGCGCGCGAACGTCTGCAGGTCCGCGGCGAAGCGCGGCGCCGCGTCCACCGGCCCGTACTCGCGGACGTACAGCCACGCCATGCGCACGTGGTCGCGATGATGGAACGCGCTCGCGGGAAGCGTCGTGTCGCGGAAGGCGGCGACGAAGGCCCGATCGTCGAAGGAGGGCATGAGGGGATTTTCGGGCGGACCGGCGGCGGGAGACGCGTGAGGGCGTCCCCGCCGCGCGGCGCGTTATCGCGAGGTGTCGGTGCGGCCGGCGATCTTGCGGCCGGCTTCGACGGTCTTGAAGCCGGCATCACCCCAGTTCATCACGAACACGTTGAAGCCCTGCTTCATGCGCGTCTCGATGTCATTGGCGTTGGCCGGAAAACCGCAGGCGATCTTGTTGGCCTTGCAGGCGGCGAGCACCGACTGGATGGCGTTTTCCCACGCGGCTTCGTCGAGCACGCGCTTGCCGTCGGGGCCGGTCGTGGAGAAGATGCCGCGCAGCGTGCCGGCGCCGGGCCACAACACGCCGATGCCGGGCACGGCGGCGATCTCCTTCAGATTGGCGAGGCCCGTCTTGCTCTCGACGATCGTCCAGTTGATGAGTTCGCCTTCGGGATTGAGCGGCCACACGTCGGCCTTGCGGCGGTACTCGGCCTCGCTCATCCCCCACACGGCCGGCGCGCCGCCCACGTCATCCGGACGCACGCCGCCCTTCGACTTGAAGCGCATCGCGGCGATGCCGGCGCGGGCTTCCGCGGCGGTCTCGACGGTGACGAGCATCACGCCGCTGACGCCGAGGTTGAGCTGCTTGCCGATGGCCACCTGCGCGGCCGCGAGGTCCGGCCGCAGTTCCGGCGTCTTCACGATCATCGGATGCGTGAGGTGCAGCGACGGCTGGCGGGCGATGATGCCGGCGCCGGCCAGCCCCTTCGCGAAGTCGGCGAAGACGGGATACGCCTTGTCGAAGTCGCCTTCCATGCTGCCGTCGAACACGAAGTCGCTCAGCTTGTAGCCGGCGGCTTCCTGGGCGAGTTCGGCCGGCGACTTGGGCGGCGTGGCGGGCGCGGCGCCCTGGGCGCCGGGGAAACGTCGATTGCTCGGGGCGTACAGCCCGAACACGGGCTGCTTCGCTTCGAGCAGCGCGATGACGCGGTTGTGGCGGGCCTTCGGCGCCTGCGCGGCGACGAAGCCGCCAAAAGCGGTGACCGACAGGAGCGCAAGAGCAACGAAATGGCGCACGGAACCTCCTAGGACGAACAGAGACGATAGCCGATGCCCGTCTCCGAATGTAACTTCCGTGAAGGGGACTGTCCCTATTCTGGGCGGGGCTTGACTGGGGTCAGACCCCTTACAATTCCGGCCATGCGACGCGTGGCCCTGCTGCTCCTTCTGTGCGCGTGTTCCTCCCCCGCCCTGCTCCGCGCGCAGACGTCCCCCCCGGCGCCCGCCGCCGACGCCTCCCCCGCCGCGATCGTCCGGCAGTGGATCGAGCGTCTGAACGCGCTCAGCGACGCCCCCGCCACGCTCGACGCCTTCGTGGCGCTCTACGCGCCCGACGCGCTGCACATCGCCGGGCCCACGGCCGACCAGCGCGGCACGGCCACCTACCGCGGCCACGCCGGCATCCGCGTGATGGCATCGCGACTCGCCGCGAGCGAGACGCGGCGCAGCTACCGTCTCGAGACGGAGACGGCGCGCGAGACCACGGCGAGCCTGCTGCACGAAACCACCGGCCCGTGGGGCGGCCCGGCCATCGCCGTGCAGATCATCGCCACCTACACCGACACCGCCACCTCGAAGCGGTACGCGGCGCCGGGCGCCGTGTTCCTCCAGCTCGACGGCGGCCGGATCCGCCGCGCCCGCGTCTACATCAGCGAGAGCGAGCGGGCGGAAGTGGAAGCTGAGCCGACGCGCCGGCGGCCCTGACGGGCTCGTCCCGCCGTTCGTCATCACCCGCTCCCGCCGCGCCGCTACACCCGGAGGGCCGGCTCTGTTACCGTGAGCGCATGCGGATGCGCGTCACCTTCGTCTTCCTGCTCGCCCTGGCCGTCGCGGCCCTCGCCTCCCCCGCTTTCGCCCAGCGGCTGCCCGGCGGCGTCACGCCCGAGCACTACACGCTCTGGGTTGCGCCCGATATCGCCGCGGCCACCTTTCGCGGCACGGTCGACATCCGCGTGCGGATCGAGAAGCCCACGGCGGCCATCACCCTGCACGCCGCGGAGATCGCCTTCGACACGGTCACGATCGACGCCGGCGGCAAGACGGTGACCGCCGCGGTGACCGAGAACACGACGGACGAGATGGTCACCTTCACCGCGCCGGCGCCACTCGCGGCCGGCACGGCGACGATCCGCGTGAAGTACCGCGGCATCCTCAACGACAAGCTGCGCGGCTTCTACCTGAGCAAGGGCGCGACGCGGAACTACGCGGTGAGCCAGATGGAGGCCACCGACGCGCGGCGCGCGTTCCCCTGCTTCGATGAGCCGGCGAAGAAGGCCACGTTCGACATCTCGATGACAATCGCCACTGGCGACATGGCGATTTCGAACGGCGCGCAGATCGCGGACACGCCCGGCCCGGATGCCGGCACGCACACGGTGCGCTTCGCCACCACGCCGAAGATGTCCACGTATCTCGTGGCCCTGCTCGTGGGCGACTTCGTGTGCCGCGAGGGCGCAAGCGACGGCATCCCGATCCGCGTGTGCGCCACGCCCGACAAGAAGGACCTCACCGGTTTCGCGATGGAAGCCGCGCAGTACGAAGTGAAGTTCTTCAACGACTACTTCGGCATCAAGTATCCGTTCGGCAAACTCGACATCATCGGCATTCCGGATTTCGCGGCCGGCGCCATGGAGAACGCCGGCGCCATCACCTTCCGCGAGCGCATGCTGCTCGTGGACGAAGCCACGGCCTCGATCGGCGTCCGCAAGGCGGTGGCCTCCGTCATCGCGCACGAACTCGCGCACCAGTGGTTCGGCAATTTGGTGACGATGAAGTGGTGGGACGACATCTGGCTGAACGAAGGCTTCGCCACGTGGGCCGCCAACAAGCCGCTGGCGGCCTGGAAGCCCGAGTGGCAGATGGACGTGAACGCCGCCGAAGAGACGCAGACGGCCCTGGGCCTCGACGTGCTGCGCTCCACGCGCGCGATCCGCACGAAGGTCGAGACGCCGGCCGAGATCAACGAAGTGTTCGATCCCATCGCCTACGAGAAGACGTCGGGCGTCATCAACATGGTGGAAGCATTCGTCGGCCCCGAAGCGTTCCGCAAAGGCGTGTCGGCGTATCTCACCCGCTACTCGTCCAGCAACGCCGCCGGTGAGGACTTCTGGAACGAGGTCACGCGCGTGACCGAGAAGCCCGTGAACCGCGTGATGCGCAGCTTCGTGGATCAGCCCGGCGCGCCTGTGCTCTCGGTGAGCACGTCGTGTGTGGGCGGGCAGACGAAGGTGACCGTGCGGCAGCGCCGCTTCGACGGCGGCGTGGGCGCCAAGCCCTCCGCCCCGCAGGCATGGTCGCTGCCGGTCTGCGTGAAGACCGACACGGGCAAGACCACCTGCGAGCTGGTGTCTGACGCGACGCAGAGCTTCAACGCCCCGGGGTGCGGCGCGGCGATGGTGAACGCGGATGCCCGCGGCTACTACATCACGGAGTACGAGCCGGCGGCGCTCACGGCGCTCGCCACCCGCACGACGGCGCTCACGGGCGCGGAGAAGGTGAGCCTGCTCGGCGACGAATGGCGCCTCGTACGCGCCGGCCGTCACGACGTGGGGCCGTTCCTGGATCTGGCCGCGGCGTTTGCGGGTGACACGACGCCGGCGGTCACGGGCGATATCGCCGGACGCGTCGGGTTCGTGAGCGGCGCCATCGCCGGCGAGGCCGACCGCACGAAGCTGAACGCGTGGATCCGCGCGAAGTTCGGTCCCGCGCTCGACGCCATCGGCATCGACCCGAAGCCCGGCGACAGCGACGACGTGCAGACGCGCCGCGGCGTGCTGATGGGGCTCGTCGGCAGCGCCGGCGACGAACGTGTGCGCGCCAAGGCCACGGCGCTCACGCTGGCGTATCTGGACCGCGTGGATTCCGTGCCGCCGTCACTGATTGGCGCGGCGATCAACATCGCGGCCGGTGCCGGCGATGCCGCGCTCTACGACCGCCTGGTGGCGAAGATGCGCGCGTCGGCCGCCACGCCCGACATCTACTACCGCCTCTTCAACGCGCTGCCGGCCTTCCGCGACCCGGCGCTCGTGCAGCGCACGCTGGCCTGGACGCTCACGGACGACGTCCGCTCGCAGGACGTGCCCACCGTGCTCGCCCAGCTCTTCGGCGGCGCGCAGGGCGACGCGGCGTGGACGTTCGTGCAGCAGCAGTGGGACGCGATCACGAAGAAGGTGGGCGTGTTCCAGGGTGTGCCCGGGATTGTGGGCGGCCTCGGCGCATTCTGCAGCACGGAGCGCGCGAACGAGGTGAAGGCGTTCTTCGAGAAGCACCACGAACCGGCCGCCGCGCGCAGCCTGCGTCAGGCCATCGAACGCATCGAGACCTGCGCCGCCATCGACGCCAGACAGAGCGCCCCGCTCACGGCGTGGCTGGCGACGCAGCGCTAGACGCAGTCGCGGTCACTGGATGGACCGCTGAGCCCGACCGCTGGTCGGGCCGGCACCATCCGTTCGTCGGCTCCGCTTCGCGCGCCGGTCACTCGCACCTCTCGGCGACTTGCGCCTGTACAAGCCCTTAGGGGGCCCCCATGCCGGGGCCCCCGACGCGCGGACTCTGCGCGTTGGGGTGGCGTCCCCTGCCCGGGAGGTACCCGCACTCTCGGTGCGAGTGTCGGATCCGTTCGCGCCGCGCTCAGAGTCGCCGCCGCCCGGACGGCGCCGCCCCGCCCAGCGGATGCTGTCGTTCACTGACGTGTGGCTCTGAACCACACCCGAACGATTCTCACTGCACGCTGAGGGTGTAGGGCTGATACGCCACGACGACTCGCGGATTGGCCTTCGCGATTGGCGCGAACTGTGGGCCCGGTACCACGCGCAAGGCGTACGGGCCAGCCGCCGGAAGGGTGCAGCCTCCCAGCACGAGGCCACGACTCGTGAGCGGACCATCACCCAGGCCAGAAGTAGCCGTGTCAATGACGCCCGTTGACTGCTGGGGCGACTGTCGCTCGCAGACAACGACGCGGTCCTTCAGCATCTGCCATGAAACATCGAATCGTGGCGCCGCAGCCTCACCGGTGGTCGCGACCGCCGCCGACACCACGGCATCGACGCGCGGATCGGCAATCGGCCATGCGAACTGCAGGATGACTTGATGCGGACCCGCCTGCGGAGCGGCGACAGTGAACTCCATGGCCGCAGCCGACGCCAACGGCGCGTCAAGCAGCTTCCACTCCGTCGGCGGCTCCGCCGTGCAGGCGGCGGTCATGAACAGCACGTATGCCGCGCTGACGAGCGGCGCTCGTGGAATGCTGCGCACTCCAACAGCCAATGCTCGCGCTGCGCCAGCGAGGACGAGGCGGCTAGACCTCATTGCGCGCGGCTCTTACGAGGACATGAAAGTCGGACTCTCGGAGGATTCTCATTCGATGCCCGTCCGCGACCAGTTGCTCCGCCTTGCGGTGCTTCGAGCTCTTCGCATGTCCTGCGAGTCTCCTGACATCTTGATCCCCTACGACCACGATCGTCGTCTTCTTCGTCACGCTGGAGGCGACGTGGCAGCCAACGCTCGCAGCGAGGTCCGCCGCTTCGTTCCGCGGGCGTTCTAGCGCGCCCGTGAAGACGAGGACTTCGCCATACAGATCGCCTTCAGGGTTTCCGTCTCGAAGTATGCCTGCGACAGACGACGAACTCTGGGCGTCAATGGGTTGATTTACCCGGCGGCGCCACTGGTCGAGATCCTGTTGCGACTCGCGAAGGGCGGCGAGCAAGACGAAGCCCGCAGCCTTCGCGTCGTCGAGGGCATCGTGATGCTCGAACTCGTAGCCGATCCTGCTGCATACGTTAGCTAGACCGTAGCCTTTCCACGCCAGGTCCTTCCAAGTTCGGCGCACGACTCTCGCCGAGTCCAGCCAGGTACTAGCTATCGGATTCAGGCTGTACTTGTCGCACGCCCTAGCGAGAGCGATGCGATCGAAGTGAGTGTGGCAGACACTGACCGCGCCCTCCAGAGTCGCGCGAACACGGTCGGCGAGCTGGGGCCACGTGGGTTGCCCCGTCACCGTTCCCGGTTCGATTCCGTGAATGGCGATGTTCACGTTGTCGAAGTAGTCCTCTGGGTCGACGAGGGTGCACCACTCTTCGGCCAGCTGTCCGTCAACAAACTTCGCGAGCCCGATCTGGCAGATGGAGGCCATGTCCGCATTGGCCGTCTCGACATCAATAGCCACGAACTGCATCGGTCGTGCCCGAGGCGGTCTACGCTTCGGAGTACTTTGCCGTGTCGCTCGTGAAGACTACGGCCATCCCGGTGGCAGTGCAGTTCAGCACGACCTCTTCGGCAGGGTCGATACTCAGGTCTTCGCCCCGAAGTGAGCTTGCCCCAGTTCCGTGGACATCTTCCGAAAGGTGGATACGATGTCCCGCATGGAAAGTAGCAAGCCCGCCCGACGCGTCCGACGGCGGTTCACGGACGAGTTCAAGGCCGGCGCGATTCGGCTCGTCTTGGATGAAGGCAAGACCATCGGCGCCGTCGCCCGCGACCTCGATCTGACGGCCTCGTCGCTCGCCGAGTGGGTCAAGCGGGCGCAGGCGGACCGGACCAAGGGCCGCACGGGCTTGACGACGGCGGAGCGCGAGGAGCTGGCACAGCTTCGGCGCGACAATCGCGAGTTGCGCTTGGAGCGCGACATCCTAAAAAAAGCCGCGGCGGGCTCAGGGCGTCGATGCAACGCGATGAATGATCGGAGGGATCATGCAGCGCGTGCGACGATCGCGGATGAGCGTCAACGACAAAGCGGCGATGTGG
>JALHON010000167.1 GCA_022842985.1 Acidobacteriota bacterium | reverse complement strand
CGTGCACGCCCGCCGGCCCGACGCCGCCGTCACCGTCGCCGGGGCGACCGGCGTCACCGCCGGCACGTGGCCGCCGGCGCCGGCGTCCTGGGACATGCTCGTGAACACCACGCCGGTCGGGACGACGCCGGAGGTCACGCGGGCCCCGCTCGCGCTCGACGGCGATCTCACGGGCCGCCTCGTCTACGACCTCGTCTACAACCCGCCGGAGACGGCGCTCCTCGCGCGCGCCCGGGCTCTTGGCGCCGACACCCTCGGCGGCCTGCCGATGCTCGTCGCCCAGGCCGCCGCGCAGTTCACGTGGTGGACGGGCCTCACGCCGTCTCTGTCACGCATGCACGAGGCCGCGCGTGCGCGTCTCGCGCCGGCCTCCTCCGTTCCGACCGAGTCCGTATGAAACTCACGACCTTCGAAGAATTCGTCGACCTCGCCAAGCGCGGCAACTTCGTCCCCGTCTGCAAGGAGATCGTCGCCGACCTGCTCACGCCCGTCTCGGCCTTCCTGAAGGTGGCCGAACACGCCGACTACGCCTTCCTGCTCGAGAGCGTCGAAGGCGGCGAGCACGTGGGCCGGTATTCGTTCCTCGGCAAGGACCCGTTCCTCGTGCTGCGATCGGCCGCCAGCGTCGTCACCGTCGAACGGGCGGGAGAAACGACGACCCTCGACGTGCCGTTCGCCGACGCGATGCGCTCGCTGATGGCCGAGTACCAGTCGCCGTTCGTCCCCGGGCTGCCGCGCTTCACCGGCGGCGCGGTGGGCTACCTGGGGTACGAGGCCGCGTCGTGGTTCGAGCCCACGGCCGCCCGCGCCGACGGTGCCGCGATGCCTGGTGACGATGCCGCGTTCATGCTCTTCGACACGGTGCTGGCCTTCGACCACGTGCAACGGCGCATCCTCATCATCGCCAACGCGCGCATCTCGGGCGACGAGGACCTGAAGGCGCTCTATCAGTTCGCCGTCGCCAAGATCGGCTTCGTCGAGCGTGAGCTGGAGCGTCCGTTGTCGGTGCCGCGAACGCGTGAAGACGGGCCGCTCGTGCTGTCGTCGAACCAGACGCAGGAGCAGTACGAAGCCGCCGTGCGCAGGGCGAAGGAGCACATCGCCGCCGGCGACATCTATCAGGTGGTGCTCTCGCAGCGGTTCACCGCCGAGCTCGGCACCGACCCCTTCACGGTCTATCGCGCGCTCCGGCACGTGAATCCGTCGCCCTACATGTTCTTCGTGCGCAGTGGCCCGCGCAGCGTGGTGGGCTCGTCGCCCGAGATGCTCGTGCGCGTCGAAGGCCGGCATGTGGTGACCCATCCAATCGCCGGCACGCGGCCGCGCGGCCGCACCGACGAAGAGGATCAGCGCTACGCCGACGAGCTCAAGCGCAACGAGAAGGAGCGCGCCGAACACGTCATGCTCGTGGACCTGGGGCGGAACGACGTCGGGCGGGTCAGTGCCTACGGCTCGGTGCGCGTGCCCACCTACATGAGCCTCGAGCGCTACTCGCACGTGATGCATCTCGTGTCGGTCGTGGAAGGACAGCTCGCCGAGGGCCACGACCGGCTCGACGCGCTGGCCAGCTGTTTCCCGGCCGGCACCGTCTCGGGCGCCCCGAAGGTGCGCGCCATGCAGATCATCAGCGAGCTCGAGCCGGGGCCGCGCGGCGTCTACGCGGGGGCGGTCGGCTACCTCGACTTCGCCGGTAATCTCGACTTCTGCATCGCCATCCGCACGATCGTGCTGGAAGACGGCAAAGCCTACGTGCAGGCAGGCGCCGGCATCGTGGCCGACTCGAATCCGACCGCGGAGTACGACGAGACGCGTGACAAGGCCCGGGCCATGCTGAAGGCGCTCGAACTGGCGCGCACGGGACTCTGAGCATGGTCCTCGTCCTCGACAACTACGATTCGTTCACCTTCAACCTCGTCCAGTATCTGGGCGAGCTCGGCGCCGACCTGCAGGTCCGGCGCAACGACACCGTCACGGTGGACGACATCGAGGCGCTGGCGCCGGGGCGGATCGTGATTTCGCCCGGCCCGGGCCACCCGTCGTCGGCCGGCATCTCGGTGGAACTCATCCGCCGGCTGGCGGACCGCGTGCCGATCCTCGGCGTGTGCCTCGGACATCAGGCGATTGGCCACGCCTTCGGCGGCACGGTCACCACGGCGCCGACGCCGAAACACGGCAAGACGTCGAGCGTCACGCACGATGGCCGCGGCATCTTCCAGGGCCTCACGAGCCCGTTCGAGGCGGCGCGGTATCACTCGCTCGTCGTCGCCGCCGAGGGCTGGCCCGACGCGCTCGAGGCTACGGCCCATGCTGACGACGACGGCGTCGTCATGGGCCTCCGGCACCGCCAGTTCCCGCTGCACGGCGTGCAGTTCCATCCCGAGTCGATCCTGACCGGGGAAGGCCGCCGCATGCTGCGCAACTTCCTGGAGCGCGTCTGATGTTCCCCGCGCTCGTCACCAAGCTGCTGAAGCGCGACGACCTGACGGCCGACGAAGCCGCCGCCGCGATGGATGTCGTCATGCGCGGCGACGCGCACCCGGCCCAGGTGGCCGCGATGCTCGTGGGGCTCGCCATGAAGGGGGAGCGGCCGGCCGAACTCGTGGGCCTCGCCCGCGCGATGCGCGCCCACGGCGTGCACATCGACGCCGGCCCGATGGCGGTCGACACCTGCGGCACGGGCGGCGACCGCGCCGGCACGTTCAACATCTCGACGGCCGCGGCCCTCGTGGTCGCGGCCACCGGCGTGCAGGTCGTGAAGCACGGCAACCGCAGCGTGTCGAGCCACTGCGGCAGCGCCGACGTGCTCGAGGCGCTCGGCGTGGCCGTGGATGCGCCGCCCGCCACCGTGCAGCGCGCCGTGCGCGAGGCCGGCATCGGCTTCTGCTTCGCGCCGACGTTCCATCCGGCGATGCGGCATGCCGGCGAGGTGCGCCGGGCGCTCGGCGTGCCGTCCGCCTTCAACCTCCTCGGGCCACTGACGAACCCGGCCCGCGTGCCCTTCCAGATCGTCGGCGTGGCACGGCCCGAACTCACCGAACTCATGGCGCGCACGCTGCAGCAGCTCGGCGCCGCGCGGGCCTGGGTCGTGCACGGCGCCGACGGCCTCGACGAGCTCTCGACCACCGGCTACTCGAAGGTGTCGGAGTGTCACGGCGACGTCGTCCGCACCTTCTACGTGCATCCGTCGGATGTGGGGCTGCCGAAGGCGGCGGCCGGCGCCCTGCGTGGCGGTGATGCCGCGCACAACGC
The DNA here is from genome assembly GCA_022842985.1 of Acidobacteriota bacterium. GTDB lineage: Bacteria > Acidobacteriota > Vicinamibacteria > Vicinamibacterales > UBA2999 > CADEFD01. Next base: position 7,337 of record JALHON010000167.1, on the reverse strand, counting down.
CGGTGTCGTGCGCGGCGTGCTCGCGGGCGAGCCCGGTCCCGCCCGCGACGTCGTGCTGCTCAACGCCGGCGCGGCGCTGCTCATCTGCGGCAAGGTGGCATCGCTGCGCGACGGCATCGCCATGGCGGCCGCCGCCATCGACGGCGGCGGCGCCGCCCGCACGCTCGACGCGCTCGTCACCGCCACGAGGCCGGTGGCATGAGCGCGACGCCCGACCTTCTGGCGGCCATCGTCGCGGCGACGCGCCGTGACATCGTGGTGAGACAACAGGCCGAGTCGTACGACCGCATCGGCGCCCGGGTGGCCACCGCCCGGACACCGGATGGCGCGGCGTTCCAACGCGCGCTCGGCCGTGCTGGCACCGTCAACGTCATCGCCGAGTGCAAGCGCCGGTCGCCGTCGCGCGGCGTCCTCAAGGCCGACTACGACCCGGTCGCCCAGGCCCGGGCCTACGCCGACGGCGGCGCGGCGGCAATCTCCGTGCTGACCGAGCCCTCGTTCTTCGACGGTGCCCTCGCGCATCTCACGGCCGTGCGGGCCGCGGTGTCCGTGCCGCTGCTGCGCAAGGACTTCATCGTCGACGAATATCAGCTGTTCGAGGCCGTGGTCGCCGGCGCGGACGCCGTGCTGCTCATCGTGAGCGCGCTCACCCCCGAGGCCCTGGCGCGGCTGCATGCGGCGGCGACGGCGCTCGGGCTCGCCGTGCTCGTCGAGGTCCACGACGACGCCGAACTCGACGTCGCGCTCGCCGCCGGGGCGCACATCGTCGGCGTGAACAACCGCAATCTGCGCACGCTCGCCGTCGACACCGGGGTGTCCGAGCGTCTGGCGGCGCGCATGCCCGCCGAGGTCATCGCCGTGAGCGAGAGCGGCCTCAAGGCGCCGGGCGACGTGGCACGCATGCAGGCGCTCGGCTATCGGGCCTTCCTCATCGGCGAGCGGCTCATGGCCTCCGGCGATCCGGCACGGGACCTCCGGCGCCTGACCGGCGTGGAGACGACGGCATGAGCGTGCGGATCAAGATCTGCGGGCTCACGCGGATCGAGGACGTCCGGATCGCCGCCTCGCTCGACGTCGATGCGGTGGGCGTCGTGCTGTGGGCGGGCAGTCCGCGCGCCGTGAGTCTCACCGAGGCCGCCGCGCTCTGTCAGGCGCTGCCGCCATGGACGGCGCGCGTCGGCGTGTTCGTGTCACCGTCGGTCGAGGACGTCCGTGCTGCGGTCATGACCGCCGGGCTCGGCGTCGTCCAGCTCCACGGCGTGGACGACCCCGCGCCGTTCCGCGCGCTGCAGTGTCCGGTGCTGTGGGCGGCGCCACTGCGCGACGGCGCCGCCGACCCGGTGGCACCGGCCGGTACCACGCTCCTGCTCGACGCGCATGATCCGGTGCGCCACGGCGGCACCGGCCGCACCATCGACTGGTCGCGGGCGCGCGCGATCGCCGCCCGCGAACGTCTCGTGCTCGCCGGCGGCCTCACCGCCGACAACGTCGCCGGCGCCATCGCCGCGGTCCGCCCCTATGGCGTCGACGTTTCCTCCGGGGTCGAAGCGATGCCCGGGATCAAGTCCGCCGCGCGCATGCAGGCCTTCGTCGAGGCCGTGCGCCAGTCCCATCCGACCCCTGCCGTATGACGACACCCACGATTGTGCCCACCCACAACTTCGGCACGCGCGACCCTGACGCGCGCGGCTACTTCGGCGCGTTCGGCGGACGCTTCGTGCCCGAGACCCTGGTCTCGGCGGTCGAAGCGCTGACCGACGCGTATGTCGCCGCCCGCCGCGATCCGGCCTTCCGCGCCGAACTGACGCGCCTGCTCGTGCACTACGTGGGCCGGCCGACACCGCTCTGGGAGGCGGCGCGCCTCGGCGCGGCCAGCGGCGGCGCGCGCGTGTTCCTCAAGCGCGAGGACCTCACGCACACCGGCGCCCACAAGATCAACAACGCGCTCGGCCAGGCGCTGCTGGCCAAGCGCATGGGGGCGAAGCGGCTCATCGCCGAAACCGGCGCCGGCCAGCACGGCGTGGCGTCGGCCACCGCGGCGGCGCTGCTCGGGCTCGAGTGCGTCGTCTACATGGGCACCGAGGACATGGCGCGTCAGGCGCTCAACGTCTTCCGCATGCGGCTGCTCGGCGCCGAAGTGCGCGGCGTCGATTCGGGCAGCGCCACGCTCAAGGACGCCATCAACGAAGCGATGCGCGACTGGGTGGCGTCGGTGGCCGACAGCTACTACCTGCTCGGGTCGGCCCTCGGGCCGCATCCCTATCCGCTCATGGTGCGCGAGTTCCAGAGTGTGATCGGCCAGGAGGCGCGGGCGCAGATCCTGGCGCAGGCCGGGCGGCTGCCCGATGCGGTCGTGGCCTCGGTCGGCGGCGGCAGCAACGCCATGGGGATCTTCGACGCCTTCGTCGACGATGCCGGCGTGCGCCTCATCGGCGTCGAAGCCGGCGGCGAAGCCATCACGATCGGCCGTCACGCGGCGCGCTTTGCCGGCGGCGCCGAGGGCGTCTTCCAGGGCACGCGCACGTGGCTGCTCCAGGATGACGACGGCAACGTCACGGCGACTCATTCGGTGTCGGCCGGCCTCGACTACGCGGCCGTCGGCCCCGAACACGCCTGGCTGCAGTCGACCGGCCGCGCTGAGTACGCGTGGGCGGACGACCGGGCGGCGCTGGCGGCCTTCGAGTCGCTGGCGCGTCTCGAGGGCATCGTGCCGGCGCTCGAATCGGCGCACGCGGTGGCGCACGTGGCGGCGCTCGGCCGCGAACTCGGCCCCGGTGGCGTCATCGTGGTGAATCTGTCGGGCCGGGGAGACAAGGACGTGCAGAGCGTGGCCAACCTGACGGGAGGCCGCGCATGAGCCGGCTCGACGACACCTTCGCGCGCCTGCGCGCCGAGCACCGCACCGGCCTCGTGGCCTACGTCACGGCGGGTGATCCCGACCTGGCACGTTCGGCCGAGGTCATCCGCGCCGTCGACCGCGGCGGCGCCGACGTCATCGAACTGGGCGTGCCGTTCTCCGATCCGCTGGCGGACGGCCCTGTGATCCAGCGCGCCACCGAACGCGCGCTCGCCGCCGGCACGACGCTGGCGAAGGTGCTCGAACTGGCGGCCGGCCTGCGTGCCGACGTCGCGGCGCCGCTCGTGCTCTTCACCTACGCCAATCCGATGGTGCGGATGGGCATCCCGGCGTTCGCCCGGCGGGCGCGGGAGGCCGGCATCGACGGCGTGCTGGTCCTCGACCTGCCGCCGGAAGAGGCCGGGGAGGCCCGGACGGCGTTCGTGGGCGAAGGGCTTGATACAATTTTCCTGTTGAGTCCCACGACCTCCGTCGAGCGGATCCGGCGTGCCGCCGAGCTGGGCGGGGGATTCCTGTATGGCATCTCGCGGCTGGGCGTGACCGGCGCCCGTGCCGACGTGGCAGACTCGGCCGAGTCGCTGGCGGCACGGGTACGCGCCGAGACGACGCGGCCGCTGGCGCTCGGCTTCGGGTTCTCGCGGCCCGAACACCTGCGTGCCGTCGGCCAGTGGGCCGATGCGGCCGTGGTGGGCTCCGCACTCGTGCAGGTGGTCGCCGACCACGCCGGGAACCCGGACCTCGGCGGGGAAGTCGAACGGTACGTGCGATGGCTACGGAGCTGAGCGTCGAGGCCCTGCGGGCCGAAATCGACCAGATCGACGAGGTGCTCGTGCGGCTGCTCGACAGCCGCGCACGCTGCGCCTATGCGATTGGCCGCGTGAAACGCGCCGAGGGCAAGGCGGTCTACGAGCCGAACCGCGAAGCCTCCGTGCTGGCGCACGTCCGCGAGGTCAACCGCAGCCTCGGCGGTCCGCTCGACGACGAGGCGATCGTGCGGCTGTTCGAACGGGTCATCGACGAAGCGCGCCGGATCCAGCGGATCGAGGCGATGCCCACGGAACACTCCGGGAGCAGTGCCGTCCCGGCGGCAGCAGGGCAGGGGGAGTAGGTCATGGTCGTCGTGATGAAGGAACGGGCGTCGGACGTCGAGGTGCAGGCGGTGATCGCCCACCTGGTCGAACGGGGCATGGACGTGCATCGTTCGTCGGGCGCCGCGCGTGTCGTGCTCGGCGTCGTGGGGTCGGGCACGGTGGACCGCGGCCTGGTCGCCATGATGGACGGCGTGCACGAGGTGCTGCGCATCACCGAGCCCTACAAGCTCGCCAGCCGCACGTTCAAGCAGGAAGACACGGTCATCACCATCGGCGACCTCAAGATCGGCGGTGACGAGGTCATCGTGATGGCCGGGCCGTGCTCGGCCGAAACCGAGGAGCAGGTGCACAGCACGGCGGCCGCCGTGAAGCGCGCCGGCGCCAAGGTGCTGCGCGGCGGCGCGTTCAAGCCGCGATCGTCGCCCTACAGCTTCCAGGGGCATGGCGAAGAAGGCCTGCGGATGCTGCGGAGCGGCGCCGACGCCCACGACCTGAAGCTCATCACCGAAGTGATGGACGCCTCGCAGATCGAGGTGTGCGCGAAGTACGCCGACATCTTCCAGGTGGGCGCGCGCAACATGCAGAACTTCACGCTGCTGCGCGAGCTCGGCCGCGGCCGGACGCCGGTGATGCTGAAGCGCGGGATCGCCGCCACCATCGAGGAATGGCTGCTCTCGGCCGAGTACGTCCTCTCGGGCGGCAACAGCGCCGTGATGCTCTGCGAACGCGGCATCCGGACGTTCGAGACGAGCACGCGCAACACGCTCGACGTCTCGGCGATTCCGATCGTGAAGGAGCTCTCGCATCTGCCGGTCTTCGTCGACCCGAGCCACGGCACGGGCCGGCGCGACAAGGTGGCGCCGATGGCGCGCGCGGCGGCGGCAGCCGGCGCCGATGGCCTGCTCATCGAAGTGCACTGCGATCCGGATCACGCCTGGTCCGACGGCGCGCAGTCGCTCTTCCCCGTGCAGTTCGAGCGCCTGATGGCAGAACTCCGCATCATCGCCCCGGCCATCGGCCGCAGCATCTGCCTCGAGCCGATGGCGCGCCGCGGCTGGGCGCGGTAGTCTCGTGATGTCCGCGCCGTTCGGCCGCCTGCTCGTCGTCGGCGCAGGTCTGCTCGGCACGTCGGTCGCGCTGGCGGCGAAGCGCCGCTGGCCCGGCGTGCACCTGACCGCGATGGACGCCACGGCGCGATCGCATGCGCCGTTCGACGTCCACCTCGACGCGCTGGCGCCGGTGCCGGCGTTCGATCTCGCCGTGCTGGCGGTGCCGGTCGATGCGTATGCGGTCTGGATGCGCCGGCTCGCGCGCGAAGCGCCGGGCGGTGCGGTGACCGATGTGGGCAGCGTGAAGCGCCGCCCGCACGCGGACGCGCTGGCCGCCGGACTCGCGACGTTCGTCGGCGGGCACCCGATGGCCGGCGGGTCCCGGCCGGGGCCCGAATATGCGCGCGCGACACTCTTCGACGACCGCCCGTGGTACCTCACCCGCGGCGACGCCCCGGGGGCGTCGGTCGAGCTGGCCCGGGCACTCGCCGAAGGTTGCGGGGCGCGCGTCGTCGACACCGACCCCGAGACGCACGACATCGCCGTCGCCGCCATCAGCCACCTGCCACAGGCCGTCGCGAGTGTCCTCATGGCCACCGTGGCCGACGCCGCCGACGATGCCGCGCTCGCTGCCGCCGCCGGCGGGCTGCGCGATTCGACGCGCATCGCGGAAGGCCCGGTGGGGATGTGGCAGCCGGTGTTCGCGGCCAACGCCGACCTGCTCGGACCGCTCGTGCGCACCACGGCAGCCCGGCTGCTCGGCCTGGCCGACGCCCTCGACCAGGCCGATGCCGACGCCGTGCGCGCCCTCTTCGCCGCCGCCAACGCCGGCCGCCGCCGTCTGCCGCCGCTATAATCGCGCTATGCAGAAAGTCGTGCGCGATGCCGACGCGGCGGTCGAGACCGTCTTCGACGGCGCCACCATCATGATGGGCGGGTTCGGCGTGTGCGGCGTCCCCGAACACCTCATTGCCGCGCTGCACCGGAAGGGCGTGCGCGATCTCACGATCGTCAGCAACAACGCCGGCACCGATGACCACGGCGTCGGCATCCTGCTCAGGTCGCGGCAGGTCCGCAAGATGATCTCGACCTACGTCGGCGAGAACAAGGAGTTCGAGCGGCAGTATCTCCAGAAGGAGATCGACGTCGAACTCGTGCCGCAGGGCACGTTTTCGGAACGCATCCGCGCCGGCGGCGCCGGGATTGCCGCCTTCTACACGCCCACCGGCGTCGGCACCGTGGTGGCCGAAGGCAAGGACGTCCGCGAGTTCGACGGCCGCCTCTACGTGATGGAGCGCGGCCTCACCGCCGACTTCGCGTTCGTGAAGGCATGGACGGGCGACACCGCCGGCAACCTCGTCTACCGCCGCACGACGCGCAACTTCAACCCGATGATGGCCACGGCCGCGAAAGTCACGATCGCCGAGGTCGAACATCTCGTCGAGGCGGGGCAGATCGTGCCCGACCACGTGCACACCCCCGGGATCTTCGTGAAGCGGATCTTCCAGGGCACGGCCTTCAGCCGCAAGATCGAGAAGCGCACGGTGAGGGCCTGACCATGGACATCCGCGAACGCATCGTCCGCCGCGTCGCCCGCGAGCTCAGGGACGGCGACTACGTCAACCTCGGCATCGGCATGCCGACGCTCGTCGCCAACTTCCTGCCGCCGGGCATCGAGATCACGCTGCATTCCGAGAACGGCATGCTCGGCGTGGGACCGTATCCGACGGAGGACGAGGTCGACGCCGACCTCATCAACGCCGGCAAGGAAACGGTGACCGAACTCCCGGGCACGAGCTACTTCAGCAGCGCCGACTCGTTCGCCATGATCCGCGGCGGACACATCGACGTCACCGTGCTCGGCGCGCTCGAAGTGGATGCGCAGGGCAACCTCGCCAACTGGATGGTGCCCGGCAAGATGGTGAAGGGCATGGGCGGCGCGATGGATCTCGTGGCCGGCGCGCGCCGCGTCATCATCGCGATGGAACACACGACCAAGGGCGGCGGCTCGAAGATTCTGCCGCAGTGCACGCTGCCGCTGACGGGGCAGGGCGTCGTGGATCTCATCGTGACCGAACTCGCGGTCATCGAGGTGACGCCGGACGGGCTCGTCCTGCGTGAGATCGCCGAGGGCACGAGCGAGGCGGCGGTGCGCGCCGCCACCGCGGCGCCGCTCACCACGGCCACGCCGCTCGGCACCTTCTAGGCGCGCCCGTGGACACGGGCGCCACGACGCTGACGCTCGCCGCGCCCCTGGTGGACGCGCTCGTGGCCGAGGCCGTGGCTGCCGTGCCGCGCGAGGCCTGCGGGCTGCTGGTGGGGCGCGGGCACGTCGTGCAC
>JALHON010000166.1 GCA_022842985.1 Acidobacteriota bacterium | reverse complement strand
CGGCGCCCGCGACGGCGGCGCCCGCGTGGCCGTCGGCGGCACGCGTCCGGCCGACCGCCCGGCCGGCTATTTCTACCAGCCCACCGTGGTCTCGGACCTCACGCCCGACGCACCGCTCTATCGTGAGGAGATCTTCGGGCCAGTGCTGCCCGTGAGCACGTTCGACGGCGTGGACGAGGCCATCGCCATCGCCAACAGGACGCGCTACGGCCTGGCCGCCTACGTGTGGACGAACCACCTCCCCACGGCGCTCCATGTGGCCGAGCGGCTCGAGTTCGGGCTCGTCGGTGTGAACGAGTGGACGCCACAATCCACCGAAGCGCCGTTCGTCGGCTGGAAAGAAAGCGGCCTCGGCCGCGAGTCGGGCGCCGAGGGCCTCGAGGAGTATCTCGAGACGAAACTCATCGCCATCGGCGGCGTGCCCCGGTGAGCGCGCCGCTCGACGGCCACGCGGTGGCCCACGTCGAGCCGACGCTCGGCCGCCGCGACCTCGTGCTGCTGAAGATCGTCGCCATCGTCAATCTGAACAACGTGCCGGCCACGGCCGTCTACGGCTGGTTCTCGCTGGCGCTCTGGGGGCTGGCCTTCCTGTTCTTCATGGTGCCGTCGGCCGTGGCCGTCGTGGTGCTGAGCCGCCGGTATCCGGGCGAGGGCGGTCTCTACGTCTGGATCCGGCAGCGCTTCGGCGACGCGCACGGCTTCCTGGCCGGCTGGTGTTACTGGGCCGCCAATCTCTTCTACGTGCCGGTGCTGCTCGTCTACATGGCCGGGGTCTTCGCCTTCGCCGGCGGCGAGGCGCGCGCCGAGTCCCTCGCCGGGTCGCGCGTGTTCGTGGCGGCCCTCGCCTTCGGCTGGCTCGTGTTCATGACCGTGGCAAACATCCGCGGCGCCGCGGTCGGCAAGTGGATTCACAACATCGGCGGACTCAGCAATCTCGTGAGCGTGGTGCTCGTGCTCGCCGCCGCCGGCGCCGCCCTGGCCGCCGGGGTGCAGGCCGAGGTACCGGCCATGGCCGGCGTCACCTGGGAGACGGCGACGAGCTTCGCCGTCATGTGCAACGCGCTCGTCGGCGTGGAACTCGCCTCGACGATGGGCGACGAGATCAAGGACCCACGACGCGACCTGGCTCCGGCCATCGGGATTGCGAGCGTCATCTCGATCCTGTCGTACATCGCCACAGCCGCCGCCGTGCTGCTGCTCGTGCCGGTCGCCGAGGTGGGCGTGCTGCAGGGCATCATGCAGGCCATCGGCGTTGGCGCCGGGGCCGCCGGCGCGGCGTGGCTCGTCGTGCCGCTCGCCGTGCTCATGGGGCTCGCAATCGGCGGCTCCGCCTCGGCCTGGTTCGCCGGCTCGGCCCGCGTGCCGTTCGTGGCCGGCCTGACGAGCGCGCTGCCGGAAGCGCTCGGGCGCGTGCACCCGACCTACAAATCGCCGCACGTCGCGCTCACCGTGGCCGCCGTCTGCTGCGCGGTGTTCACGGGGCTCTCGTTCGTCGGCTCGTCGGTGAACGAGGCCTATCAGGTGCTGCTCAAGGCCGCGGTCGTCATCCAGATGATCCCCTTCACGTATCTCTTCCTCACGCTCGCGAAGACGCCCGGTATCGCCGCCTGGGCCCGCGCCGCCGGCTGGATGGGCCTTGCCACGACCAGCGCCGGCCTCATCGTGGCCTTCCTGCCCACGGCCGACGTCGAGAGCGTCGTGGTCTTCGAACTCAAGCTGCTGGCCGGCGTCGCCGCGCCGGTAGGCCTCGGCTGGTTCCTGCATCGCCGCGCATCGACTCACGGAGGCCGGACATGACATCACTCCTGACACGCACGGCGTGGTTCGCCGCGCTCTCGGCCCTCATCGCCCTGCTGCTCGCACCCGGTCTCACCGCGCGTCAGGCGGTGCCCGCCGCGATGCGTGGCTACACCCTTGCCGGCGCGGCCGCCCAGCGCGACGTGGAGGCACGCTTCCGCGCGCTGCCGTCGGCCGACGCCATCCGCGTGTGGCACCGCGAGCTCACGAAGAGCCCCCACGTGGCCACCTCGCCGCGCACGAAGGAGATCGCCGAGTTCCTCGCCGCCTCCTGGAAGGCGCAGGGGCTCGATACCGTCACCATCCATCGCTACGACGTGCTGTCGTCGAACCCGCGCACGGTCGCCGTCGAGATGGTGGCGCCCACGCGCTACACGCCCACGCTGCGCGAGGCGCCCGTCCCCGAGGATCCCGATACCGCGCAGCCCGGCATCAGCGGCGCGTGGACGTCGTTTTCGGCCTCCGGCGACGTGACGGCGCCAGTCGTCTACGCCAACTCCGGGAATCCCGCCGACTACGACGAGCTGCGGAAACACGGCATCGATCCGAAGGGCAAGATCGTCATCGTCCGCTACTCGAATCCGTACAGCTACCGCGGCTTCAAGGCGCTCACCGCCGAACGCGAAGGCGCGGCGGCGATGATCGTCTACTCAGACCCGAAGGAAGACGGGTACGGCCGCGGCGCCGTCTACCCGAAGGGCCCATGGGGCCCGGCCAGCCACCTGCAGCGCGGCGGCATCGCCTACGACTACATCGTGCCGGGCGATCCGCTCACGCCGGGCTGGGCCTCGGTTGATGGCGCGCGGCGCATTCCGGTCAGCGAGGCCGTGTCGGTGCCGAAGATCATGGCGCTGCCGATGTCGCATCAGGACATCCAGCCGATTCTCGCGGCGCTCGGCGGACCGATGGCGCCTGACGCGTGGAAGGGCGGCCTGCCGATCGACTATCGCCTCGGCGGCGCCGACGCGCGCCTGCACGTGCGCATCGACATGCAGACCGACGTGCAGCCGAACTATGTCGTGGAGGGCCGCATCACCGGCAGCGAACGCCCCGACGAGTGGGTCGTGCTCGGCAATCATCACGACGCGTGGGTCTTCGGCGGGGTCGATCCGTCGAGCGGCACGGCCACGATGCTCGAGCTCACGAAAGCCCTCGGCGCCCTCGCGAAGCGCGGCGTGCGGCCGAAGCGCACGCTCGTCTTCGGCGCGTGGGACGGCGAGGAAGTGACGCTCACGGGATCCACCGAATGGGGCGAGCAGTTCCGCGACGAGCTGCGGCAGAAGGCCGTCGCCTATCTCAACGTGGATTCGGCCGCCTCGGGCCCGAATCTCGAACTCTCGGCCGTGGGCACGCTCGCACCGGCGATTGTCGACATCACGCGCGATCTCACGAGTCCGGCCGGCCGGTCGCTCTACGACGCGTGGCGCCAGGCCGGGAGCGGCGGCGGCAGCATCACGTCGGGCGCGCGCAAGGACGGCGAGCTCGTGGTCACGCGCATCGGCAGCGGATCGGACCACACGGTGTTCATCAACCACGTCGGCCTGCCGGTCGTGGACATGAGCTTCAACGGACCGTACGGCGTGTATCACTCCGCCTATGACAGCCACCACTGGGTGGCGACCATCGGCGATCCCGGCTTCAGGTACTCACACCTCATGGCGCAGCTCTGGGGCACGATGGCCCTGCGCTTCGCGAACGCGGAGCTGCTGCCGTTCGACGTGCCCACCTACGCCGGCGCCATCGACGGCTTCATCACCGAGCTGAAGACGATTCCGCAGGCCGAGTCGCGGCTCGATACCGCGCCACTCCGCGCGGCCGTCGGCCGCCTGACCCGTGCCGGCGCCACGCTGTCGTCGCGCATGACGCTCGCGCTCGCCGCCGGACCGCTGCGCCGCGAGACGGCCGACGCCGTGAATCGTGAGCTGCTCGCCTTCGAGCGGACCTGGCTGCACGAACCCGGCATCCCCGGCCGCGCGTGGTTCAAGCACCTGCTCTATGCTCCGCGCTACACCTACGCGGCGATGAGCCTGCCTGGTGTGACAGAGGCGGCCGAGACCGGCGACTGGACACGCGCGCAGGCGCAGCTGGCGCTGCTCGTGGCGAAGGCCGACGAAAACACGGCCCGCGTGACCCGCGCCGCCGAGCTGCTCGATCGGTCGCCGCGCAAGTAGCCGCGGCCGCGCGTCACCGGCGCGACGGCGTCACGGGTTTGTGCTCGAAGCGATAGCCGAGACTGACGGTGGCCAGCAGCACCGTCTCGTGGCGTCCGTCGTTCACGGCGAACACCGCCCGCACGTCCGGCCGCACGGTCAGCGTCCGCGACAGCGCGATGTCGACGCCGGTGCCGACGACCACCGTCGGATCGGTGAACGTGTGGCGCGCGCCGAGACGGCCGGCGCCGTCGCCCAGCCGGCGGCGGTAGAACGCGGGCACCGACGCCTCCGCGGTGGTGAAGGTCCGGCGCTGGAAGCCGACGCCCGCGGTCACGTACGGCACGGCGGTCTCGCGCGTGCCGGCCAGACCGACGAGCGCGCACAGTTCGGCGGCATAGGCGTCCGGATGCGTCCCCCGGTCCATCCAGCGCCCGGCGCCCTGCAGGGCGAAGTGGGCGGTCAACTCGAAGAGCGCGTCGCCCCCGAGCACGAGGTGAGTTGCCTCGCTCGCGCGTGACGCACCGGCGGTCACGGCCAGCGACGTCGCGCGGCCGCCCGGCCCCCCGTCCTGCGCCGCGGCCGGCATCGCCGCCGCGAACACGAGCGCGGACACCATCGTGGCGAGTCGGTGTTGTCTCATGATGACCTCAGAATCCCGGGGTCAGACTGAACTGATAGACCCATCCGCGCCCCGGCCGCTGGAACGGGCGCGCCGCGCTGAACTGCAGGACGGCGTAACCGAAGGCATTGACACGCGCCGCCACGCCCGCGCTCGTGGCCCAGTCACGCGAGCCGCCGAGCCATGCCGGTGAGGTGCCGCGATCCCACGCCACACCGGCATCACCGAAGAGGGCCAGCTCGACAGGCACTGGTCCGTACATCCGGTTGCCGAGGCCGAACGGCCGCAGCAGCGGCACGCGGAGCTCCGCGTTGGCAACGACGATGCGGGTGCCGAGCAGGCGGTCGAAGACCGGACAGCCGGCGCTCTCGCACTCTTCCGCGCGGAACGACCCGACGTCGTAGCCGCGCACGAGTTCCGGGTAGCCGACGAAGAGCGGTGACAGCCGCGTGTCGGCGCCGCCGGCGCCGTAGCGGCCGTAATGCAGTACCCGCCCGGCCAGCGTGTAGAACGGGACGGGCATGACGTAGCGCCGGTAGTCCACGAGCAGGCCGGTGTAGTGCAGCGATCCGGCGGTCGGCGCCACCTCGACGCGATAGCGCTGCCCGAGCACCGGGCTCGTCGCGCCGAACGACGTGCGGTCGAACACGTAGGCGGCCACGGCGCGGCCGAGCGTGAGCCCCGGGAAGTCGCGTTCGACGCGCGTGTCGGTGAGGTCGCGCCCGCCGGCGCTGACGATCGTGCGCACCCGTTCGGTGAAGCTGTAGCGCTGCGCGCCGGCGCCCAGTTCGATGCGTCGTGCGTCGCTCAGCGGATAACTCGCCACGCCGGAGACGGCCTGCACGGTCTGCCGGTCGATGACCTCCTGCGTCACGACGCCCACCTGGCCGTCGACCACCGCCACGCCGCCCTGCACGTAGCCGGTGCGATACGGCGTCTGCTCGGCCGCCACCATCCAGTTCCAGCGGTGCGATCGATCGGCGTAGCCGACCGCGCCGCCGAGATCGCGATACGAGAACGACGTATCGACCGTCGCGTTCGCCTGGAACGCGGTGACGAGCGTCCGGTCGCCGAGCATGTCGCCCCACAGGAGCGCCACCTGACCAGCGGCGTAGGTGCCGAAGCGGTCGACGCCGATCCCGACGCTGGGCTGCACCACGGCATCGAGGGCGAAGCGCGCCCGGTAGGGCGCGTCGGCGAAGCCCTCGGACGATGCCGGCAGACCGGTATCGGCATCGTGCAGATACGCGGCCACGCCGCTCGGCGAACGCTCGACCGGCGGCAGCGCGTCCGCCCGCGCCTGCGGCCGTTCGGCGGCCTCCAGCCGTTCCGGGGCCTGCACGAACAGGCGGATGCCGCCATTGTCGAGGGCCGAGAACGCGACCCGCCCGGCCGCCGGGGCCGTCGTGAGCGCGGGAGACGTGGCCGTGATGCCGGTCACGCCGGTCGTCACGTCGGTGGCCGGTGTGACGGCTCCGGAGGCGACGGCGAGGCGCCACAGGTTCGGGACGCCGCCCCGGTGCCCGACGAACAGCAGCCTGGTACCCGCGGCGTCCTCCCACTGCGGATTGAACATCTGCCCGTCCCAGGCCGGTCCGAGCCGCTCGACGCTGCGATCGTCGAGGCGCACGCGCGCCAGCTGGAACGCGCCGGGCGCACCTCGGTCCATGTCGGTCGTGAACCGGTCGGTTGCCACGATGAGACTGCGGCCGTCGGGCGCCCAGATCGGATGCAGTTCGGCGAACGGGTCGTCGGTCACGGCGACCGTCTCGCCCGTCGTCACGTCGACGACGAAGAGATCGAGGCGCCCACGGTGCATGCCGACGCAGGCCAGGCGGCGCCCGTCGGGCGACCACGCCGGGGTCAGGACCTCGTCGAGACCAGCCGGGGTGATCGGCGCCAGCCGCCGCCGCCTCTCGACGTCGTAGCGTTCGATGGTCGGACGGCCACCGCGGCGCGACGCATACGCGAGCTCGCCTCCGTCGGGACGCCAGGCGCCCGCCGAGGCGACGTATTGCAGGCTGCTCAGGTGCGCGTCGCGGGCCGTGCTCGCGACGCGGGCCAGCACGCGTCCCGTCGCCACGTCGGCCACGAAGAGATCCACGCTCAAGAGGTCGCGCTCCGCGAGGAAGGCCAGGCGACGGCCATCGGGAGAGAGCGCGGGACCGACGTTCAACTCGCCGGCATGACGCACGGCAAATGGCGCCGTGGCCACCGCGCCGGGGGCGCGGGCCCCGCGCAGCCAGCCGGCGCAGGCCTCGCGCGTGGCCGCGTGCCAGTCGCGCGTCAGCTCGGCAATCGGCACGCCCAGCGTGTCGGCCAGCGCGGTGTCGGCCCGACCGGATCGCCCCGCCTCGCGGAGTGCCGATACGAGGACACCTTCGCCCCAGCGCCCGGCGACGTAGGCCCACAGGGCGTGGCCCCAGCGATAGGGAAAATACCTGGGATCCCCGAGCTTCTCGACGGGCGGCAGGGCGTCGCGGGCCACGGCGTCGCGCAGCCACATGGCGGTCTCGAGATCGACGGGACCACGCGAGAAGTATTCGGCCATCCCTTCGACGAACCACAGCGGCAGCACCTGCGCCCCCGGCGCGCGCCGCTCGGAGGCCGACTCCGCCCTCGCGGTGATGTCGAACTGGAAGGCATGCACGAGTTCGTGCCCGATCACGTGGTCGGTGGCGGCGAGTGTGCCGGCGAGCGGCAGCACGATGCGCCGGCGCAGCGACTCGGTCACGCCGCCGGTCCCCTCGCCGAGGTCGCCGTCGATGATGTTCGTCTGACGAAACGCGGCCGGCGACGCATACAGGATGAGCGGCTGGCGGCCGCGCAGCGTGTGGTCGAACACACGCGTCAGACGCGCGTGCCAGCGCTCGGCCAGACGGGCCGCGAGGCGCGCCCCGTCCGCCTCGGCCGGATAGTAGTACACATCGAAGTGTTCGGTCGTGAGCACACGGAACGCCGGCGTCTCGAAGCGGACTTTGTTGGCGCCGAAGTACTGCGCGTCCGCCCGCCCCTCGCCGGCCATCACCGCGATCAACACGGATACGAGAACGCGCGCGGCCAGTCGACTCATGATGCCCCTCCGCGTGATCGCTCAACCACGCGGGTCAGGTTCCAAAGTCATGCCAAGGGGCGCGGCGCAGGTGGCCAGCATTCGGCCGCGCCGGCGCGGGCCGCGGGCGCCTGACGCTGGAAAGTCCCCGCCGGTCGCGGCGGGCGATCCTCGCGCTGGCGCCGCCGCGATCAGGCGTAAGCTTGGCGGCATGGCGAATCCGAAGCTTGTCGGCCGCAACTACACCACGCCCGATCTCGTCGCCAAGGTGACGGGGCGGGCCCGGTACGCGGAGGACTTCCGTGTGGACGGCATGCTCTTCTGCAAGCTGCTGCTGAGCCCGATGCCGCACTGCCGCGTGCGCGGCATCGACACCGCCGCCGCGCTGGCGCTGCCCGGCGTGAAGGCGGTACTGACCGCCGACGACCTGCCGCCCGTGAAGGCCCCCGAGGGCGGCCTGCCCCCGGAACGCGCCCTCACGATGGAGCCGGTGTATCAGGGTGAACCGATCCTCGCCATCGCCGCGGTGGACGAAGCCACGGCGGCCGCCGCGCTGGAACTGGTCGAACTCGACCTCGAGCCGCTGCCCTTCGTGGTCGATCCGCTCAAGAGCCTGCGGCCCGACGGGCCGAACGCCCGGCTCGAAGGCAACGCGTTCGTGGACGGCAAGCTCACGACCGTGAAATGGCCGGCCGAGGTCTTCAGCGGCACGCCCGAAGGCACGCTGCCCACCGGCTCCCACGGCACCACCTGGTCGTACGGCGATGTCGATGCCGGGTTCGCGAAGGCCGCGCTCGTGCTCGACGAGACGTTCCACACGCCGGCCACGCATCACCAGCCGCTCGAGACGCGCTCGGCGATGGCGTGGTGGCAGAACGGCACCCTCTACCTGCACGGCTCCACGCAGAGCGTGGCGCAGACCGTGGGCCCGGTGGCGCGCTGGGTGGGCGTGCCCGAAGACAAGGTGGTCATCGTCAGCGAGTACACGGGCGGCGGCTTCGGCAGCAAGATTCCCGGCGCGCACTCGATGGCCATCCCGGCCCTGCTCGCGAAGAAGGCCAACGCGCCGGTGATGATGCGCATCACGCGCGAGGAAGAGCACTACATCGGCCGCACGCGGCCAAACCTGCTCGGGCGCGTGAAGGCGGGCTTCGCAAAGGACGGGCGCCTGCTCGCCGTCGAGATGTTCATCGTGCAGGACAGCGGCCCGTACGAGGACCAGTACGACCTCGTCTCGGCGCCCGGCATCTGCTCACTCGCCTACCAGCCGCTCGCCATGCGCTTCAGCGGCCTCTCGGTGCTGACGAACACGCCGCCGCGCACGTCGCAGCGCTCGCCCGGCGGCATGCAGCAGAACGCCATCATGGAGCCGATCCTGGCCAAGGCGGCGCGCCAGCTCGGTATCGACAGCGTGGCCCTGCATCGCATCAACGCGCCGGCCGGCAAGGCCCCCCTCGGCCCGGCGCGCGCCGACGGTACACGCGGCTACGTCACGAGCGCGTTTGTCACCGAGGCCCTCGATCGCGGCGCCGCCCTCTTCAAGTGGGACGAGCGCAAGACCCGCAGCCGCGTGCGCCGCGGCGCCAAGGCGCGCGGCATCGGCGTGGCGGTGAGTCCGTTCATCGGCGGCTACTCGGTGAACTACGACGGCCTGCTGCTGCTCAAGCCCGATGGCAAGCTCTACGTGCAGTCGGGCGCCGGCAATCTCGGCACGCACTCGGTCATCGACACGGCCCGCGTCGCCGCCGACATCCTCGGCATGGCCTGGGACGACGTGGTCGTGACCTGGGGCGACACGAGCAAGCACGTGCCGTGGACGTGCACCTCCGACGGCAGTCAGACGATCCACGCGATGTCGCGCGCCAATCACGCGGCCGCCCACGACGCCGTGCGTAAACTCCAGGCGCTCGCCGCGCTCGAACTCGGCGGCGCGGCCGAGAGCTACCGTGTGGCCGACGGGCGCGTCGTCGGCCCCGGCGGACGCACGCTGTCGTTCGCGGATGCAGCGACGAAGGCGATCGCCCGCGGCGGCCGCTTCGACGGCCATGAGTTGCCGGGCGACATCCATGCGATGACGCGCGCCTCGGCGACGGCGCTCGCCGGCCAGGGCCTGATGGGCGTGGCCAAGGACACGTATCCGCACGATGGCGAGACGCACTCGTACGTCGTGGGCTTCGCCGAAGTCGAGGTGGACGTCGAAACCGGCGCGGTGACGCTTCTCGAGTACACGGCCGTCGCCGACGTGGGTACGGTGGTGAATCCGCGCAGCCTGGGCGGGCAGATCCTCGGCGGCAGCTGCCTCGGCATCGGCCACGCCCTCTGTCAGCGGTCGGTCTACGACCAGCAGTACGGCGTGGCGCTGGCCCGGCGTTTCCACCACACGAAGCCGCTCACCATCATGGACGTGCCGGCCGATGGCCTGCACCAGGCGGCGCTCGACCTGGCCGACCCCGATACGCCCGTGGGCGCGCGCGGCGTCGGCGAGCCGCCCGTGGGCGCCGGGTTCGGCGCGGTGCTGGCGGCGATTGCCGATGCGGTGGGCGACGACGTCTTCCGTCGCGCGCCGGTCACCCCCGACCTCGTGCTCACGGCACTCGACGCCGGCCGCCGCACGCACGACGTCACGACGTCGCACATCTGAACCGCGCCCGCGGATGCCCCGCGCTGCGCTGCCGGCCGCGACGTCAGTCGCGGTGCCAGTAGACGCGCGCCAGCTTGTTCTCGTGCGAGAAATCGAAGCGGACGGCGCCGTCGTACGCCTTCTCGAGCGCATGGCCGAGGCGCTCGGCGAGGTGCTCGGTGGTGGTCGTGACGACCAGCGGCCCTTCGGGAATCGCCTCCCACGCGATGATCCGCGCGGTCGGATTGTCCTCGCGCGCCCGCCGGGCCTCGGCCTTCACGAGCCGCTCGATCTCATCGCGATGCGCCGTGACGAAGGCGCCGGTGAGATAGAGGAACCCGCTCGCGGCATGCGCCGCGACGCGGCGGCAGCCCGGACAGGTCGTGACCTCGGCAGCGGCGCCCGTGCTCGAGACCGGCGG
>JALHON010000165.1 GCA_022842985.1 Acidobacteriota bacterium | reverse complement strand
GCCCGCGGCGGCCACGGCCGCGGCGCCCTGGTCGCCGGGACGCGTCGACACACTGCGGGCCGTCACGGCGCTGCCGGTCGAGACCGTGGGCGAGTTCCGCGAGCCCCTCGGCTACGAGCGGCTGGCCTCTGGTGACGCGCTCGTCTTCGATCGCCGCGGCCATGCGGTGTACGGCGTGCCGGCCGAAGGCGGCCCCGCGCGCAAGCTCGTCGCCATCGGCGGCGAAGACGGCCGCGTCATCGAACCCTCGGCGTTCGACGCCGAGCCCGACGGCACCTTCGTGGTGGCCGATGCGCCGAACGGCCGCGAGCGCGTGCAGATCTTCACGAAGGACGGCCGGCGCGCCGGCGGCTTCCAGCTGCCGGGCCGCGCCACGGCGCGTGTCACGCTCGGCGCGCTCTCGCTGAGCGGCGTCGGCACGCTGCAGTTCACCGGACGCTCGGTGCTCATCAGCCAGCCGGAAACCGGCGGGCTCATGACGGAGTACGGCCTGGCCGGCACGCCCGTGCGCACGATCGGCCGGCTGCGGGCGACGGGACACGAAGCCGACCGCGACCTGCACCTGGCGCTCAACGCCGGCATTCCGCTCAAGGCGCAGGACGGCGGCTACTGGTTCGTCTTCATCGCCGGGGAACCGGCGATCTCGCGATTCGACGCCCAGGGCGGGCTCGTCTTCCACCGGCGGATGCAGGGCCGCGAGCTCGATCCCGTCATCGCCGCGATTCCATCGGTGTGGCCGCGGCGCGCCATCGACGGCACCGAAGTGCCGCTCGTCTCGCCGGCCGTGCGCACGGCGGCGCTCGACCCGGCAGGGCGGCTGTGGGTGTCGCTCGTCGTGCCCTACACCTACGTCTACGACGGCCTCGGCGAGAAGGTGCGCACGGTGCAGTTCCAGGCCGCCGGACTGAACGCGCCGGGCAGCCTGAGCTTCCCCGCACCGGGCCGCCTGCTCGTCACGCCCGGCTGCTTCGAGTTCGATGTGCGGTGACGACGGGGCGGGCCACTGGTCCGTCAGCGCGGCCCCCGGTATGATCGGCAGGTTCATGAGCTGGACGACCGTGGCGGCGCGCGCCCGACAGGCGTGGCACCGCGTGCTCTTCGTCGTCGTCGCCACCCTGGCGGCGATCGCCTGCGGCGACGACACCCCGTCGCCCACGGCGCCTACGCCTCCCACCGTGCAGCCCTTCGCGCTGCGGTGTCCGGCCGACGTCATCGGCCAGTCCACGTCGGGCGCACCGGTCTCGATCCAGGTGCCGGCGGCGACGACCACGGGCGGCGTGCTTCCGGTCACGGTGTCGTGCGCACCCGCCGGTACGCCGTTTCCCGTCGGCTCGACGCGCGTGACCTGCAGCGGCACCGACGCGCGCGGCGCTTCGGCGAGCTGCGCGTTCAACGTCAACGTGGCGCCGCCGCCACTCGGCCGCACGGCCTTCCTCGCCTTCGGCGACAGCATGACGGCGGGCGAGATCACGGTGCCCGTCGGCACCGCGCTCGGCCTCGACGGCTTCCCCAACTTCCGGCAGATCGTCGTGCCGTCCGAGTCGTACCCCACCAAGCTGCTGACGCTGATGCGCACGCGCTACTTCACGCAGGCGCAGCAGTTCGTGGTGACCAACGCCGGGTTGCCGCGGGAGTGGGCGGCCGACGGCGCGCGCCGCCTGCCGGGCGTGCTGACCTCGGCCAACCCGCAGGTGCTGCTGCTCCTCGCCGGCGCCAACGACATCGCGGCGGTGCCGACCGCGGCCGGAGTCTCGACGGGTCTGGGCGGCCTGCTCACCATGGTGCGCACCGCGCGCCAGCGCGGCGTGGCGGTGTTCGTCGGCACGCTGCCGCCGGTGCGGCCGGGCGGCCGGCTCTCACTGCCGGTGTCACTCGTGCAGTCCTTCAACGACGGCATCCGCGCCGGTGCTGCCGCCGAAGGCGCGGTGCTGGTGGACCTGGACGCGGCCATGGCCGCGAACGTCACGACGTTCATCGGCATCGACGGCCTGCATCCCACGGAAGCCGGGTATCAGCGCATGGCCGAGACCTTCTTCACCGCCATCCGCACCGCCTACGAAGGCCGCTGAGCCGGGAAGGCGCGACCGATGATCGCCGCCGACCGTCCGCCTGCCATCGACGCGCGCGGACTCACGCGCCGCTTCGGCGCGCGGGTGGCGGTGGAAGACGTCACCTTCGCCGTTGCCGCCGGCGAGGTCGTGGCGCTGCTCGGCCCGAACGGCGCGGGCAAGACGACCACGCTCCGGATGCTCGCCGGCCTGCTCGCGCCGACGGGCGGCAGCGGCACCGTGGCCGGCGTGCCGCTCACGGCCACGGCCGATGCGGCGCTCCGCGCCAGGGTCGGCCTGCTCACGGAGACGCCGGGGCTGTGGGATCGGCTGACGGTGTGGACCAATCTCGTGACCTACGCGACGCTCTACGGCGTGACCGACGCACCGGCCCGCGTGCGCGCGGTGCTCGCGCGCCTCGGCCTTGCCGACCGCGCCGGTGACGTCGCGGCCGTGCTCTCGAAGGGCCTGCGTCAGCGCGTGGCCATCGCCCGCGCGCTCCTGCACGAGCCGCCCGTGCTGCTGCTCGACGAACCGACGTCCGGCCTCGACCCGGCGGCGGCGCGCGACGTGCGGCGGCTCGTGACCGACCTCGCGCGCGACGGCACGGCCATCGTCGTCTGCACGCACAATCTGACAGAGGCGGAAGCGCTGGCCGGACGCATCGGCATCCTGAAGACCCGCCTGCTCGCCTTCGACACCGCGCACGGCCTCGGCGTGCGGCCTGGACAGGTGTCGCTCGAGGACGTCTATCTCGCGCACACGGGGGACGCCTGATGCGACCGTCGTTCGCCCGTATCCGCGCGCTCGCCGGCAAGGAAGTGGCAGACCTCCGCGCCTCGAAGGGCGTGCTGCTCGGCCCGATCGCCATGCTGCTCACGGCGGTGCTGATGCCGCTGGCGCTCGCCGTGGGCGTGCCGGCCTGGGCGGGTGAGCCGCTCGACGACACGGCGGACCTCGTGCAGCTGGCGCGGCAGTTCCAGGTGCCCGGCGCCGGCGGGCTCACGGACGCCGCGCTCGTGCAGGCGCTGCTGCTGCACCAGTTCCTGCCGCTCATGGCGCTCGTGCCGGTCGTCGGCGCGATGACCCTCGTGACTACGGCCATCGTCGGCGAGAAGCAGGCGCGCACGCTCGAGCCGCTGCTCGCGACGCCGCTCACGACCGCCGAACTGCTCGTCGCCAAGACGGGCACGGCCTTCGCGCTGGCCCTCGTGCTGCTCGCGCTGGGCGTCGTGCTGCTCGTCGCGGGCGCGGCAGTCACGGCGGAGCCCGGCGTGGCCGCGACACTCGTCACCGGCCGGGTGCTGGCGCTCGTAGGCGGCGTCGCGCCGGCGGCGTCGCTCGTCGCCCTCACGCTCGGCGCCATCGTCTCGACCCGGGCGAAAGACGCCCGCGCGGCCCAGCAGGCCGGCGTCGTGGTGGTGCTGCCGCTCGTCGGCGGCTTCGTCGCACAGCTGAACGGACAGACGGCGTTTTCGACGGGGGATCTGCTCCTCGCCACGGCCGTGCTGCTCGCTGTGGCCGCAGTGCTCGGGCGAGTCGCCGTGCACGTCTTCGACCGCGAGCGTATCCTGACCCAATGGACGTAACCCGATGACCGTCGCTCCCGACCGCGATCGCGGCGGTGACCATTCCGTCGTGGACGGCCCGTGCCCGTTCCTGGTCGTGGACCTGTGCATGCAGGCGTGGCCGGATGCCCGCTTCGACGTCGCGCACCGCCACGGCATCACCGCCTACGGCGTGACCGCCTTCGACCCGCACGACACCTTCGATCAGGCGGTCGAGCGGCTGATGTACTGGCACCTCGTCGGCCGCCGCTTCCCGAACCTCGACGTCGCCGTTTCGGTGGGCGAAGTGCGGCGCGCCCGCGAGGCCGGCCGCGCCGCGCTGCTGCTCTTCTCCCAGGGCGGCGACTTCATCGGCGGGCGTCTGCACCGCATCGAAGTGATGCACCGGCTGGGGCTGCGGGTGATGATCCCGGCCTACAACCGCACGAACGAGATCTGTGATGGCCTGCTCGACACGACGAGCGGCGGCGTCACGCGCTTCGGCCGCCTCGTCGTTGCGGAGTGCAACCGCCTCGGCATCGTGCTCGACTGCACGCATGTCGGCGCGCGTTCGGCGCACGAGATCATCGACCGCAGCGCCGACCCGGTCATCTTCAGCCACTCGAATCCGAGCCGCCTGGCACCGAATCCGCGCAACATCGACGACGCGCTCATCGCGGCCTGCGCCGCGCGCGGCGGCCTCATCGGCCTCGTCGCCTGGGGGCCGCTCGTGATGCGGCCCGGCACCACGCACTGGCCGACGCTCGACGAGTACATCGACATGGTGGCCTACACCGCCGACCTGCTGGGCGGCACGGCACAGCTGGCCTTCTCGACCGACATGTCGCTCGGCACGTATCCGCGGCACGACGCCGACCCGTGGGGCACGCCGGCCTACCCTGCAATCGCCGACGACTACGGCCGCCACGTGACCGCCGATCCCCGGTCGGCGAAGCGCTCGCTGGACGGCTTCAGCGACTACGCGCACGTCTTCGCGCTGGCCGATCGCATGCTCGCGCGGGGTTTCTCGGAGCAGGACGTCCGCGGCATCCTCGGCGAACACGCCCTGCACCTCTTCGAGCAGGTGTGGCACCGCGCAAGCCGCTAGAATCGAGGCGTGATGCGCGCGACCCTCTCCGTCCTCGTCGCCCTGGTGCTCGTGGCGACTCCGTCCGGCCAGCAGCCCCTCCGCACCGTGCCGCCCGCCGCGGTGGACCTTGCGCCCGAGGTGCTCGCCGAGGCCACGGCCCTGCTCGAGCAATTCGTCGCCGACGGCCGCATTGCCGGCGGTGTCGCGGCGATCGCCCGGCGCGGGCAGATCGGCTACATGAAGGCCGTGGGCGTGCAGGACCTCGGCACGAAAGCGCCGATGACCGAGCGCTCGCTCTTCCGCATCTACTCGATGACGAAGGCCGTCACGGCCGTGGCGGCGATGATGCTGCACGACGAGGGACGCTTCCGCCTCGACGATCCGGTGTCGAAGTACCTGCCGGAGTTCGCCGACGTTCGTGTGGTGGAATCCCCCGGCGCCACGCCGCGCGCGCCCGTGCGCCCGGTCACGGTTGAAGACCTGCTGCTCCACACCTCCGGGCTCAGCCACCGCACGTCGGAGCTCTACCGCACGCTCGCCGTGCGATCGCGCGCCGATACGCTGCCGGCCTTCATCAGGAAAATCACGGCCGCGCCGCTCATGGAGGATCCGCACACGCGCTTCCGCTACAGCGAAGCGACCACCGTGCTCGGGCGCCTCGTCGAGATCTGGTCGGGTGAGACGCTCGACCGCTTCTTCGCGCGTCGGATCTTCCAGCCGCTCGCCATGACCGACACCGTGTTCGTCGTCGAAGGCGAACGCGCCGCCCGCCTCGCCACCGTGTACGGCCCGGCGCCCGGCGGCGGCCTCGTGCCGGTGGACATCGAGCCGGTGCCCTTCACCACGAAGCCGGCGCTGCTCGAAGGCGCCGTGGGCCTCGTGTCGAGCGTGCCCGACTTCCTGCGCTTCGCGCAGATGCTGCTCGACAAGGGCACGTTCAACGGCACGCGCCTGCTCAAGACCGAGACGGCCACACGCATCACCGCCAACGGCCTGCCCGCCGACGTGCTGACCGCGCGCGGCGGCCGCATGGGCTGGGGCCTCGCCAACGTCAACGTGCTGATGTCCGCCGACGGCTCCGGCGCGTCGGTGGGCGAGTACGGCTGGGACGGCACGGCCGGCACGATCTTCTGGAACGATCCCGTGAAGCAGACGGTCATCGTGCTGATGACGCAGAGCTCTCCGGCGAACCCCGACGGGCTGCGGCAGAAGTTCAAGACGATTGCGCAGCGGGCCATCAAGTGACGGCCCGCCGCGCCCGTGGCACTACGACACCGTCACGGTGACCGGCGCTGACAGCGCGCTCCCGCCGCAGGCGTTCACGGCCCGCACCTGGAACGTGTAGACACCGGGCGGCACCGGCGCCGTCACACCGCGCGTCGCAAACGGCACGCTGAGCGTGATGGCCCCTGACACCTCGAGCACGTAGCTCGACACCGCCGCGCCGGAGGCCGGCGGCTCCCACGCCACGGTCAACCGGCCGCTCGCGGCCGACGCACTGAGCGCCACCGGCGTCTGCGGCGCACCGGAGCATCCGCCAGGGAACGTGAGCGTGACCGGCGCCGAGGCGGCGCTGGCCCCCATCGCGTTCGCCGCGCGCACGGCGAACGTATAGGTGCCGGGTGGCACGGCGGGGAACGCGAACGACTCGCCGGCCGGGATAGGCAGCGTCGCGGTAATGGCACCCGAGACATCGAGCAGCATCGACGTGGGGATTCCGGCGCTGCCCGGGTTCATCCAGCTCAGTCCAAGCGCGGACCCATTGACGAGCCCGAGCAGGCGCGCCGGCGCAGCCGGCGGTTGCGGCACGTTCACGAACACCTGCACTTCGTTGGTCGCCGCCGAACGTCCACTGGCCGAGAGCGCGTGCATGCGCACGAAGAACGCGCCGGTCGGCAGGTCCACGCTGAAGGTCGTGGCGGTGCTACCCGTGGGCAGGCTGCCGAGCACCTGGCCCGGCGCCACGCCGCCTTCGAGCACGTAGCCGGTCGGGACGACACTCGTCGGCGGCGTCCAGCGGAAGGTCGCGCGGTTCCCCACCACCGAGACGACCGACAGGTTCGTCGGGCGCGGCTGGGGCACCGGCGTGCCGAGGAACACGCCAGAGGACGAGGCGATCGAGACGCCTGAGGGGATGGCGCCGAACGCGAAGGAGACGCCGTGCCCCGGCCCCGACCAGTCGCAGGTGTTGCTCTCGGGGCACCCGAGGGTGACGAGTCCGCGCAGCGTGATCTTCGAGATGCCGGGCGGCAGGATGAACGCCCCGCGGAGGCGGCTGCCGCGGCTGCCATACCGTTCGAACACCCACGGCGCCGGTGTGCTCGCGGCGCTGTAGGAGCCGGAGTCGGCGCGCCAGTAGACGTGGGTCTCCGGAATGCCGAACTCGCCGCAGAAGGCCCCATTGGAAGGAAAGCACCCGGCCTGGTTGATCTGCAGGAAGCCGGTGCCGCCGATCGCGGGCAACGTCGGCCTGGGCGCCCCGGCGACCGAGGTCAGGTGCAGCGTCGAGGTGAGGTTGACACTCCGATGCAGCCCCGGTGTGAGGACGCCGTCCGACTCCCAAGAGAACGGCACCGAGGCCGAACCGGTCGTGGCGTTCACGAAGGTGAGGGTCTCGGTCCACTCTGCCTCGGGGGAGCCTGTGACGCCGATGTAGTTCGCCTGCGGGGTCGCGCGGAGGCGTACCGTGGCCGTTGCGAGGTCCACCGCCGAGAAGCTCGTGACCTGGCCGCTGCCGAAGATGGACGCGCCGGCGAGCGTGGCCTGCGCCGAGACGGCGGTCTGACCCGGTCCGGTCGGACTGCCGGACCCGGTGCCGCTGGGATTCGGGCCGAGGTCCTCGCTGAGCGTGCCGTTGAGATTCGTGAAGCAGTAGTAGTTGAAGGCGGGCCCCTGGTGCATGGCCGAGCACGCTCGGGCACGCACGCTGTGCTGGGCGAGCGCCGGGGTGGCGAGCATCAACAAGGCAAGGGACACGAACGGGACGAGGCGGGAGGTCATCGGCGGCTCCTTGGAAGCGTCGGTCACCCCATCAGGCGCAACCGGCGCCGGAAATGACTCACCCCCGCCGGCCGTTCGCCGGTGCCGCGCCTTCTGATACCTTTTCCGGAGGCACATGGCCGAAGCGCCCGGCGAAATCACGCTGCTGCTCGACGCGTGGGGCCGCGGCGAGCGCGACGCCCTGCACCAGCTCGCCCCGCTCGTGTATCCGCACCTGCAGCGGCTGGCGGCGTCGTACCTGCGGCGCGAGTCGAATGCCGGCACGCTGCAGGCGACGGCGCTCGTCAACGAACTCTTCGTCGGCCTGCTGGCGCGGCGCGAGGCGCGGTTTACCGACCGCCAGCACTTCTTCGCGCTCTCGGCCACGCTGATGCGCATGGCGCTCGTCGACCACGCGCGCCGCGTGCGCAGCGAGAAACGCGGCGGGCGGGCCGAGATCGTGCCGCTGCACGACGAGTTGCCCTGGGTGGATGCCGCCGGCCCGGGGTTCCTCGACTTCGACCGCGCGCTCGCCGAACTGGAGCAGCTCGATCCCGAGCGCTTCCAGGTCGTCAACGCGCGCTTCGTCCTCGGCTGCACGGCCGACGAAACCGCGGAGCTGCTCGGCATCTCGCGGGTCACGGTGAACCGGCGGGCGCGCTCGGCACGGGCATGGCTGGCCGAGCGCCTCGGGATTGGCGGCGCGGAGCCATCCGCCGAGGCGTTTACGCCTGATCCGACATGACCCCCAGGGATCGCTGGGACCGCGTGATGGCGCTCTTCGAAGCGGCCGTCGAATGGCCCGCCGCCGACGTCGAGGCCCGTCTTGCGGCCATGGAAGCGGACGCGGAGGTACGGGCCGAAGTGGTGCGGCTGCTCGCGGCCGACGCGCGCGCCGGGCAGCACGTCGGAGGCACCGAACCATCTGGTCCCGGACCCGGCGAGACGCTGCCCCGCGCCCTCGGTTCCTACACGCTCACACGCGTCATCGGCAGCGGCGGCTTCGGCACGGTCTACGAGGCCACGCGGCCCGGTCCCGACGGCCCGCAGCGCGTCGCCATCAAGCGGCTGCACCCGCATGCGACCACGCCCGACGATCTGGCGCGCTTCGAACGCGAGCGCTACCTCCTCGCCAGCCTCGACTCTCCGGGGATCGCGCGCTTCATCGACTCGGGGCGCGACGAGACGGGCCGGCCGTTCCTCGTCATGGAGATCGTCGACGGCCAGGCGATCGACGCCTATTGCGACACACACCGCCTCGGCGTCGGCGACCGCGTACGGATGATGGCGGCCGTGTGCCGCGACGTCCAGGCCGCGCACGAGCGCCTGGTCGCCCATCTCGACCTGAAGCCGTCGAACATCCTCGTGACCGCCGGCGGCCGCGCGACGATCGTCGACTTCGGCACGTCGAAGCTGCTGGCGGCGCCTGGCGCGGCGACGACCACGATTCGCCTGACGCCGCACTACGCGAGTCCGGAGCAGCTGCGGCACGAGCCGGTGTCGACCGCGTCGGACACCTACAGCCTCGGCCTCATCCTCTACGAACTCGCCACCGGCGCCTGGCCGTTCGGCGGCAAAGGGTCGTTCGTCTCCACGGCCGATCGGATGCTCGGGCGCGAAGCGCCCGACCGCATCACCGAGACGATTACCTCCGAGGCCGCCGAGCGTCGCGGCACTACCGTGGCCCGGCTGCGATCCGAGCTGAGCGGCGACCTCGAAGTGATCCTGCAGAAAGCCCTGGCGCCCGACTGGCGCGCACGTTACGCCACGGCGGGCGCACTGGCCGATGACCTCGACGCACTGGCGAACGGCCGGCCGATCTCGGCCCGCCGGCCTACCCTGGCTTACCGCGCCGCGAAGCTCGTGGCCCGCCATCCGCTGCTGACGACGGCGGCCGCCGCCGCGCTCGTCGCCCTCGGCACGCTGGCCGGCCTTCTGTGGACCGAGCAGCAGCGGGCACTCGCGGAAGGCCGCCGCGCGCGGCAGACCGCCGACTTCCTCTACCGGATGCTCTCGGCGGCAAGCCCGGAGAACGGCGGCCGGCGCGGCATGACCGTCGCCGAGCTGGCCGAACGCGCCAATGCCGCGCTCGACGCCGGTGACGGCCTGCCGCTCGACGTCCGCGCCGGTGTGCAGAGCGTGCTCGCCTACGTCACCTTCAGCGACGGCGACGAAGCGCGCGGCCTGGAGCTGGCCCGGCAGGCGCTGACGCGGGCGCGCGGCGGCGCCAACCCGGACGTGCATGCCGCCGCCATCGGCAATCTCGTGCTGCTGCAGATCCTCGGCGGACACTGCGCCGACGCGTCGGCGCTCGCGACCGAGTGGGACGACGTGGCGGCACGGCTGCCTCGCGGCGCCACCCGTCCGCGGGTCGGCTACCTCACGGGCCGGGCGCGCCTGGTCTCGCGGTGTTCGGCCGACCCATCACGCGCCGAAGCACTCACGCGCGACGCCGTCGCACTGCTGCCGGCACTGGCCGAGCCGGACATGTCGCGCATCGACCGCGCGTCTGTCTTCACGCAGCACGCCGGACATCTGAGCGATCTCGGCCGGCATGCCGAGGCGCGCGCGGCGCTGGCGGACGGACTGCGACTCGTGGAGGGACACCCCGACGGCGACACCGTGCGCCTGTCGATCCTGCGCCTGCAGGCCAACAGCGCCGCCGCAAGCGGTGACTTCGCCGCCGCGGCCCTGGCCCTGGAGCAGGCGATCGCTCTGGCGCCAGGGCGCAGCACCCCGTTTGCAGAGGTGCGCCTCCGGGCCTCGTGGGCAGCCCGGCTGGCCCAGGCCGGTGACCGGACGCGCGGCCTGACCGTGGCCCGCCAGGTCCTCGAAGAGTCCGAACGCCGCCGATCGGAGTTCGCGGCCTCGCGCTGGATGATTCTCATCGACGTGGCCGACGCGATGATGGAAGCGGGCGACTGCCGGCAGGTGCCGGCGTTGCTCGACGAGGCCCGCGCGGACACGGCCGGCGGCATGCCCGTGGCGTGGCGCGTGGTCGCGCTCAAGATCGACGCGCTGTGCCATGCCGGGGCCGGCGATGCCGAG
>JALHON010000164.1 GCA_022842985.1 Acidobacteriota bacterium | reverse complement strand
GCGGACGCGGCGGACGAGGCGCGGGCCGGCGCATGCGACGCCACGGGCGTCTGGCGCGCGCTCGACACCACACCCGACGCGGCAACCGCCGCCACGAGCATCGCCCCGATGAAGAAACTGCCACCCCGCACGTGGCGATTGTAACGGCAGTGGCCCTGCCATGTGCCCTGTCCCCAATGGCACGATTCGTGCGCACGAACCATGCCAATCGGGACAGGGGCGTTACAAATCAGGCGCGGACGACGGGGGAGGGCACGGGCACGCCCGAACTGTCGAGCTCGTAGGCGTAGCCCTCCTTCTGCGCCACGTTGCCGCTGTCGGTGTAGACGAACAGCCGGCGCCCGTCCGTGCGCGTCTTGACCAGCCCGAACGCCGTGCGGCTGAAGCCGAAGAACTCGCCCCGCGCCTTCTGCTTCGCCGTCTTCGGATTGGCGAGCTTCGAGTAGCCCTCGGCGTTGAAGAACGCCACCAGCTCCGTCACGAAGATGAGCGGCTCGGGCACGCGCGACCACTTGCCGAGCGCCCCCATCAGCGTGGCCCGCGGGTGGATGTATTCCTTGCGCGCGTTCTCGTCGCCGCTCGACACCACACTCACGACCGGCGATACCGCCTGGAACATCGCGCCCGAGAAATCCGCGGACCCGTGGTGCGGCACCTTGAACACCTCGGACCGCAGGTTGACGCGTCCCGCGTTGTGCTCGCGCGTGAGGTAGCGGCTCGCCTGATCGTTCAGATCGCCGGCGAAGAGATAACTGAAGCCGCCGTAGTTCAGCTTGAACACCACCGAATGCCCGTTGATCGTGTGCGACGCGGAGTGTCCCTTGAAGCCGTCGTCGTCCACGTTGAGCGACTCGTGCCCGAGCCGCGGACCCTTCGGCGGATCACCCAGGAACGGCAACGCGGGCTTGCCGGCCACCGTGGTCGTGAGCGGACCGAGCACCTCGATCGTCATCGCGTCGGTGTTGAAGAAGCGGAACGCCGCCTTGTCGCCGAACTCCAGACGCCGGAACGACAGCGGCGAGCGCTGGTGATACGTGGCCAGCGTCGACTTCCACGTCCTGAACGGCTCGTTGAGCTGGTCGTCCGCTACGTCCAGCAGGTTCGTCTCGAGCCCGGTGAGGAACGTCGTGCCGTCCACGACCTTCGTCGGGCCCAGCATCTCGACGTCCTTCACCTTCGCGCCGTTCACCGTGCCGGGACGCTTCACGATCCCGTTGTGATAGATCCGCTTCGGCTTGATGAACAGGCGCTTGCGCGGTTCAGTGTTGGTTTCAGACGCGAGGATCTCGGGCAGCCCGGCGAAGTGGTCCGCGTCGCCGTGCGTCACGAGGATGCAGTCGATCGGCTGCGGCTTCGCCAGGCTCGTGCCGCGGAAGCGGCCGGCGAGGTAACGTGCGAAGAGCTGGTTGTCGCCGCCGTCCACGAGAATCACCGTGCCGTCGGGCGCTTCGATGACCGAGCCGTCGCCCTGCTGGACGTCCACGAAGTTGACCTTCAGCACGTCGTTCTGCGCCTTCGGCTTCACGAGGTCCGTGGCCTTGCGCCGCAATGACGCCCGCGGCTCGATGTAGCCCTTCACCTTCACCGGCAGGATGCTGCCGTCGGGCTGCTCATCGAAGAAGACCGTCTCCACTTCGAGCTGCGAGGCGCTTTCGGCCGTGATGACCACCTCGTCGCCCCAGGCGAGCGTGCGCGCCAGTTTCTTGCGGCCCGGTTCCTTCCAGACATCCACCAGGTCCACGGTGACTACGCACGTCTTGCGCATCGACGGACTCCTTGCGAGGGCGGACGATTCGCCTGCGTCAGGATAGACGGTCCCGCGCCCGCGGATTGCGTGCCGGACCGGCACGGCGCGGGCGGACGGTGTACGCTGGTTGGATACACATGTTCAAACCAGGCGACCTCGTCCGTCATAAGTCGAAACCAGAGTGGGGCGTGGGCCGCATCACCGGGGAAACCGGTGAAGGGAAAGTGCTCATCAAGTTCTCGAGCCGCAGCGGCGACGTGCTGCTCACGGCGGAAGGCGCGGCGACGCATCTCACCGCCGACACCGGCGTCGTCGGCGCGCCGATGTCGCCGCAGGTGGTGCGGCACGTGGCGCCGGTGCGCCGCACGCCGTGTGTCACGTGTTCGGCCGACATCCGCGCGGTTGTGACGTCGCCCGACGGACAGTGGCGCTCGTGCGTCGCCTGCTCCGCGCGCAACGGCCGTCAGCACGTGTTCCTGCCGTTCCCGATGGCGTTCGACGTCATCGACCCGCCGCTCGGCGAGGACGAAGTCTCGGACGACCCGAAGTACGGCTGGTGCCGCGCCTGCCGCGCCGCCACGCGCGCCTCCGGTTACAAGAACTGCAGTGACGTCATGCGCGTCACGGCGTAGTGTGAGGGGGACTGTCCCCAATCTGGGCCGGACCTGACTAGTCGCAAGACCTGCCACGTGGCGTGTGAGGGGGACTGTCCCCATTCTGGGTGGGGCAAGACTTCCGGGTCGCGGCACCTGCGCGCGGGCAGCGCGTGAGCAAACCGGCGTGAGCACCCCTCTATGGAGAGCGGAGGGAGACTCCCCATGTCCCGACGGTTCGCATTGCTCGCGGCGCTCGTCGCCGTTGTTCTCACCACGCTGGGCCTGCGGGCCCAGGTCGCGCCCACGGCGGTCATCGACGGTCCGGCCACACTCGGCGTCGGCGCCAACCTGACCGTGACGGGCAACCGCTCGACGTCCGCACCCGGCGCGTCGATTACGTCGTATCGCTGGCGCCTCGATGCCGGCAGCGTCGTCGTGACGGCCGACCCGTCCCACACCTTTGCCGCCAGCTCGGGCGCGCTCGGCGTGGGCGCGCATACCGTCGAGCTCGTCGTGACCGACAGCGGCGGCAACCAGTCGTCGCCCGCCACGCTGCGCGTCATCGTCGCCGACACCCTGGCCCCCACCGCGGTCATCGACGCCCCGACGTCGATTCCGGTGGGCTCGAACCTCACCGTCTCGGGCGCCAACTCGTTCGACATCGGCGGACGGATCACCGGCTACCGCTGGACGCTCGACGGCGGCACGCCCGTGGAGACGTCCACCGCGTCCATCACCTTCGCCGCCGCCACGACGCCGCTCGCCGTGGGCCTGCACACCGTGCAGCTCGTTGTGATCGACGACAGCGGCAACCAGTCGAGTCCCGCCGCGGCCACCGTGCGCGTCGTCGACAGCGCCGTGCCCACGGCGGTGCTCCAGGCACCCGCCACGGTCGCGCTCGGCGCCTCCTTCACCCTCGACGGCTCGCGCTCCTTCGACATCGGCGGACGGATCACCGAGTACCGCTGGACGGTGGGGGCCCGGCCGGTGGTCGTCACGCCCGATCCGACCTTCACCGTGGTGGTCAACGCCGCGCAGCCACTCGCCGTCGGCACGCACGTGATGCAGCTCGTGGTCGTGGACGACAGCGGCAACGAGTCGAACGCGACGATGGTCTCCGTGCAGGTGGTGGACGCGAGTCGCCCCACCGCCGTCATCACCGCGCCGGCCACCGTGCCGGTGGGGCAGAGCTTCACCGTGACCGGCGAGCGCTCGTTCGCCGCCGGGCGCATCGTGCGCTACACCTGGCGTCTCGACAGCCAGGCGCCGGTCGAGACCGCCACGCCGTTCTTCATCGTGTCGGTGGACCCGGCCGCGCCGCTCGCCGTGGGCGCGCACACGATCACGCTCGTCGTCACCGACGATGCCGGCAACGACTCCGTCGCGGATTCCGTCCGCGTCATCGTCGTGGACGCGACCAGCCCCACCGCGGTCATCGACGCGGCGCCGCTGCAGCCCTTCGGCAGCGACCTCACGGCGTCGGGCGCGCGTTCGTTCGACGTCGGCGGACGGATCACGGAGTACCGCTGGACGCTCGATGGCGGCCCGGTGGTGGCGACCGCCACGCCCGCGGTCACCTTCCCGTTCTCGGCGGCTACGCCGTTCCTGCCGGGCCCGCACGACATCACGCTCGTGGTCGTGGACGACAGCGGCAACCAGTCGTCACCTGACACCGCGCGCGTGCGCGTCACCGACGGCCTCGCCCCCACCGCCGTCATCGAGGCGCCGGCCCGTGTCTCCGTGGGCCAGAGCGTGACCGTCTCGGGTGCTCGGTCGTTCGACATCGGCGGCAGCATCGTCGAGTACCGCTTCACGCTCGAGGGCCAGCCCGACGTGGTGACCAGCACGCCGTCCATCACGTTCGGCGCCAGCCCCGCGGCGCCGCTCGCCGTGGGCCGCTACACGGTCTCGCTCGTCGTCGTGGACGACAGCGGCAACCAGTCGAGCGCCGACGTCGCGCAGTTCGTCGTGGTGGACGACGCCGCGCCCACGGCCGTGGTCGAGGCTCCCGCCACGATCGTGTCGGGCACGACGCTCACCGCCTCCGGCGCGCGGTCCTTCGACATCGGTGGACGGATCATCGAGTACCAGTGGACGCTCGACAGCGGCTCGCCGTTCGTCACCTCCGCCCCCACGCGCACGTTCGGCACGGCCGGCACGCCGCCGCTCGGCGAGGGCCGCCACACGATCCAGCTCGTGGTGGTGGACGACAGCGGCAACACCTCGTTGCCCGACACCGTCATGGTGAACGTCCTGCCGCCGCCCGACGTCACGCCGCCGTCGATCGTCATCACGTCGCCGGCCGCTGGTGCCGTATTCGGCCTGAAGGCCGCCGTCACCGCCGCCTTCACGTGTGCGGACACGGAATCCGGCGTCGCCAGCTGCGTGGGCAGCGTGGCGAACGGTGCGGCGCTCGACACCGCCACGGTGGGCACGAAGACCTTCACCGTGACGGCTCGGGACAACGCCGGCAACAGCGTGACCGTCACGCGCACCTACAGCGTGCAGTTCGTCTTCACCGGCTTCTTCCAGCCGGTGGACAACCTGCCGACGGTGAACGTGGGGAAGGCCGGGCGCACGTTCCCCCTCAAGTGGCGCCTGACCGACGGTCTTGGCACGCTCGTGACGTCGCTCGAGTCGGTGACCGACATCCGGGAATCGGCCATCGCCTGCGACGGCTCACCCGACGACGTGCTCGAGGAACAGCTCGAGCTGGTCGAGGCGTCGAAGCTGCGCTACTCGGCTGCCGATTCCCAGTTCGTGTTCCAGTGGCGCACGCAGCCGGGCGTGACCGGCTGCCGCCTGCTGCAGCTCACGCTGGCGGATGGCACCAGGCACTGGGCCCGCTTCCGCCTGCGGTAGATGTGAGGGGGACTGTCCCCATTCTGGGTGGGGCCAGACTTTGTCTGGCCCCCCACCTCGACAGGGCCCGTCTGGCCCCATTTCGCGGGGCCCTGCGCATGACCTCTGGACGGGGGCTGCCGCTTCGCAGCGCCCGTAACGGAGCTCCCCCGATGAGCAGATCGCACCGCCTCCTCGCCACCCTGGCCGTTGTCTCGGCCCTGGCCGCTGCCTGCGCGGCGCCGCCGGCCCCTGTCGCCCAGCTCACACCCGACGAACGCGCGCGGATCGACCGGAAACGCGCCAAAGGACCGGAACGCTTCGGCGATCCGGACCTGGCCGAGCAGTTCTACGTGAACAGCCGCACCGGGCCGATCGTCACGCGCGGCGCCAATCGCACCACCGGCGTCCGCGAAATCTCGCCCGAGGCGTATCTGCCGGCGCTGGCGCAGATGCGGGCGATGCCGCGGTACTCGACCGCCGACAACGCCGTGCTGCCGAGCTTCGACGAAGACCCGCTCGTGGGCGCGGCCCCGGGCGCGGCGCTCGGCACGTGGAGCAACCTCGGACCCACCAATCAGGGCGGGCGCACCCGCGCGCTGCTCATCCATCCGACCAGTCCGAACATCATGTACGCGGGCGGCGTGGCGGGCGGCGTGTGGAAGTCGACGGACGCCGGCGGCAGCTGGTCGACCACGACCGACCTGCAGATGAACAGTCTCGCCGTGGTGGCGCTGGCGTTCCTGCCGGGCAACCCCAACACCGTGTTCGCGGGCACCGGCGAAGGCTTCGGCAACGGCGGGGCCGCCCGCGGCGCCGGCATCTTCCGCACCACCGACGCCGGCGTCACCTGGACACGCCTGGCCTCCACCGCCACGAGCAACTTCCACTACACGATGGATGTCGTCATCAGCACGCGGAACACGGCCCGGATCTACGCGGCCACCCGCACCGGCGTCTTCCGCTCGACCGACAGCGGCGCCACCTGGACGAACCTCATCGCCGTGCCGGCCGGCGGCTGCACGGACCTCGACCTGCAGAAGAACGGCGCGAGCGGATATGTCTTCATCGCCTGCGGCGTCAACACGAGCCAGGGGGCCGTCTACCGCGTGCTCGACGATGGCGTGTCGGCCGTGCAGGCGATCATCTCCGGTCAGCCGGGCTGGGGACGTAGTTCGCTGGCCGTGGCGCCTTCGGCCGAAAACGTGCTCTATGTGATGAACTCCCAGTCGCAGAACCGCGGCGGCTTCGGGACCCACTCGCTGCGCGGCATCTACCGCTCCGTCGACAGCGGCACCACCTTCACCGTGCAGCTCGACGGCACCGTGGCGCCGACCACCATCGGGCAGAAGATCAGCCAGTCGCTGCTGACCAATCCGATCATCGCCCTGGCGACCGAGTGTGGTCAGGGCACCTCGCAGAACTTCAACCAGGGCTGGTACGACAACGTCCTCGCGGTGGATCCGGTGAATCCCGACCGGCTCTGGGCTGGCGGCATCGATCTGTTCCGCTCGGACAACGGCGGGCAGTCGTTCGGCGCGGCCGGCTACTGGTGGAAGAACCGCGACACCGACCCCACCTATCACCACGCCGACCAGCACGCCATCGTCTTCCATCCGCAGTACAACGGCACGAGCAACCGGACGCTGTTCTCGGGCCACGACGGCGGCGTCGACCGCATCGACAACGCGCTGGCGCCGGTGAACACCACGCTCGCGCAGATGTGCGGCACGCCGGTCAGCGGCGGGCCGCAGTGGATCGACCGCAGCAGCGGCTACATCACGACGCAGTTCTACGACGGCGCCGTGTATCCCGACGGGCAGACGCTCTTCGGCGGCATGCAGGACAACGGCACGCAGCGCGGCAGCGTCAGCAACCCGGCCTGGTCGATCCTGCGCGGCGGCGACGGCGGCTACGTGGCGGTCGACACGCTGGGAGACGGCACGCCGAGCAACGACGTCCTGTTCCTGGAGAACACCAGTCTCTCGATTGCCAAGTCGGTCAACGGCGGCGCCAGCTTCACGAGCGCCACGAGCGGCATCACCGGCGATTCGCTCTTCCTCTTCATCGCGCCCTTCGCGATGAACGACGGCAACCGCCAGCACCTGTGGACGGGCGGCGGCAGCATCTGGCGCACCACCAACCAGGCCGTGTCGTGGCAGCGCGCCACCGGCGCCAACCAGACCTGCGGCGGCGGCAGCGTGTCGGCAGTGGCCGTGCATCCGCTTGACGCGAACCGCGTGCTCGTCGGCATGTCGGACGGCTGCTATCACTACAACCACGCGGCGCTCACGGCGCCGAACACGGGCGGCTGGCCGGGCGGCGGCTTCATCGCCAGCGGCTTCATCTCGTGGATGGCGTGGGACCCGACCAACATCAACGTCGCCTACGCCACGGTCTCGAACTTCGGCGTGACCAACCTGCTCAAGACGGTGGATGGCGGCGCCACGTGGACGGCGCGCACGGGCAGCGGCGGCACGGCGCTGCCGCAGATTCCGGCGCTCTCGGTGGTGGTGAGCCCGGTCGATCCGCAGCAGGTCTTCGTCGGCACCGACCTTGGCGTCTTCACGTCGGTGGACGGCGGCGCCTCGTGGTTCGTCGAGAACACCGGCTTTGCCAACACGCCCGTCGAGTCGCTGAAGATCACCGACAACGCGCCGCGCCAGCTCGTGGCCTTCACCCATGGCCGTGGCGCCTGGCGCGTGCCGATGGTCGATGGCGGCAGCGGCGGGGGCGGCGGTGGCGGCGGGGGCGGCGTGCAGCCGCCGGCGAACTTCCGCGTGGTCGCGATGAACGGCGCCACCGTGACGCTGGCCTGGGACATGCCGGCCTCGGGTCCGGCGCCGGAGGCCTTCCAGCTCGAAGGGGGCCTCACACCGGGCGCGGTGCTCGGCGCTTTGCCCATCGGCGTGACGCGCAGCGTGACGTTCGCGCTGCCGAGCGCGCCGCTCTATCTGCGCATGCGGACCATCGCCGGCGGCGTCACGAGTGGCGCGTCGAACGAAGTGCTGGCGTATGTGAACGTGCCGGCTCCGCCTTCCGCGCCGGCGTCACTGCTCGGCACCGCGGCCGGCGGCAGTCTCTTCCTCGCCTGGACGCCGACCTTCGGCGGCGGGGCGCCCACGGGCGCCGTGCTGGAAGTGTCGGGCGCGGTCAACGCGGCGCTGCCGCTCGGCGCGGCTGACACGTTCACGTTCGCGGGCGTGCCCGCGGGCAGCTACACCATCACCGTGCGGCAGACCAACGCCGCCGGCACGAGCGCGCCGTCGAATCCGGTGACGCTCACGTTCCCGGCCGGCTGCACCGCCGCGCCCGGCGTGCCGCAGCGTCTCGTCGCCGCCAACGCCGGCCCGACGCTGTCGGTGTTCTGGGATCCCCCGGCCTCCGGCGGCGCCCCGTCGGGGTACGTGCTCAACGTGACGGGGGCCTATGTGGGTGCGGTGCCGTTCACGGCCCGCGCGCTCACGCTGCCGGTACCGTCCGGCACCTACAACTTCACCGTGGCCGCGACCAACCCGTGCGGCACGAGCCCGGCGACGCCGGTCCAGTCGGTGACGATTCCCTAGCGGCGGCGAGGTCTCGCCCGGGCCCGCCAGTCTTAGGCAGACGGACTGGCGGCCCGGGACATCTCACGGCGCAGCCACGCGCGCGCCATCTGCCAGTCGCGCTTGACGGTGCGCGGCGAGGCGTCGAGGACGTCGGCCGTTTCCTCCACGGTCAGGCCGGCGAAGTAGCGCAGCTCGACCACGCGGGCCTGGCGGGCATCGTGGGCGGCCAGCTGCGACAAGGCGGCATCGAGCGCCTCGAGATCCACGGGGTCGAGCGTGTCTGGCGCCGCCACGGCGACATCGTCGATGGAGACCCGCGGCGCGTGGCCGCCGCGTTTGGCGGCGTGCCGGGCCCGCGCGTGTTCGACGAGGATGCGGCGCATCGCCGAGGCCGCCACGCCGAAGAAGTGGCGGCGGCTCTCGAGCGACCCGGTGTCGTCGGCCAGGCGCAGGAAGGCCTCGTGCACGAGCGCGGTCGGCTGCAGCGTGTGGTTGCCGCGTTCGGCGCGCATCGCCGACACGGCCAGGCCGCGCAGTTCGCGGTACAGGAGATCGAACAGCGAGGTGACGGCACCGCTGTCGCCGCTGGCGGCACGCGCCAGCAGCTGGGTGACCGCACCCGGAGGCGGGGCGCTCGGCGTCATACGGGCAGGAAGTCCACGGCGCGGGCTCCCGTGGATCTTAGTGCAAGGAACGGCGCCGCGTCTGCCGCCAGTCTACGAGCAGGCGCGCAGTTTCGTCCGGAGGACGCTCTCGCCGCTCTGCCCAGGGCTGCACGGCGTGCCGGCCGCCTCCAGTGCGTCGAGGATGGCCGCGCCCGCCCGCAGTTGCGTGCAGACCTTCGACCCCGCCGCCGCGTCGGCCGCGAGCGTATCGGCGATGAACTCGTGTAAACGGGCGGCGTCGCAGCGCGCCTGGCTGCTGCTGCCGTCTCTGGCCGCCAGCCCTTCGTGCGTGGTGAGGGCCCCTTCGAACAGGCGCTGCGCTTCGGGCAGCTGCCGCGCCTTCAGCAGCACCCTGCCCAGCACTTCACGGCTGATGGCGACGGAACGGGCCGCGTTGGCGTCGGCGGTGTCGAGGGCGGCGAGCCGCTCGAACTGCTCGAGCGCGCGCCGCAGGCTGCGGATGCCGGCCGCGGTGTCGCCGCTGGCCTCGGCCACCTTGCCCAGCTTCTCGTGCGCGATCGCCAGATCGCGCTGGATGTTCCGGTGGCTCGGCTCGCGATCGGCGAGCGACTGCCGGATCTCGTACGACGCGCGATAGGCCGTGGCCGCGTCCTCCCACCGTCCGGCCGCCTCGTGCAGCGTGCCCAGGCGCTCCAGGCTCACGCCGATGAAACGCTGCACGCGTGTGTCCCCGGGCTGCTCGCGGTCGAGCGCGCGGAACGCCGCGAGGCCCGACTCGAAGGCCGCCGCCGCGTCGGCCGCGCGTCCCGCGTTCGGCAGATTCGGATTGCCCACGAGATCGCCCTGCTTGACCCAGAAGATCGCCGCTTCGAAGCGGTCGTCGAAGGTGCCGGTGCGTTGCGCCACCGCGTCGTACAACTCGCGCGAGTGTGCGTTGTGGGTCAGGGCGGTCGTGATGGCGCCCGACCAGGCCGTCACATCCGCCAGACGGCGGTGTGCGGTGGCCAGCGCGCGCAGGGCATCCGTGTCGCCGGGCTCGGCGCGCCCGGCGCTTTCGGCCAGGGCGACCGCGCGCTCGTAGCTGCGCAGGGCGCCCGCCGCGTCGCCGAGGTTCGCGTTGGTGGGATTGCCCTGCACGTCGCCCACGCGGATCCAGGCCCGCGCCAGTTCCCGCATCAGGCTGGGATCGTCGGCCGACTCGCGCGCCAGGCTGTCGAGATACTCCACGGTCGTCTTCACGATGAGCTCGCGCGTGGCCATCGTGCCCGGCACGTTGGCGATCGTGTCGTTGACCTCGAACATGAACGCGTTGGCCAGCTGGCGCACGTCGTCGAACCGCCGCTCCGCGCGCGCCCGTTCGCGGGCCGCGACTGACGCCTGCCAGGCCACGGCGGCCA
>JALHON010000163.1 GCA_022842985.1 Acidobacteriota bacterium | reverse complement strand
ACACGCTGGCAAGCCTGGCCGATGGGCGGCGACCGCGCCGCTTTCGCCGCCCTGCCGATCGATCACGGCGTAGCGCCGGCCGACGTGCTCAGCGGCGGCACACGCGCCGCGCACGCCCGGCTGGCCGCGTTCCTGGCGCGCGGGCTCGGCCGCTACGTCGACGACCGCAACGACCCCGACGACGAGGTCACGAGCGGGCTCTCGCCGTATCTGCACTTCGGCCACATCTCGGCCTACGAGGTCTTCGACGCGGTCATGGCACGGGAAGGCTGGCTCGGCGACGTGCCCCGGGTGGGGCGTGGCACGCGGACGGGCTGGTGGGGCGTCTCGCAGGCGGCCGAAGCGTTCCTCGACCAGCTCGTGACCTGGCGGGAGCTCGGTTACAACATGTGCGCGCACCGCGACGACTTCGCCCAGTACGCGTCGCTGCCGTCGTGGGCGCAGGCCACGCTCGCCAAACACGCGTCGGATCCGCGCGAGCCGCTCTACTCGCACGAGACCCTCGACGCTGCCGACACCCATGACGCGATCTGGAATGCCGCACAGCGTCAGCTCCGCACCGAGGGCCGGCTGCACAACTACCTGCGGATGCTCTGGGGCAAGAAGATCCTGCAGTGGTCGGCCTCGCCCGAGCAGGCGCTCGCGACGATGATCGAGCTGAACAACCGCTACGCGGTGGACGGCCGCGACCCCAACTCCTACAGCGGCATCTTCTGGACGCTCGGCCGCTACGACCGCCCCTGGGGCCCCGAGCGGCCGGTGTTCGGCACGATCCGCTACATGTCGTCCGAGAACACGGCGCGCAAGATCCGCCTCAAGGGCTACCTCGAGCGGCACGCCGCGCAGCCCGGCCTCTTCTAACCGGGGTCAGACCCCTTACAAACCCGTAAGGGGTCTGACCCCAGTATGCAGAGCGCTGCTAGAATCGCGCGCATGGCACGTATTGCGATCGTCCTCGGCGCGCTCTTCGTCACCGTCTGCACTCCCGCTGCCGCGCAGGTCACCGCGTTCGTCGGCGGCCGCGTTCTCGATGGCACCGGCCAGGTGATCGAGTCGGCCACGGTGGTCGTGCGCGACGGCCTCATCGCGGAGGTCGGACCGGCCGCCAGCGTGCGCGTGCCGGACGGCGCGACACGCGTCGATACGCGCGGCAAGACGCTCATGCCCGGCCTCGTCAACGCACACGGCCATCTCTCGGCCGTGGATGGCCTGAAGAGCGGACCGCAGTACTACACCCGCGCCGGCCTCGAGCGTCAGCTGCGGGCGTATGCGACCTACGGCGTGACGACGGTGTTCTCGCTCGGCGACGACCAGGCCGACGCCTTCGCGCTGCGCGCCGAGCAGGCCACGGCGCCGCCCGCCCGGGCGCGGGTGTTCGTCGCCGGCCCGATCGTCTACGAGCAGACCGCGGAGGCGGCGCGCGCCGCCACGGATACGGTCATCGCGCTCAAGCCCGACCTCCTGAAGATCCGCGTGGACGACAACCTCGGCACGTCGAAGAAGATGCCCGAGGTGGCCTGGCGCGCCACGCTCGAGCGCGCGAAGGCCGCCGGACTCACGCTGGCCGCGCACATCTTCTACCTCGCCGACGCGAAGGCCCTGGCGGAGGCCGGCAACACCTTCATCGCGCACAGCGTCCGCGACGTGCCGGTGGACGACGCCTTCCTCGCCGCGATGCGCCGCGGCAATCAGTGCTACTCCCCCACGCTCATGCGCGAGGTCTCGACCTACGTCTACGAGTCCACGCCGAGCTGGGCGAACGATCCGTTCTTCCGCCGCGCCTACGGCGCCGACATCGTCGCCGACATCTCGAACGCCAACCGTCAGGCACAGTTCCGCGCCAGTCCGCCGTGGGCGCTCGGCCAGAAGTACAAGGCCGGCCTCGAGGTGGCGAAGGCGAATCTCAAGCGGGTGCACGACGCCGGCGTGCGCGTGGCCATGGGCACCGACACGGGTCCGGCCGGCCGCTTCCAGGGCTTCTTCGAGCACCTGGAACTCGAGATGATGGTGCAGGCGGGACTCACGCCGATGCAGGCGCTCGTCTCGGCCACCGGCACCGCCGCGGCGTGCTGGGGCCAACAGGGCGTCATCGGGACGATTGCCAGGGGAGCCCAGGCCGATCTGCTGGTGCTCGCGAAGAACCCGCTCGACGACATCACCAACACGCGCGCGCTCGACGCCATCTACATCGGCGGCCGCCGCCTCGATCCGCCGGCGCGCTGAGGCCGCCGCTCAACGCACACCGAGGATCGCCGGCACGTCGGCCACCGACGCGCAGAGATGGGTGTGCGGCGCGGTCAGCAGACGGTCGCGATCGTGCGCGCCGCTCCACACGCCGATGTTCCAGCCGACGCCGGCCGCCGCGCCGGCGCCAAGATCCAGCGTCGTGTCGCCGACGTTCGCGACCATGGCCGCCTGCGACACCCCCGTGAGGGCCATCGCCCGCCGCACGAGATCGGGCGCCGGCCGCCCCGCCGCCACCTCGTCGCCGCAGACCACGACGTCGGCGAGCCTCGTCCACCCGAGCACGTCGAGCAGGTGATCGGTGAGCGGGCGGTCGAAGCCGGTATTGAGCGCCACGCGCACGCCGGCGCGGCGCAATCCCGTCACGACGGTGGCGGCCCCCTCCACCGGACCGACGGTATCCGGCCGGTAGGCGTCGTGCAGTGACCGCGTGAAGCGCGCATACGCCCGCTCGACCGCCGCGGCGTGGTCCGGCCCGGGCGGCAGCAGCCGATCGAGCGCGAGCCGTTTCGTGGCGCCGCGCACCTCGACGAGGGCGGCGGGGTCGAGCGTGACGCCTTCGGCGGCAAGCGCGGCGAGAAACGCACGCGGCACGGCGTCGTCGGCGCGCACGGTGGTGCCGACGAGATCGAAGACGACCAGGGCCGGCCGGGGCATCCGCGCGTCCACCGTTCAGCCGAGCAGCAGGGCGCGGCACGCCGGACACCGCGCGGTGACCGCGTCGAGATCGTCGAGCGGCGTGGGATACCCACAGGCGCCGCACGGCGCGCTGGTGATGCCCTGCGCGTCCACCTCGGTGTAGTCGTCGCGCAGCACGATGCGCGTGCGCTCGACGAGGGCCACA
The DNA here is from genome assembly GCA_022842985.1 of Acidobacteriota bacterium. GTDB lineage: Bacteria > Acidobacteriota > Vicinamibacteria > Vicinamibacterales > UBA2999 > CADEFD01. Next base: position 7,681 of record JALHON010000163.1, on the reverse strand, counting down.
CATTCCGACGCCGTGAACGGAGCCTTGCCGGCCGACCACGTGAAGCGATCGACGTAGGCGGGAAAGAACGGCGACTCGCCCCACTGCCACGCGCGGTCGGTCGAGTGCGGACTCCGCCCGCAGAGATGCTGGTGCAGCACACGCGCGGCCTGCGGGTCTTTCGGGCCCACGGGCTCGGCCGCCGGATTGAGCGCCCAGTTACCGGCGTCCCAGTAGTTGAGGCAGCCGCCGGCCAGCTGCGGCAGCGTGTCGAGCATCGCGCGGGCCGTGGCGGCGATGAGCAGGTGCCAGGCGATGAGTTCCTCGCGCGTGAGCGCCGTGCGGTCCCAGACGCGGCGCGGCGGGTAGAGCACGAGCTGACCGCCGTCGGCCCGGTCGATCATCGTCGTGGCCGGATCCGGCAGGCACACCCGGCCGCCGCGGCCCCGCATCAGCACGTGAGACATCGCTCGCTCCTGGGCCGGCGGCGCCGCCCCGATCGTCGCTATACTTTTCGCGTCCGCCATGCTGACGCTGCATCACGCGCCCGCCCGCCACGCCGGCGCGACCGGCCTCTTCACTGCCGATGAGTATGCGCGCCGGCGCGCCTTCTTCACAACGCGTGTCACGCCGACGCCGCTCGTGCGGCTGCCGGCGCTCGCCGCCCGCCTCGGCCTCGGCGGCGTCTGGGTCAAGGACGAAACGGCCCGCTTCGGCCTGCCGGCCTTCAAGAGCCTCGGCGTCGAGTTCGCGGTTGATGCGCTCGGTGCGCGTGGAGCGCTCGCGGGCGTGACCACGCTCGTCTGCGCGAGCGCCGGCAATCACGGCCGCGCCGTCGCCCGCGCGGCGCGGGTGGCCGGCGTGCGCGCGCGGATCTTCCTCGATGCGGATGTGGCGCCGGCGCGTGTGGACGCCATCGCCTCCGAAGGCGCCGAGATCATCCGGGTGAGCGGCACCTACGACGACGCCGTGCGCCTCGCGGCGGCCGATGCGGCCGCCACCGGGGGCCTCGTGGTGTCCGACACGTCGTGGGACGGTTACGAACAGGTGCCGCGCGACATCATGCTCGGCTACACGCAGGTGATGGAGGAAGCCGCGGCGGCGTGGGGCGCGGAGGGTCCGCCCGAGGTGGTCATCGCACAGGCCGGCGTCGGCGGCCTGCTGGCTGCGGTAGCGTCGTGGATGGCGTGGACCTACGGCGACACCCGGCCGCGGCTCGTCGCCGTGGAGCCGGCCCGCGCCGCCTGCGTGCAGGCGTCGGCACGCGAGGGCCGCCCGGTGACCGTCGAGGGTCCGCTCACGACGATCATGGCCGGCCTGCGCTGCGGCGAAGTTTCGCCCCTGGCCTTCGCGGCGCTCGACGGCCTCGTGGACGCCTACGTGGCGGTGGACGACGACTGGTGCCGCGCGGCGATGCGTCAGCTCGCGCGGCCCGACGGCAGCGACCCGCGGATGGAGGTCGGCACCTCGGGGTCAGCCGGCATCGCCGCCCTGCTCGCGATCCACGCGGCCGGCCCCGCGACGCGCGAGGCGCTCGGACTCACACCCTCGGCCCGCGTGCTGGCCATCGCCACGGAAGGTGTGACCGAACCCGGCCTCTGGCGCGACGTCGTCGCCTGACGCCGCACGCCCTGTTCCCTGCGCCCTGCCCCGTCCCCGTCCCGTTCCCTGTTCCCTGTTCCCTGCTTTAGCGGTCCCACGCACGGTCGGCGCGTCCCACTTCCGAACAGGCGTGGTCGCCGCCTCAGGGAACACCAAGCGCGAAAGCCTCGTTCTATCAATAGGTTCGCTCGCCCGCCGCGTGGCACGCCGTTTGAGTAAGTGATGGCCGGGTGATGCCATCCAAGTTGGCCGGCATCCCCGTCTAAGGAGCGACACGAGTTCATGGACATTCAACGCCCGGCGTCGGTAGCCCAGCAGAAACAGCGCAAGCGCGTCCTCATCGGCGTCGCCGCCGCCCTTCTCGTGGCCGGCGTGTCGGTGACCCTCGGCCGCCTGAAGCCCGCCGCGCCCACGGTGGAACGCGCCACCGTCTGGGTGGACACGGTGAAGCGCGGCTCGATGCTCCGGCAGGTGCGCGGCCTGGGCACGCTCGTCCCCGTGGACGAAGCACGCCGCTGGCTGCCCTCCGCCACGCAGGGCCGCGTCGAGCGCATCATCCTCCGCCCGGGCGCGCAGGTCACGCCCGACACGGTCATCCTCGAACTCGCCGACCCGCAGCTCCAGCAGCAGCTGCTCGAAGCCGAGAACCAGCTGCGCGCCTCGGAAGCCGATCTCGCCAGTCTGCGCGCGCGGCTCGACACCGAGCGGCTCAACCAGAAGTCGATCGCCGCCACCGTCGAAGCCGACTACGAACAGGCACGCCTCGAACGCGAGGTCAACGAAGACCTCGCGAAGGACGGCCTCGTCTCGAACCTCATCCTCAAGCAGTCCACCGTGCGCTCCGAGTCGCTCCGCACACGCGCGCAGCTCGAAAAGGAACGCGTCAGCGTGTCGGAGGAAAGTGTCCGCGCGCAGCTCCTCGCGCAGCAGGCGCGCGTCGACCAGCTGCGCACGCTCTTCGCCCTGCGCCGCCAGCAGGTGGACCAGCTCCGCGTGCGGGCCGGCATGTCGGGCGTGCTCGAACAGGTGCCGGTCGAGGTGGGCCAGCAGGTGGCGCCGGGCACGAACGTGGCGCGTGTCGCCGACCCCACGCGTCTCAAGGCCGAACTCCGCATCGCGGAGACCCAGGCCCGCGACCTCACGATCGGCCAGGTGGCGCAGGTCGACACGCGCAACGGCATCATCCAGGGCAAGGTCGTGCGCATCGATCCGGCGGCGCAGAACGGCACCGTCACCGTGGACGTCGCGCTCGAAGGCGAGCTGCCGCGCGGCGCCCGTCCCGACCTCTCGGTCGACGGCACGGTGGAACTCGAACGCCTCGACAACGTCCTGTATGTCGGGCGGCCGGCCTTCGGCCAGGAGAACAGCGCCGTCGGCCTGTTCCGCCTCGACGGCTCGACCGGCGAGGCCCAGCGCGCGCAGGTGCAGCTCGGGCGCAGCTCGGTGAACACGATCGAGATCAAGGGCGGCGCGAAGGAAGGCGATCAGCTGGTGTTGTCGGACATGTCCGCCTGGGATGCGTTCGACCGCGTGCGTCTGCGGTGAGTAGTTCTCGTCCCTAGTCCCTAGTCCCTAGTCCCTAGTCCCCGGTCCCTGTTCCCTGCTCTGAGGAGCCACGATGTCCGAGTCCACGCAGTCCCTCATCCGTCTCGACGGCATCAAGAAGGTGTTCCTGACCGACGAAGTCGAGACGCACGCCCTGTCCGGCATCCACATGGACATCCGGCAGGGCGAGTATGTCGCCATCTCGGGCCCCTCGGGCTGCGGCAAGTCGACGCTGCTCGCGATCCTCGGCCTGCTCGACTCGCCCACCGACGGCAAGTACTGGCTGAACGGCCAGGAAGTCGCCGACCTGCCGATGTCGCAGCGGGCGCGCGTGCGCAACCGCGAGATCGGCTTCATCTTCCAGAGCTTCAACCTCATCGGCGACCTCACCGTCTTCGAGAACGTCGAGCTGCCGCTCATCTACCGCGGCATGAAGGCCAACGAGCGGCGTGAACGCGTCAACGCGGCGCTCGAACGCGTGGGCATGGCGCACCGCGCCAAGCATCTGCCCTCGCAGCTCTCCGGCGGTCAGCAGCAGCGCGTCGCCGTGGCGCGCGCCGTCGGCGGCCAGCCGTCGATCCTGCTGGCCGACGAACCCACCGGCAACCTCGACTCGAAGAACGGCGAGGCGGTGATGGAGCTGCTGCGCGAGCTGCACCGCGGCGGCGCCACGATCTGCATGGTCACGCACGATCCGCGCTATGCGGCCCACGCCGATCGCTCGATCCACCTCTTCGACGGCCGCGTCGTCGAAGACACCGTGGCGACGCTCGCCTGATCGCGCCGTCATCGTGATCCGCCTCGCCAACATCGAGAAGTCGTTCCGCCACGGCGTCAGCCAGACGTTCGTCCTGCGGCGCGTCACCGCCGACATCGCCCAGGGCGACTTCGTGTCGATCATGGGGCCGTCGGGCGCCGGCAAGAGCACGCTGCTCCACATCCTCGGCATGCACGACACGGCCTGGCAGGGCGAATACTGGCTGCACGATCAGCCGGTGCACGCCCTGTCGCAGAAGGAGCGGCTGGCGCTGCAGAAGCAGCACATCGGCTTCGTCTTCCAGAGTTACCACCTGCTCGACAACCTGACGGTCTACGAGAACATCGACCTGCCGCTCTCCTACCGCGACGTGAAGCGCACCGACCGCCAGGGCATGGTGGCCGACATCCTCGACCGCTTCAACATCGTCGGCAAGAAGGACCTCTACCCCAACCAGCTCTCGGGCGGCCAGCAGCAGCTCGTGGCGATTGCCCGCGCCGTCGTCGCCAATCCGTCGATCATCCTCGCCGACGAGCCGACCGGAAACCTGCACTCCGATCAGGGCCGTGCCATCATGGAACTCTTCGCGATGCTGAACGCGCAGGGCACGACCATCGTGCAGGTGACGCACTCGGAGGCGAACGCCGCCTTCGGCCGCCGCATCATTCAGCTCAAGGACGGATGGATCGTCGATGCAGTCTGATGTCCCCTCGCGCATCCTCATCGGTGACGACCAGGGCGATGTGCTCGAAGCCCTGCGGCTGCTGCTGAAGCCGGAAGGCTACGTCATCGACACGGCGTCATCGCCGCAGCAGGTCACGCGCGCGCTCGAACTGAAGGACTACGACGTCGTCCTCATCGACCTGAACTACTCGCGCGACACCACGTCCGGCGAGGAAGGCCTCGACCTGCTGAAGCGCATCCGCCTCGCCGACGAGTCGCTGCCGGTCGTCGTGATGACCGCCTGGGGCTCGGTGGACGTGGCGGTGGAAGCGATGCGCCGCGGCGCCCGCGACTTCATCCAGAAGCCGTGGGACAACGAGCGGCTGCTCACCATCGTCCGCACGCAGACCGAACTCGGCCGCGCCATCCGCCTCGGGCGGCGGCTCGAACTCGCCAACCAGGCGCTGATGGCCGACGGCCGCTCGCCGCTGCTCGCCGAGTCGCCGGCGATGCGCCCGGTGCTCGACGTCATCGCCCGCGTCGGGCCGGCGGACGCCAACGTGCTCGTGAGCGGCGAGAACGGCACCGGCAAGAGCCTGGTGGCGCAGGCGCTGCACGCGGTGTCGCCCCGCGCCACGCGTCCGATGGTCACCGTGAACGCCGGCGGCATGGCCGAAGGCGTGTTCGAGAGCGAGCTCTTCGGCCACGTGCGCGGCGCCTTCACGGACGCCAAGGCCGACCGCGTCGGCCGCTTCGAACTGGCCGACGGCAGCACGCTCTTCCTCGACGAAATCGCCAACGTGCCCTCGAGCCAGCAGGCCAAGCTGCTGCGCGTCATCGAAACCGGCGAGTTCGAACGCGTCGGCTCGTCACGCACGCGCAAGGTCGACGTGCGCATCGTCTCGGCCACCAACGCCGACCTCACGGCCGACGTCGAGGCCGGGCGCTTCCGGCAGGACCTGCTCTTCCGCCTCAACACGATCGAGATCGTGCTGCCGCCGCTGCGCGACCGCCGCGAAGACATCCCGCTGCTCGCCCGACACTTCCTCGGCCAGCACACGCAGCGCTACCGCAAGGGCATCACCGGCTTCGAGCCGGCCGCCCTGCAGGTGCTGATGGACCACCGCTGGCCCGGCAACGTCCGCGAACTCGATCACGCCATCGAACGCGCGGTGCTGATGGCGCAGGCCTCGGTCATCCGCGCCACCGACCTCGGGCTCAAGGTGGAAGCCGTGTCGGCCGGCCGCCTCGAGGACATGAGCCTCGAAGACGTGGAGGCCTTCCTCATCCGCAAGTCGATGGCCCGCTACGGCAACGTGAGCCACGCCGCCCGCGCCCTCGGCCTCTCACGCAGCGCCCTGTACCGCCGGCTGGAAAGATATAAGCTCTAAGTGACGGGTTAGCTTGTGGTCTCGTGATCGGGTGACCTGGTGATCTGATCTGCAGATCGAGTGATCGAGTGATCGATCGCCAGATCTTCAGCTCTGCCGATCACCCGATCACCAGATCACCCGATCACCCGATCACCCGATCACCCGATCTTCATGTCCCCTCGTCTCCGCTTCGATCAGCACGCGCTGGGGCTGGCACTCGTCGCGGCGCTGCCGCCGATGGCGACGACGCTCGTCCTGCTGTGGACGGGCGGGTATTCGGCCAAGGTGCGCTGGACCGTGGCGCTGCTGCTCGTCGCGACCTCGGCCGGCGCGCTGGCGGCGCTGCGGCAGCACATCGTGGCGCCGTTGCAGACGCTCGCGAACCTCGTGGCGGCGCTCCGTGAAGACGACTTCTCGATCCGCGGCCGCAGCTCCGCTGCCGGTGATCCGCTCGGCGACGTGATGACCGAGGTCAATGCGCTCGCCGAAACGCTGCACGAGCAGCGCCTCGGCGCGGTCGAGGCCACGGCGCTCCTGCGCACGGTCATGGAGCAGATCGACGTGGCCGTGTTCGCCTTCGACCCGGAGCACCGGCTGCAGCTCGTGAACCGCACCGGCGAGCGGCTGCTCGGCCGCCCGGCCGAACAACTGCTGGGGCACACGGCCGAGACGCTCGGCTTCGATGCCTGGTTCGGCGAAGCCCGCGGCGTCGTGACCCTCGATCTGCCCGGCGGCAGCGGCCGCTGGGACGTGCGCCGCACGACCTTCCGCCTCGGCGGCCAGCGCCACGAACTGCTGGTCGTCTCCGACGTCAGCCAGCCGCTGCGCGAAGAGGAACGGCAGGCGTGGCAGCGGCTCATCCGCGTCATCGGCCACGAGCTCGGCAACTCGCTCGGCCCGATCAAGTCGATTGCCGGCTCGCTCGACGCGCTCGTGCAGCGCGAGCCACCGCCCCCCGATCTCGCCGACGATCTCAGGCGCGGCCTGCAGGTCATCGGCTCGCGCGCCGACGCGCTCGGCCGCTTCACCGCTGCGTACGCCCGGCTCGCCCGCCTGCCGTCGCCGCGGCTCGCCCCGGTCGTGCTGAAGCCGCTGCTGCAGCGCGTGGCCGGCCTCGAGACGCGTGTGCCGGTCTCGGTGCGCCCCGGCCCCGACGTCACGGTGAGTGCCGATGGCGATCAGCTCGAGCAGCTCCTCATCAATCTGCTCAAGAACGCTGCCGAGGCCACGCTCGAGTCCGGCGGCACGGGCGGGGTCGTCGTCGGCTGGCAGCGCACCCCACGCGGCGTGGATCTGTGGGTCGACGACGACGGCCCCGGGCCGCCGAAGACGGCCAATCTCTTCGTGCCGTTCTTCACGACCAAGGCGGGCGGCTCGGGGATCGGCCTGGTGTTGTGCCGCCAGATCGCCGAAGCCCACGGCGGCTCGATCACCCTCGACACCGGGATCGACGGCGTGGGCTGCCGTGCCACGTTGACGCTGCCGATATGACGGATGCGCCCCCGCGGCGCCCGCTATGTCCGCTCGCGCATCCTGGACCTGCCCGTCGTGCGACCGTCGCGTGCCACCACATGTCGATCTGTGCCGCTGCGGTACACCTCGGCCGGCGGTGTCGGCGCCCGAGGCCGCGTCATCGGCGATGACACCATCGGACGAGCCCGACGAGCAGCCCTCGTGGCCGATGCGCGCCGGGCTCGCCCTGTTGCTCGCCGCGGTCGCGTTCGGCGCCTGGCGCTGGCAGACACTCGCCCCACCCGCGTCC
>JALHON010000162.1 GCA_022842985.1 Acidobacteriota bacterium | reverse complement strand
TGTCGCACCTGCCGGAAGGGCAGCCCCTGTTCCCCGAGGACTACCTCACCGACCAGCCGGAGCGGTTCTTCGCCGCCGAGCTCGTGCGGGAGCAGGTGCTGCGCCACACACATGCCGAGCTGCCGTTCAGTACGGCCGTCGTCGTCGACCAGTTCGGCGAGCCCGAGACGCCGGGCGGCCTGCTGCGCCTGCACTGCTCGATTCTGGTCGAGCGCGCCACGCAGAAGCCGATCCTGCTCGGCAAGGGCGGCTCGATGATCAAGGCCATCGGCACGGCCGCGCGGCTCTCGCTCGAGGCGTTCTTCGACACGAAGGTGTACCTCGACCTCCACGTGAAGGTGAAGGAAGACTGGCGCGACGATCCGCGGGCGCTCGCCGACATCGGCCTGCCCGAGATCGACGGCCGCGGCGGCCGCCGCAAGCGCTGACGCTGTGTTACCCTTGGGCGGTTGTGCTGATCTAGGCCTTCCTCACAGTCATGGCTCCGCAGCGAAGAATCGACGTCGTGCTGGATTCGGTCCGGCGGCTGCTGCGGATCGGCGCGACCGCCAACCTCCAGAACCTGCTCCAGAAGCAGCATCCGGCCGACCTCGGCCAGATCTTCGGTGAGTTGCACGACGGCGAACGCGCCGCCGCCTTCAGCATCCTGGTCGAACGCCAGCCCAAGCTGGCGATGGAGAGCGTCAGCGAACTCGGACCCGAACGCGGGGCCACGCTGCTCGCCGGCCGCTCGGCCGAGGACATCGCCAAGCTCGTCCAGGAGATTCCGTCAGACGATGCCGCCGCGCTCATCGACCACCTGCCCGAGGAGCTCTCGAACGAAGTCCTCGAGCTGATGCGCAAGCGCGAGTCGGGGCAGGTCGAGAGCCTGCTCGACTACGCGGAACAGACCGCCGGCCGCATCATGAACCCGAACGTCTTCGCGCTCAGCGAAGACCTGACGGTGGCCGAAGCGGTCTCGGCGCTCCAGAACGCCATCAACGTCGAGATGGTGTTCTACCTCTACGTGGTCGACGCCCGCCGGCACCTGGTGGGTGTTACGTCGCTGCGCCGCCTGCTGCTCGTGGCGCCGGAAACGCCGCTGAAGCGCATCATGACGCCCGACGTCTTCAGCGTCCGCGTCGACACCGACCAGGAAGAAGCGGCGCGGCTCGTCGCGTCGTACAACCTGCTCGCCATCCCGGTCGTCGACGAGGAGAACAAGCTCGCCGGCGTCATCACGGTGGACGACGTCATCGACGTCCTCAAGGACGAGGCCACCGAAGACCTCTACCGCCTGGCGGGTGTGTCCGGCGACGAACGGGTGGAGACGCCCGCCTGGGAGGCCCTCAAGAAGCGCCTGCCGTGGCTCGGCGTGAACCTCGGCACCGCGTTCCTCGCCGCCTCGGTCGTGGCCGCCTTCGAACACACGATCAGCCAGGCGACGGCGCTCGCCGTCTTCATGCCGATCGTGGCCGGCATGGGCGGCAACGCCGGCACCCAGACTCTGACGGTCATCGTGCGCGGGCTGGCGCTCGGCGAGCTTTCGTGGGCCAACGCCCGCAAGACCCTCTTCAAGGAGGCCGCCATCGGCCTCGGCAACGGCGTCGCTCTGGGAGTCGTGGCCGCGCTCGTGGCCTGGGCCACCAAGGGCAATCCCGTGCTGGGCCTGCTGCTCGGCATGGCGATGATCTGCAACATGCTCGTGGCCTCCACGGCCGGTACGCTCGTGCCGCTCGGCCTCAAGGCGATGAAGGTGGACCCGGCGCTGGCCTCGTCGGTCTTCATCACCACGTTCACGGACGTCGTGGGCTTTGCCTCGTTCCTGGGCCTGGCGACGATATTTCTGCGGTATCTCGGCCAGGGGTAGCCCGGATAGAATGAACAGCGAGGTCGGCGTCGGTGCCCCTCTATACCGCTGACGCGCTGGTGCTGCGCACGTACAAGCTCGGCGAAGCTGACCGCATCGTGGTCTTCCTGACCCGGGACCGCGGCAAGAAGCGGGGCGTCGCCCAGTCGGCCCGGCGGCCCCGCTCCCGTTTCGTCGGCGCACTCGAGCCGCTGACCGAGGTGCGGGTGGCCTACTTCGAGAAGGAGCAGCGCGAGCTGGTGAATCTCAACTACGCCGAATCCGTGCGGTCCCCGATGGCCACCCCCAACCCCGAGGCCCTCGGCTACAGCGCCTATTTCGCCGAGCTCATCGATGCGGTCGCCGCCGAGGCCGACCCCGACGAGCGGCTGTACCGTCTCGGCACGGCGACGCTCGAGGCACTGACGGCCGGCGGCCCCGTCACCCCCATCGCGCGCTACTTCGAATGCTGGCTCCTGCGCCTGCAGGGCGTGTATCCGGCCGATGTCGCCTGCGCGGAGTGCGGTACCGACTTTGCGACCGCCGACGGCGCGTATCTCGCGGTGGAAGGGCACGGGTTCGTCTGCCGGTCGTGCCACGGCGCTCACGGGACCGACGATCGCTTCCTCTCGTCGCGCGCCCTGGCCTTCATCCGCGCCGCGCGGCGGGTGAAGCCGGCCGAGGCCGCCAGCCTCGGCGCGTCCGACAGCGTGCTCCGCGAACTCGATCTGGCGCACCGCGCCCTGCTCGGCTCGCATCTCGATCGACAGTTGAAGTCGGTGCGCGTCGTGCAGGCGCTCGGCCGACCCTCAAGGTAGGCGACTCCCGGTGACCTTTCAGGACCTCATCCTCAAGCTCTCGACCTTCTGGGCCTCTCGCGGCTGCCTGCTGCAGCAGCCCCTCGATCTCGAGGTCGGCGCCGGCACGTCGCACCCCGAGACGCTCTTTCGCGTGCTCGGCCCTGAACCGTGGCAGGTGGCCTACGTGCAGCCGTCGCGCCGGCCCGACGACGGCCGCTTCGGGCAGAACCCGAACCGGCTGTTCAAGCACCACCAGTTCCAGGTCATCCTCAAGCCGTCGCCCGACGAGATCCAGCAGATCTATCTCGACAGTCTCGAGGCCTGCGGCATCAACCCCCGCCAGCACGATGTGCGCTTCGAAGAAGACAACTGGGAGTCGCCGGCGCTCGGCGCCTGGGGCATCGGCTGGCAGGTGATGCTCGATGGGCTCGAGATCACGCAGTTCACCTACTTCCAGCAGGTGGGCGGCGTGAACCTGGCGCCGGTCTCGGTCGAAATCACCTACGGCCTCGAGCGGATCGCGATGTTCCTGCAGAAGGTCGACAACGTGTTCGACCTCGAGTGGGCGCCTGGCGTGAAGTACGGCGAGGTCAGGCTGCGCGAGGAAATCGAGCAGTCGAAGTACGCCTTCAATCAGGACACCGGCATCTCGGCGGAAGACTTCGCCACGTTCCACCGCTCGCAGTTCGACGCCAACTACGCCTTCGCCGGCCGGCTCGCCGACGCGAAGCTGCTGCTGCCGGCGCTCGAATACGCGCTCAAGTGTTCGCATCTCTTCAACCTGCTCGACTCGAGTGGCAGCATCGGCGTCACCGAGCGCACCGCGTACATCCTGCGCGTGCGGCAACTGGCCGTGCGCCTGTGCCGCGAGTACGCGGCCGAGGCCGAGGCCGCCGCGGCCGCGAAGGCCGAGGTCGCCGGTTAGGGCGCGCGTGACTGCCATGGACAGAGAACTGCTCATCGAAATCGGAACCGAGGAACTGCCGGCACGCTGGCTGCCGGGCCTCACCGCACAGTTCGGCGCCCGCCTCGAAGCGCGCCTCAGCGAGTGGCGCATGCCCTCGGCCGAACCCATCGAGACCTTCAGCACGCCGCGCCGCCTCGTCGCCCGCGCCGCGAAGATCCCCGAGCGCCAGGCGGACTTCGAGGAACTCGTGATGGGCCCACCGGTATCGGCCGCGGTGCAGGCCGATGGCCAGCTGACCGGCGCCGGGATCGGCTTTGCGAAGAAGCAGGGCGTCGATCCGTCGGCGCTCGAACGCGTCGAGACGCCGAAGGGCGTCTATCTCGCGTACCGCCGGCACCTGCGCGGCAAGGCCACGGTGGACGTGCTGCCCGAGGTGCTGGCCGCCGCGCTGCGCGACCTGCAGTACCCGAAGCAGCTGCGCTGGGACGCGCAGATCGAAGACGGCAAGGGCGAGCTGCTGAGCGGCCGCCCGATCCGCTGGGTGCTCTTCCTCTACGGCGGCCGTGTCGTGCCGTTCGACATCACCCGCACGCCGGCGGCGTCGAGTTCGCTCGTGCAGGACATCCGCTCGGGCGCCGTGACGTTCGGCCATCGCTTCCTCACCACGAGCGGCCGCGCCGGGCGCGCCATCAAGGTCAAGGGCTTCGACGACTACCGCCGGCGTCTCGCCGAGAATTTCGTCATCGTCGAACGCGGCGAACGGCACGACCGCATCGCGCGTGAGCTCGACGCCGAGGCCCGCCGCCGCGGCGGCCGCGTCGAGGTGTCGCCGGCCGGGCAGGAGGCCCTCGCGGAGGTGCCGGACCTCGTCGAGTATCCCGCCGTCGTCTCGGGCACGTTCCCGGAGGAGTTCCTGCAGCTTCCGGCCGAGGTGCTGACGACCACGATGATCCACCACCAGCACTTCTTCCCGCTGGTGACGAACCACGGCACGCTCATGCCGGCGTTCCTGGCCGTGCTCAACATGGAGCCCGAGAAGCCGGAGACGGTCGCCCGGAACCTCGAACGCGTGCTCACGGCACGCCTGCGCGATGCGCGCTTCTTCTGGGACGCCGATCGACAGCAGACACTCGAGCAGCACCGCGCCCGCCTCGCCACGGTGGCGTTCCACACCGGCCTCGGCAGCTTCCGCGACAAGGCGGATCGGCTTGAGCCGCTGGCGCGCTGGATCGCGGCCGACGTGTTCGGCCAGCCCACGGCCGCCGACCATGCGGCCGCGGCGGCGCGTCTCTGCAAGGCCGATCTCGCCTCGAACATGGTGCGCGAGCTCACCGAGCTCCAGGGCGCCATGGGCGGCATCTACGCGCGTCACGAAGGGCAGCCCGAGGCGGTGTGGAAGGCCATCTATCACCACTACCTGCCGACAGCCGTCGAGCCCACCGGCGCGCCCAGCCGCGCCGATCTCGGCGACGCGGCCATCACGTGGGCGGCCGTGGCCCTGGCCGACAAGGTCGACACGCTCACCGGGATGTTCGTGGTGGGGGAGCGGCCCACCGGCTCGCGCGACCCGTACGGCATCCGCCGGGCCGCGCAGGGGCTCGTCCGCATCCTCGCGGATCTGCCGGAACTCACCGGCGTGCAGGCGGCCATCGCGATCGACCGCCTGACCGCGAAAGCGTTCGAGGCGTTTGCCGGCCATGCGGGGCTGGCCGACGCCGTGCCGGCGCTCGCCGTCTTCCTCGGTGAGCGTGTCGCGAGTGTGTTCGAGCAGCGGGGCGCCGACGTGCGCAACGTGCGCGCCGTGATGGCCGGACAACCCGCGCTCGTGCCGCTCACCATCCGTCGCCGCCTCGACGTGCTGCCCGAGTTCACCGACACGGCGGAGTTCAAGCAGCTGGCCGTGCTCTTCAAGCGCGTGCGCAACATCGCGAAACAGCTGCCCGACGATCGCTTCCGCGCGATCGAAGCCGCCGGCGGCGCGCTCGCGGCGCTCACCGACCCGGCGGAACTGGCGCTGCGCGACGAGATCGCGCGGCGAGCGCCGGCGATTCAGCACGCCGTGGACGCCGGTGACGGCTATCGCAAGGCGTTCGGCGAAGCCGCGGCCTTCGGCCCGGCGGTCGCGACGTTCTTCGACGACGTGATGGTGATGGCCGAAGACCCGGCGGTGCGCGAGGCGCGCCTCGCGCTGCTGCGCCGCCTCGAAACCCTCATCCTGCAGCTCGCGGACGTCTCCGAAATGGTTCCGCAATCCGACTCGTAAGGAGTTATTCCGACATGGCGAAGCGTAACGCGCAGAAGAAGGCCGCGGCGAAGGCCGCCGCCCCCACGAAGAAGGCCGCCGCGAAGAAGCCGGCCCCCAGGAAGGCCGCCACGAAGGCCGCCGGCAAGACCGTCCGTTCGCTCGTGAAGGCCGTGGTGAAGGCCGCCGGCCGCCTCACCGGGCGCGCCGAGGCCCGCAAGGCACCGGCGGCAAAGGCCGCGAAGTTCGTCTACTACTTCGGCGACGGCAAGGCCGAAGGCGACCGCACGATGAAGGACACGCTCGGCGGCAAGGGCTCCGGCCTCGCCGAGATGACCAACGCCGGCCTGCCCGTGCCACCCGGCTTCACGATCTCGACCCAGGCCTGCAACTTCTACTACGCCAATCACGGCAAGCTCACGCCGGCGATCGAAGGCGAGATCGACGCCCACATCGCGCGGCTCGAGAAGAGCGCGAAGGCCACCCTCGGCTCGGCCACCAATCCGCTGCTCGTCTCGGTGCGTTCGGGCGCCAAGTTCTCGATGCCCGGGATGATGGACACCATCCTGAACCTCGGCCTGAACGACACGGCCGTCGAGGGCCTCAAGGCCCGGACGGCCAACGGCCGCTTCGCGTTCGACAGCTACCGCCGCTTCATCCAGATGTTCGGCTCGGTCGTGCTCGAAATCCCCAAGGCGGCCTTCGAACACGAGTTCGAGTCGGTCAAGACCGCCGTCGGCGCGAAGGTCGATACCGACCTCGACGAAGCGGCACTGCGCGACGTGGTCAGCCGCTTCAAGACGGTGGTGAAGGACACGTCGGGCAAGGCCTTCCCGCAGGATCCGCGCGACCAGCTGCGCATGGCGCGCAACGCCGTCTTCCGCTCGTGGAACAACCCCCGGGCGAAGGAATACCGCCGCATCTACGACATCCCGGACTCGATCGGCACCGCGGTCAACGTCCAGATGATGGTGTTCGGCAACACCGGTGACCGCTCGGCCACGGGTGTGGGCTTCACGCGCAACCCGGCCACGGGTGCCAAGGAGTTCTACGGCGAGTTCCTCGTGAACGCGCAGGGCGAAGACGTCGTCGCCGGCATCCGCACGCCGCGGCCGATTGCCGAGCTCGCCGACGTGATGCCGAAGGCTTACGCGCAGCTGCGTCAGATCACGACGCGCCTCGAGAAGCACTACAAGGACATCCAGGACTTCGAGTTCACGATTCAGGACGACCGCCTGTTCATGTTGCAGACGCGCAGCGGCAAGCGCACCGGCTACGCCGCGGTCGTGATTGCGACCGACCTGATGAAGGAAAAGCTGGTCACGCCGAAGGAAGCGCTCCTGCTCGTGGACCCCGAAGCGCTGTCGCAGCTGCTCGCGCCCGGCTTCGACCCGAAGGAATGGAAGGGCATTCCGGTGGCCACGAAGGGCCTGCCGGCCTCGCCCGGCGCCGCCTGCGGCCAGGTGGTCTTCACCTCGGACCACGCCGTCGAGTGGGCGAACCAGGGCAAGAACGTCATTCTCGTGCGGCGTGAGACCGTGCCCGACGACATCCACGGCATGTGGGTGTCGCAGGGCATCCTCACGGCCACGGGCGGCATGACCTCACACGCCGCCGTCGTCGGCCGGCAGATGGGCAAGCCGTCCATCGTCGGCGCCGGCGAACTCGCGATCGACGAACACGGCCGCGCCTTCACGCTCAAGGGGCAGACGGTGAAGGAAGGCGACTGGATCGCCTTCGACGGCCTGACCGGCGAAGTGAAGCTCGCGAAGGTGGCGGCGGCGCCGAGCGAGATCCTGCAGGTCATCGACGGCACGCTGCCGGCGGCCGAGTCGGACATCTACCGCCGCTTCAACACGCTGCTCGAGCAGGCCGACAAGGTGCGCCGCCTCGGCGTGCGCGCCAACGCCGACCAGCCCGACCAGGGGGAAATCGCCTACAAGTTCGGCGCCCGCGGCATCGGCCTCTGCCGCACCGAGCACATGTTCTTCGGCGAAGGCCGCATTCCGATCGTGCAGCGCATGATCCTGGCCGACAACGAAGCCGATCGGCGCGCGGCGCTGGCCGAGCTGCTGCCGATGCAGCGGGAAGACTTCTACGGCGTCTTCAAGGCCATGCAGGGCACGCCGGTCACCATCCGCACGATCGATCCGCCGCTGCACGAGTTCCTGCCGAAGCGCGAGGAACTGATGGTCGAGATCGCCGTGATGGAAGCCACCGGCAAGACCGGCGCGGCGCTCGCCGACAAGAAGGCGCTGCTCGCGCGCGTGGAACAGCTCCACGAGTTCAACCCGATGCTCGGCCACCGCGGCGTGCGTCTGGGCATCACGTATCCCGAGATCACCGAGATGCAGGCGCGGGCCATTCTCGAGGCGGCGGCCCGTCTCAACAAGGAAGGCCTGAAGGTCGTGCCCGAGATCATGATCCCGCTCGTCGGGCTCGTGAAGGAACTCCAGGACCAGAAGGCGGTGGTCGATCGTGTGGCCGCCGAGGTCATGAAGGAGCAGGGCATCAAGTTCAAGTACCTCGTCGGCACCATGATCGAAGTGCCGCGTGGGGCGCTTACGGCCGACGCGATTGCCGAACACGCGCAGTTCTTCTCGTTCGGCACGAACGACCTGACGCAGATGACCTTCGGGTTCTCGCGTGACGACGTCGGGAAGTTCCTGCGTGTCTACCAGGAGCGGAAGATCCTCGACAAGGATCCCTTCGCCACCTTCGATGGCACCGGTACCGGCCAGCTCGTGGCCATGGCCGTCCAGAAGGGGCGGGCCACGCGGCCCGACCTCAAGCTGGGGATCTGCGGCGAACACGGCGGCGATCCGGCGTCCGTGCACTTCTTCCACGGCGTGGGCCTCGACTACGTGAGTGCCTCGCCCTACCGCATTCCCGTCGCCCGCCTCGCGGCGGCGCAGGCGGCACTGCAGGTCAAGGTCGGGGATTGATTCGCTATTTCGTGCATCGGGAAGGCCGGACGAGTGCCGTGGAGGCGCTCGACCCGGCCTGGCTCCTGCCGGGCAGCGGCGCCTACGTCTGGGCCGACCTGGCGGAGCCCACCGAGGCCGACGGACAGGTGCTGCGGGAGGTCTTCGGCGTCCATGAGCTGGCCGTCGAAGACGCCCTCGGCGCAACGCATCATCCGAAGGTCGAGACCTACGACGGCCTGCTCTACGTCGTGCTGCACGGCATCAACTTCCACGCCAGCGAACACGCCTTCGACACCCACGACACCGACTTCTTCGTGTCGGCCCAGTTCCTCGTCACCGTGCACGACGGCAAGCGGCGCAGCATCGCGCACGTCGCCGACCTCTGCGGCAAGAGCGGCCACATCCTCGCCGAAGGGCCGATGGCGCTCATGCACCGCATCATGGACACGATGGTGGGGCACTACCATCCCGAGGTCGACGAGCTCGAGGAATGGCTCGACGACCTCGAACGCCAGGTGCTCGAGAGTCCGAACCAGAACCTCACGAGCGAGATCCTCGCCGTGAAGCGCGACATCACCGGCCTGCGGCGCATCGTCATCCCGCAGCGCGACGTGCTCGGCCGCCTGTCGCGGCGGGAGTTCGACCTCATCGGTCAGGAGGTCGCCTACCGGTTCCGCGACGTCTACGATCAGCTCGTGCGCCTCTCGGACGACGCCATCATCTTCCAGGACCGCGTGACCGGCATTCTCGACGCCTATCTCGCGAGCGTGTCGATTCAGCTGGCACAGACTTCGAAGCTCATCGCCGTCGTGGCGACGCTCTTCGGCCCGCTGACCGTGCTGACCGGGCTCTACGGCATGAACGTCGCGCTGCCGCACTTCCCGGGCGGCGACGGGACGCAGTTCTGGTGGGTCCTCGGCCTCATGGGCGCCGCCTCGGTGGCGATGTTCGCCGGTTTCCGCCGCTCGGGCTGGTGGTGATCGCGTGAGCCGCATCGTCAAGCTGCCCGACGATCTCGCCAACCAGATCGCCGCCGGCGAGGTCGTGGAACGGCCCGCCTCGGTGGTGAAGGAACTGGTCGAGAACGCGCTCGACGCCGACGCCCGGCGCATCACCGTCACCATCGAGTACGGCGGCAAACGCCTGCTGCGCGTGGAAGACGACGGCTTCGGCATGTCGCCCGAGGATGCGCGCCTGTGCCTCGAACGTCATGCCACGAGCAAGATCCGCACGGCTGACGACCTCGGCGCCATCAGCACGCTCGGCTTCCGCGGGGAAGCCCTGCCGAGCATTGCCTCGGTATCGCGCTTCACGCTGCGCACGCGCGAACGCGGCGCCGACGGCGGCACCGAGATTCGCGTCGTCGCCGGGCTGATCGAACGGGTCGTCGCCGTGGGCGGCCCCGAGGGCACGAGCATCACGGTCGAAGACCTGTTCTTCAACCTGCCGGCGCGCCGCAAGTTCCTGAAGTCCGACGGTGCCGAGACCGCGCACGTGTCGAAGCTCATGACGCAGCTTGCGCTCTGCCATCCGCGCGTCGGCTTCGCGCTCGTGAATGGCGGCAAGCGCGTGCTGGAATGCCCACCGGCCGCCACCCTCGCCGATCGCATGTATCAGATCTACGGCGACCGTCCAGACCTCGTGCCGGTCGACCGCGAGACACACGGCGTCCGGCTGACCGGCCTCGTCGCGGCGCTGGCCGATACCGGCCCCACGCGCGGCCCGCAGCACGTCTTCGTCAACCACCGCATCGTGAAGGACAAGACGATCGCGCACGCGATCCTCGACGCCTACCAGGCGGCCTCGATCAAGGAGCGGAGCCCCGAGATCCATCTGTTCCTCGAGGTGCCGCTGGACCGCATCGACGTCAACGTGCACCCGACCAAGGCGGAAGTGCGTTTCGCCGACCAGTCACTGGTGCACGAGATCGTGCGGCGCGGCGTGATGGACGCCCTCGGCGCCGCGGTGATGCCGTCGCTGCCCGCGGGTTCGGCACTGGCGCCCGAGGCCCCGCGGCCGTCCACGGACGCCGCCTGGGCTGCCGGCATGGGGGCCACCTGGCCGCCCGCCGGCGCCTTCG
>JALHON010000161.1 GCA_022842985.1 Acidobacteriota bacterium | reverse complement strand
CGCTGGCCACCGCCGTCGCCGCAGCCGCTGGCGCGTCGGCCGCCGCGATGCGGCCGAGCAGCGCGCCCTTCTCGGCCTCGCCGCCATCGGACACGAGGATCTCGGCGAGCACGCCGGTGGCGGGTGCGGTCACTTCCATCGCCACCTTGTCGGTTTCGAGTTCGAGGAGCGGCTCGCCGAGTTCGACGCGCTCGCCCAGCTGCTTCAGCCAGGTCTTGACCGAGGCCTTCGTCCCTTCCTGCTCGACGGGAGCGAGGACGTCCACGAGCGCGGCGGCAGGGGCAGGCATCTAGAACTCCAGCAGTTCGACGGCGCGGGCGCGGATGCGCGCCACCGACGGCACGACCGCGTCGAGCAGCACGGCGTTGTGGGGACTGGGCACGTCGGGCATCGTCAGGCGCGCGACCGGGGCGTCGAGATGCATGAAGGCGTCTTCGGCGATGGTGGCGCCGATTTCCGCGCCGAAGCCCGCCGACCGCAGATCTTCGTGCACCACGAGGCAGCGGCGCGTCGTGCGCACCGAGCCGAGCACGGTCTCGCGGTCCCACGGCATCAGCGTGCGCAGGTCGATGACCTCGACGGACCGGCCATGCTCGGCCGCAATCTGTTTCGCGGCGTCTTCGGCGCGTTCCACCATGGCGCCCCACGTCACGATCGTGAGGTCGGTGCCGCGCATCGTCACCTTCGCGCGTCCGAAGGGCAGCACGTAGTCGTCGCCGGGATACGGCCGCCGCGCCCACGCCGCATCGAGCATGGCCCGGTGTTCGAGGAACATCACCGGGTCGTCACCGCGCAGCGCCGCGCGCAGCAGGCCCACGGCATCTTCGGCATTCGAAGGCACGGCCACCTTCCAGCCGGGCGCATGCACGAACTGCGCTTCGTTGGTCTGGCTGTGCCACGGGTCGCCGCACTTGAAGAACCCCACCGGCATGCGCAGCACCATCGGCGCCGCGAAGCGGTTGTGCGTGCGCCAGCGCAGCGTGCCACAGTCGTTGATCTGTTCGGCGGCCGGGTCGGCGTACTTGCGGAACTGGATCTCGGGCACCGGCAGCAGGCCGGCGAGCGCCATGCCGACGGCGCGCCCGACGATGCCTTCTTCCGACAGACTCGTGTCGAAGACGCGCGCGGCGCCGTGTTTGTCCTGCAGGCCGAGCGTCACGCCATGCACGCCGCCCTTGGGGCCGACGTCTTCGCCGAAGATGAGCATGCGTGGATTCACCGTGAGCTCGTGATCGAGCACGCGGCGCAGCGCCGTCACCATGTTGAGGCGCGGGCCTTCAGGCGCGGCCACGTCGGTGCCGGCCGGCAGCCGCACCCCCTCGGCGCGCAGGCCGCCCTGCCGCTGCGGCTCGGGATCGGAGAACACGAACCGCGTCACCGTGGCGGGATCGGCCACCGGGCGGGCCTCGGCGGCTTCGCGGGCGCGTTCCACGTCAGCCGCGGCGCGAGCCGCCTGCGCGTTCCACTCGCGTTCGCTCATGCGCGAGGGCACGAGCCACGTCTCCAGTTTCGGCAGCGGATCGCGGGCCCATTCGGCGGCGACGATCTCCGGCGACTTGTAGGTCTGCGTGTCCTGGAAGCTGTGGCCTTCGAGGCGCGGCACGCGCAGGCGCAGCAGGCAGGGGCCTTTGCGCGATCGCACGTGGGCGAGCGCGTCGTCGATGAGCCCGGCCGCTTCCGCCGGCTCCGTGCCGTCGCCGCTCAGGACGTGGAGGTTGGCGAAGCTCGCGAGGTTGGCGGCGATGTCGGCGCCGGGGGTCTGGAACGAGCCCGGCACCGAGATGCCGTAGCCGTTGTCTTCGATGAAGAAGAGCACCGGCAGCTTCTGCGTGGTGGCGATGGTGAGCGCCGACCAGAAGCCGTTGGTGGCGACCGAGGCGTCGCCGCCGAGCACGACCCCGATGGCGCCGGCATAGCCCGCATCGCCGAGCACACGTTCGCGGTACTCGACCGCCTGCGCCCAGCCCACCGTGGGTGTGTACTGCGAGCCGACGCCGCCGCACATCGGCAGTGCCGCGGGACCGTTGGGGTTGGGGTAGTTGAAGACGACCCCGATGTCGCGGCCATCCGAATAGCCGCCGGCGCGGGCCATCGACGAGCCAAGTGCTTCTTCGAGCGGCACGCCGAGCGCCAGCAGCAGCGGGCGCGAGCGGTAGTAGCCGCAGGCGCCGTCGTGGCGGTGGGTCAGGCGCTGGCCGAGCAGGATCTGCGCGAGGTCGTGGCCGCGCGCGGAGAACTGGTAGATGACCTTCTTCTGCGGCACCAGCACCTGTTCTTCGAGCTGGTCGAGGCCGCGGGAGACGTGCAGCAGGTGCACGACGGCGGCCCAGTCGCGGGCGGTGCCGGCCGTGGGGGTCGCGTTGCCTGGTGCTGACACCGAAGTTGCCATGTCGGGGGCCTCCGCCGGGTACTCACGTGCGGCCTGCGCGGCCGTAAGACAACGCTACACCTTGGAACCGGGGCAAGTGTTCCCTCTTTTGTCCAAGATAAGGACTTGTCGAGTCTGTTCTGGCCATAAATGGGCTATCTGTGGGAATATTTTGCCTGTCAGCGCGGTTTCGGGGGAATTCCGAGCCGCGACAACGGGGGAAAGCTCATGGCCGATACGCGCATCACGCTCGACAGCTACGAACGCGCCATCCTGGTGGCGCTACAGGAGAACGGCCGTCTCACCGTGCAGGAACTGGCCGCGCGCATCGGGCTCTCGACCTCGCCCACGTGGCGGCGGCTCAAGAGCCTCGAGCAGCGGGGGGTGATCAAGGACTACGTGGCGCGCATCGACGCCTCGCGCATCGGCTACCACGACACCGTGTTCGCCCACGTCACGCTCAGCCAGCACAACCGCGCCGGCATCAGCGCCTTCGAAGAGACGATGCTGCGCCGGCCCGAAGTGCTCGACGTCTATTCGATGACCGGCGATGCGGACTATCTGATGCGCGTCGTCGCCCGCAGTACGCGCGAGTACGAACACTTTCTCAAGGAAGCCGTGTTCACGAGCACGGCCGTGCAGCAGATCAAGTCGAACTTCGCGCTGCGCGAGATCAAGAGCACCGTCGCCATCCCGGTGAGCGACGAGTAGCCGGGCGCCGTCAGGGCGTCGGCGCGTTGCGGCGCACGGTGCGCGTGCCCAGGTCGTAGACCGCGCCGGCGCGCAGCACGTGCAGGCGCAGGTCCGACCCGCGCAGCCCGGGGCCGGCGGTATCGCGCGCCGTGGTCGCGCCTTTCGCGTCGAACACGAGCACGGGGCCGTTGCCCACGACCTCGAAGGTGCGATCCGGCTTCACCCACGTGGCCGTCTCTTCGTCGATGGCCACGCCGAGCAGCGCCGGCTGTTCGAGCACGAGGCTGATGAGGCGGTTGTGGCGGCGCCGCCGCACGAAGTGCTGGTCGACCACCACGTCGTCGAGCAGGCCGAGGCCCGGCGCGGTCACGACGTTCTCGGCTTCGATCGTCTGCCAGTCCTGGTCTTTCGTGAGCGGACGCTGTTCGTCGCCCGTGATCATCACGCGGCTCATCACCGCCGCGCCGGCGCTCGTGCCGGCCATGACGGCACCCTGCTGGTATAGCGCCTGCAGCCGCGCTTCGAGCTTCGTGCCGCGCAGCACGGCCATCAGGCGATTCTGGTCGCCGCCGGCGAAGTACACGCCGGTGGCGCCGTCGGTCTGTCGCAGCACCGCGTCGGTGTCGGCGGCCGCGCGGTCCGCGGTGATGACCGTGACGGTGCCCACCCCAAGGGCACGGAACTCCGTCGCGAGTTCGGGCCCCGTCTCCGCCACCGCACTGGCCTGCGGGAAGATCAGCAGCCGGCCCTTCGCGCCGCCGGCGAGCCGGGCGATGAGCGTGTTGACCGCTGCCGGCCGCGTGCCGCCGCCAATCACCACGAGGTGCCCGGCGGGGCGCTGCGCGAAGGCGGCGGAGACGGAGCCGGCCGCGAGCGCGGCGGCGAGCACGAAGATGCGAGTGTGCCGTGCGAGCGCCATCGCGTCAGGGTTTCGTGGCCGGGGCCGGTGTCGCGGCAGGGGCCGCAGTGGCCGCCCCGCCGAAGACGCCGCCGAAGAAGTCGCCGGGGTTCCACGTGGGCCGCGCCGTCTCTTCGGCCACGAGCCAGCCCGTCAGGAAGTTGAGCTGCGCATGTTTCGCGCCGGCGTCGAAGTCGAACGGCTGCGACATGTCGTCGTTGGGCTTGTGGTAGACATCGCGCCGGTAGGCGGCATTGATGGCGGCGCCGTCGCGCGCATCGCCTGTCTGGAAGCCGCTCTTGATGAACAGCGAGGGCACACCCTGGCGCACGAAGCTGAAGTGGTCGCTGCGGATGAAGAGCACCTGCTCCGGTATCGGATCGGTGCCGATGGCGATCCCGAGCTTCTGCGCCGCCTTCGTGACGGGGGCCGCGAGTGACGAATGCTGCGCGCCGTAGGGCACGATGTCGAGCAGCGGGTGGAAGAGGAAGGGCATGTCGAGCGTGAGATCGGCGACGATGCCGTCCTTGGCCACGGTCGGATGGCGCGCGAAGTAGTCGGAGCCGAGCAGGCCGCGTTCCTCGGCGGTGACGAAGAGGAACAGCACCGAGCGCCGCGGCTTGGTGGGCAGCGCGGCATAGGCCCGCGCCACGTCGAGCACGATGGCCACGCCAGAGGCATTATCGTGCGCGCCGTTGTAGATGGCATCGCCGTTCATGGCGACGCCGCGGCCGAAGTGATCGACGTGCGCGATGTAGACCACGTGTTCGTTGCGCAGCGCCGGGTCGCGGCCTTCGAGACGGGCGACCACATTCGCGCTCTCGACGTCGGTGTGCGTGGAGGTCGTCGCAATCGACACGCGCGTGGCCAGGTCGAACGCCTGCGGCGTGCTCTTCGCGGCCGCGGCGAACACGTCCGCGGCCGGGGTCTTCGCGCCGGCGAAGAGCGCGGCCACGCCCGAGTGATTCAGCGAGGCAGCGCCGCGCAGCGCCGGATCGCCGCGATTGGGCCGCCCCTGCGCGTCCACCCACGCGTAGCCGCCCTGCTTGCCGGTGGCCACACTCACGTCCCAGCGGAAGCGCGGGTCGTCGGGTGAGGTGAAGCTGATGATGCCGATGGCGCCGCGCTTCACCGCTTCGGCATCCTTCACGGCGCCCGACGAGTAGTAGGCGCGTTCGTTGCTCGGCAGCGTCGCCGGCGCGCCGCTCAGGTAGGCCACGACCTTGCCGGTCACGTCGATGCCGGCGCCGTAGTCGTCGTAGCCGAGCGCGGGCGCGCTGACGCCGTAGCCGACGAACACGACGGGCGCATCCTCGAGGCGGACCTCGGCGCGCAGCGGATCGGCGCTCAGCAGGAAGTCCTTGCCGTAGGCAAGGCGCTTCGTGCCGGCCGGGCCGCGCACGCTCATCGCGCTGCCCGATTCGACGACGACGCTGTTGCGCAGTGGCACGCGCTGGCGGAAACCGCCGTTCTCACCGGCCGGGGCCAGGCCGAACGACGTCACGGTCTTCTCGACGTACTGCAGCGCCTGTTCGTAGCCGGGCGACCCGAGGCCGCGCCCTTCGAGGGCGTCATCCGCCAGCACGCTCATGTGCTGCTTGATGGCGCTGCCCTGGAAGCCCTTGAGCGCGTCGGCGATCTCCGGGGCGTCGAGCGTGGGCGCTGTCTCGACCGGCGCCGTCGCCGGGGCAGACGACGAGCCGCCGCACGCGCTCACGAGCGTGCCGAGTGTGATGCCCAGAACCAGTCGATACGTCGCGTGCCAGCGTCTGCTCATGTCCCGTTGCCTCGTGGGCCGTAAGGATAGCAGCGAACGTGCAGGGGCGGGGGCGGGGAGCCGCGTGTTCGATCTGCGTCCGCCGGCTACCCAAAGGGGGTAACGCGTGTGCGGCGCCGTCCGCGAATCGCCACGAAAAACGCGGCACATCCCTTGCTCTCCTGCCCTGTGTCGGCCCGTTGCGGAGTGGCGGTGGCGACCGAGCCCTGACCCGGGCACCCAGGAGGCAGACATGACACGCATGAGTTCGAGGTCGCGCATCGCCGCGGCCATCGCGGCCATCGCCGTGACGGCCGCGTGCAGCGACCGTGCGGAACGTGGCGCCGACGCCGCCGTGCGCGATGCCGCCACCACCGCGGACCGCGCCGGCAACGCCGCGAGCGATGCGGCGAAGAACGTCGGCGCCGCCGTGTCGGACGCCGCCCGCGCCACCGGCGACGCGGTGGTCGAGGGCGGCAAGGCCGCCGGGGCCGCCGTGGAGACGATGGACGTGAAGATGGCGCTCGCCGCCGACGCGCGGGTGGATGCGAGTCACATCAACGTCGACACCGACCACGTCGCGAAGACCGTGACACTCGAGGGCCGCGTGCCGTCGGCGGCGCAGAAGTTCTTCGCCGAGACCATCGCGAAAGAGAAGGCCCCCGGCTACACGGTGCGCAACACCCTCGTCGTCGTCGCCCCGTGACGCCAGGGCGGTGAACGCCTCCGCACGCGTCGGGCCCACACGCGGCCTGAGCGGCGGAACACCTTCGAAGAGGACCCAGACATGACCCGCAACACCACGATGAAGCGCACGCAGGACCAGGTGGCCGAGATGGAGAACGAAGGGCAGGGGCAGCAGCAGGAAGCCACGCCGCCCGAGGTCGGTGTGGGTGTCACCGTCGCCCCCTCGAGCTCACCGGCCACGGACGCGGCCACCGATCAGGACGTCGATACGGCCTCGGTCGGACTCGACGTCCAGACGGAGAAGCCGCACGCGAAGACACCGCCGCACCCCACGCCGCAGGGTGACGGTACTCCCGGCGATGGGCCGCTCCCCGGCGGCAAGGATGGCCACCCTCGTCGTGGCGTCCTCGTGGCCGGAGACTGAGCGGTCAGGTCCGCGCTCACGACGCTCTACGAGTTCCTCGAGGTGCATGCGTCGCGTCCGGTCGTGCTCTTCGAGCTCGCGAAGGGCTGGCTGTCACGTGGCCCGAGCACCCGCGTCCCGCGGGCGGTGACGGTGGCGCGCCGTAACGGCCGCACAGTGGCCAGGGCGCGACAAGAAGACGCAGCCCCAGCGCCAGGTGTCCTCGCGTAGGCTGCCTTGGCCGCGCCGGGCGGGGTGACCACGACCGGTCCTCGCGTGCCGCCGGGAGCTGTCATGTCCATCCGCCGGTTCGTTCGTCCTGCGTTGCTCGTCGTCCTCGTGCTCGCGGTGGGGGCCGTGGCCTATGTGGGCTGGCCTCGCGCCGAGTGGCAGCCGTATCAGTACGGCCGCGCCGACCGGGTCAAGCTGCCGCGCATGACCATGCTCAATCATCAGCGGGTGATGGGCGACGTACTCGGCACGCCGGCGTTGTCCGTCCGTTCCATCGGCATTCTGCTCTACGAGGGCGTGAGCACCGTCGAAGCCGTCGGCGCGATGGTCACGCTGTCGGAGCTGATGCACGTGTCGGTGGACTACGTGGCCCGCGACGCAGGCGTGGTCGCCACCGATCTCGTGCCGGTTGTCGCGCACAGGGCCATCCGTGACGTGGCCGCCCTCGACGTGCTGATCGTTCCCGGCGGTGCCCCCCGGGCGATCGCGGCGGCGCTCGCCGACGGCGATCTCATGCGATGGCTCGGCGCGACCGATCGCACGACCATACTGACGGCTGGTATCGGCTACGGATCGGTGCTGCTGGCACGGGCCGGGGCCCTCGGTGGGCGCACGATCGCGTTCGACTGGCCGGCGGCCGAGTCGAACGCCGCCGCGCTCGGTGCCCGCTACCGTGACGCTCGATACACGCGTGACGACAAGTACTGGACGTCGGTGGGTGGCACCGGTGCCCTCGACCTCGGACTCGCGCTCGTCGAAGCGATCGGCGGGCGCGCCAACCTCCAGGGCGCCATGCTCGACCTGGAATACGACCCGAAAGCTCCGCTCGATGGCGGCACCCCGGCCACGACGCCGCCGGCGATCGTAGCGGCGCTGGCGGCCGAGTCGACGGTTCTCGATGGCCTCACGTTGCGGGCCGGCGGGAGTCGGACGGCCGGCCGCGCGGCCGCGGGCGCGGCGACGCCGGTGCGTGTGGGGATCCTCGTCTACGACGGGTTCTTCACGCTCGACGCCATCGGCCCGCTGGCCATGTTGTCCGAATTGCGGAATGCCGACGTCCAGCTGCTGCGCGTGGGTGATGGTGACCGGGTGCAGAGCGGTCGCACGCAACTGGTCGTGCCGCGCGCGGCGGCGAGTGTGGACCGGCTCGACGTGCTGGTCGTGCCTGGCGGCTCGACCGGCACCTGGGCAATGACGCAGGACGATGCGACCCTCGCGTGGATTCGCCGGATCGACGAGCGCAGCCGCTACACCACCAGTGTCTGCACGGGGTCGTGGGTGCTCGGCGCGGCCGGGCTGCTGCGTGGCCGTACGGCCACCACCAACTGGTACCGGGCCGGCCAGATGCTGGAGCGCTACGGCGCCCGGTTCACCCCGGCGCGCTACGTGCGCGACGGCAAGTACTGGACGTCGGCCGGCGTGTCGGCCGGCATCGACCTCAGCATCGGGCTCATTGCGGATCTGGACGGCGAAGACGCGGCGCGTGACGCGATGTTGCGGCTCCGCTACCGGCCCGAACCTCCGGCCCCCGGCGGAACGCCTGAAGCCACCGACGACCGCGTGCTCGACATGATGCAGCAGATGTACGACTTCCTGATGGTGCCGCTCATCCGGGCCGGCGAGTAGCCGGACCGGCGCGGACGGCCTGCGCGAGCCGGTGCACGCGGTGCGCCTCCCCGCGCCTAGAATGGTCGCGTGGAGCCGCGCCTCTCCTTCATCACTCTCGGCGTGGACGATCTCGAGCGGGCCGTTTCGTTCTACCGCGACGGCCTCGGGCTGCCCACGCGTGGGATCGTCGGCGCCGAGGTCGAGCACGGCGCCGTCGCCTTCTTCGAGCTGCAGCCGGCGTTGACGCTGGCACTCTGGCCGCGCGCGAGCCTCGCCCGCGACACCGGCCTCCCGGTGGATGCGGCGGCGCCGACGAACATGAGCCTCGCGCACAACGTCCGCGCCCGCGAGGAGGTGGACGCACTGCTGGCACAGGCGTCGGCGGCGGGCGCGCGGATCGTGAAGGCGCCGGCCGACACGTTCTACGGCGGCTATGCCGGCTACTTCCTCTGTCCGGACGGGCATCTCTGGGAGATCGCCTGGAATCCGAAGCGGCTGCCGCCCGACTGAGCCGGCATCGGGACACAATCGCGGCGCGCGGCGCCCCCCTCCCCGATGTCCCCGTCACACCCTTGTCACGACCCGGTCGCCGAAGCTCGTGCGCCCCTGCCGAGCCCGTATCCTGCGCTACGCTCAGAGGGTGACGGACGTCAGCCTTTCAGACGCGCTCGCGCGGCTCGACGCGCGGCTTGCCGTGCTCCTGCCGCCGCAGTACCGCGAGCGCTACCAGGACATGACGCCGGTGCCGATGCGATCCGCGCCGTTCGTCTACGACGACGGCGGCCAGGTGGCGTGGGACCGCATGTGGCAGGGGTTCTGCGATCTCGCGATGGCCGGCGGACCGCCGCACAAGGGCCGCTGGCTGGCGCCGGGCACCGCCGCCGAGGTGGCCGCCGCTCCTGATCGCTTCGACGAGGTGGTGACCGAAATTCGCCGCGGCATCGCACTCGCGACCGGGCTCGACGCGCGCCCGTCTGAGGCGCCCGGGTGGGTGCCCGTGGCGTGTCACGGCGAGGCAATGGCGGAGTGGATGACGCGCGCGATCGTCATGGAGAACGTGGCGGCTCGGCGTGGACGCATCCACGTGTCGCTGCCGGCCGCGCCCGCCTTCCGCGTGGAGAAGGAAATCCGCAATGTGATCACGGTGGTGTCGAAGACCTCGCACTACTGGGTGGATCACATGCCGTACAGCCAGCAGGCGGCGATTCGTGCGCTCTTTCACGAGCTGTCGCTCGAAGGCGTGGTCGTGCCGCCGGTGGCTGACGTCACCACGCTCGATCCCGCGGCAGCGGTGGCCCTCGTGCAGGCGTTCGCCGCGCAGGGGGAACTCGCGGCGGCGCCTTCGGTCACGCCGGGCTGGGTGGGCGTGCCGTGTGCGGGCGTCGAGCCGGCCATCTGGATGATGCGTGCGCTCGTGGCGTCGAACGTGCTCGCGCGTCGGGAAGAGACGACGTTGCTCGTGCCGGTGAATCCCGCGGTAGACCCCGGCGGCACGATGGTGGCCGGGCGTGTGGCGCGCGTGCAGGCCCTGGCGCGTCACGCCGGACGCGCCTGAGCCTGCCGGGCGGTGGATCAGAACCTGATGCGGAGGCCGCCCCAGAACTGGTAGTTGTTGTCGATGTCGTCGGCGTTGTCGAGGAACAGCCGGCCTTCGAGCAGGAAGTAGATCGGGAAGCGCAGCTGGTCGGCCACGGGCAGTCCGAAGTGGACCATCGCCGCGGGCGTGATCGTGTCGCTGCGCGTCAGGTCCCAGAGACCCACGCCGCCACCGACGAAGCCGCGCCCGATCCAGCGGTTCACTTCCGCTTCGACGAAGAGCGCGTGCTCGCGCACCTTGTTGTCGTCGCGCACGACACTGAGCGCGACACCAGCGGCGCCGCCCAACTCCCAGTTGTTGTCGAACCGGCGCGCCACGCCGCCCTTCAGGCCGACGAGCGGCGTGCACTGCGCGAACTCACCGTCGCCGGTGCCGATGAGCGCCTCGTCGTCGAGCGGCCGCACGCGGCGTTCCTTGCCGAAGAGGCCATCCGCGAAGAACCGCACCGGACGCGGCGCGGGCGGCGGTGGTGCGGGCTCGGTCTCGGCTCGCACCTCGGCGGGGGACGGGGGCGGCGGAGCGGGTTCCGGCGGTGGGGCCACGACGGCGGCGGC
>JALHON010000160.1 GCA_022842985.1 Acidobacteriota bacterium | reverse complement strand
CGCGGCCGGCGAGATACAGCGGGCGGCGGTCGGCCTCGGGCGGCCACGCCGCGCCGGTGCGCCAGGCGTTCGCGCCCATCACGTAGGTGCGCACGGGCGGCTCGGCGTCCACGCCATTGGCGGCGTCCTTCATCCAGCGGTCCATCCACCGCAACACCAGCTCGTCGTAGTCGACGACGGAGGCCGTGCCCATGTCACGCGCGCCGACCTTCGGGTCGTCCCAGTCGGAGCCGTGCGTCCACGGGCCGATGACCACCTGCGTGCGCGCCGTGCGCGCGTTGCCGCCCCGCGACCGCACGAGTTCGGAGAAGTTGGTGACGGCGCCGATCGGCCCGTACATCTCATCGTGCCAGCCGCTGATGTTGAGCACGGCGGCCGAGACGCGGCCGTACTTCCCCGCCAGCTCGGCCCAGTCCCACCACGGATCGTAGGGGCCGTGCCGCATCCACTCGTAATACCAGTCGGCCACGCCCTTGAAGGCCGGCAGCTCGAGACGCGGCAGGAACTCCTGCGCCGCCACGCCCGCCGTCGGCCAGCTGGCGGCCGCCGCGCGCGTCGTGGTCTCTCCCGGCAAGCCGGCCCGGCGACGCAGGTCCGGCGCGATGTTGCGCCAGGTCCAGTAGAGCCACGAGCCGTCCCACACGCCGCCCGTGTACCAGAAGTGCGAGGGCGAGGCGAAGGTCATCGCCGGCACCATCGCCACGAGATGCGGCGGCGACTGGATGGCGGCGAGCCACTGCACCGCCCCGGGATATGACAGGCCGAACGTGCCGACCTTGCCGTTCGACCAGGGCTGCGCGGCCGCCCACTCGATGGTGTCGTAGCCGTCGGCGCCTTCCTGCTGGTACGCCACGTAGCGGCCATCGGAGGCGTAGCGCCCGCGGACGTCCTGCACGACCACGGCGTAGCCGCGCGCCACCGCCTTCTTCACGATCGCGCTGTCGGTGGTGCCGGTCTTGCCGTAGGGCGTGCGGTAGACGAGCGTCGGATAGCGCCCCTCACCGGCCGGACGCCACACGTCTGCGCGCAGCACCACGCCGTCGCGCATCGGCACGGCCGTGTCGCGGGCGAGCACGCCCGGCGACTGCCCGGCCACCGGCGCGGACGTCCACACCACGGCGAGCGTCAGGGCCAGGCCCGACACCACGCCACACATCCGGACGAGTCGCGACGCCATCTGATGGGGACGATACGGCCTCCGCATCGTCTACGCAACCGGAACCAGCAAGGTCACGCGGTAGGATGTGGGGGACGCTTCCACACCATGGCCAAGACCCGTTCATCATCCGTCCGCTCCACCGCCCGCGCGCCACGCCCCGCCGCCACGCCCACCGCTGCGCCGCACGTCTGGAAATTCGGCGGCGCCTCGCTCGCCGATGCCACCGCCGTCAGTGCGGCCGCCACGCGAATCGCCGCGCACGACGGCCCGCTCATCGTCGTGGCCTCGGCCCTCGCCGGCGTGACGGACCTGCTGCTGCTCGGCGCCGACCACGCCGTGCACGGACGTCCGCGCGAATCGGCAGCCACGGCGGTCACGCTCTGGCAGAAACATCAGCGGGCCACCGAGGCGCTGCTGCCGCGCGGCACCGCCCGGCGCGCCGCGCTCGCCGAGATCGAGGCGTCGATCGGCGAGTACGCCGACATCTGCACGGCCGTCGGCATCCTGGGCCATCTCTCGCCGCGCACCCGCGATCTGCTGGTGGCGCGTGGTGAGCGGCTCTCCGCCATGCTGCTCGCCGCGGCCATCGCCCGCGCCGGACGCCGCGCGCAGTACGTGGACGCCGTGGACATCGTCGTGACCGACGGCCACTTCGGCGGCGCCAGTCCGCTCATCCCAGAGTCGGTGGCGAAGACCCGCAAGGTGCTGCAGCCGCTGCTCAAGGCGCGCACCGTGCCGGTCGTGCCCGGCTTCATCGGCCGCGCGCCCGAAGGCGGCGTCGCCACGCTCGGCCGCGGCGGCTCCGATCTCACCGCCACACTCATGGGCCGCGCGTTCAACGCACCGATGGTGACGCTCTGGAAGGACGTCCCCGGCATCCTGACGTCGGATCCGAAGCTCGTGCCCGACACGCGTCTCATCCCGCAGCTCCATCACCAGGAAGCCGCGGAAGTGGCGCACTACGGCGCCAAGGTGCTGCATCCGCGCGCTCTCATCCCGATCTCGGGCACGAAGGTGGTGCTCGAGGTGCGGTCGTTCCTCGAGCCGACGCGGCCCGGCACGATCGTGGCCGGGCGCCACGTGTCCACCGCGTATCCCGTGAAGGCCGTGGCCGTGCTGCCGAAGCAGGCCGTGGTCACCGTGGCCGGCAAGGGCATGGTGGGCGTGCACGGCATCGCCGCGCGCACGTTCGCCGCGGTCGACGCCGAGCGGCTGTCGGTCTCGACCATCTTCCAGGGTTCGTCCGAAAGTTCGATCGGCTTCACGCTGCCCGAGGCCGAAGCCGAACGCGCCGTCGCCAGCCTGCGGCGCGCCTTCCGCGAGGAGATCACCGGCGGCCTCATCGACGGCGTCACGGCGCGTCCCGACATGTCGGTCATCGCCGTCGTCGGCGACGGCATGGCCGGCACGCCCGGCATCGCGGCCCGCGTCTTCACCGCACTCGAGACGAGCGCCATCAACATCGTGGCGATCGCGCAGGGTTCGTCGGAGCGCAACATCTCGTTCGTGGTCCCGGGCGCCGATGCCGCCATGGCCGCCCGCAAGGTGCACAGCGCCTTCCAGCTCTCGAAGATCGGCGGCGGACGGCCGCCCGTGCGCCCCTCGACCGACGTCGTGCTGCTCGGCTTCGGCCGTGTCGGCCGGGCGCTCGCGACGCTCATCGCGACCTCGCCGGCGAAACACCGCGTGCGCATCGTCGGCCTGCTGGACCGCTCCGGCTACGTGTTCGACGCCCGCGGCCTGCCGGAAAAGCGCCTGCGATCGCTGGCCGAACAGAAGGACAGCGGCGCCCTGCTCACCGCGATCGGCGGCAAGCCGGCCGGCGCCCTCGAGGCGCTCGGCTTCATGTCGAGCCACGCAGTGTCGCGGCCGGTGCTCGTGGATGTCACGAGCGACGAGACGACGCCTATCCTGCATGCGGCGATCGAACGCGGCTTCGACATCGTGCTCGCCAACAAGCGGCCGCTCGCCGGCTCGTGGGAGTCGTACACGCGGCTGCTCTCCGCGGCCGCCGCTGCCGGCCGCACCATCCGCTTCGAAGCCACGGTCGGCGCCGGGCTGCCGGTCATCGACACGCACAAGAAACTCGCCGAAACCGGCGACCAGGTGCTGCGCGTCGACGGCTGCGTGAGCGGCACGCTCATGTTCGTGCTCTCGGAGGTGTGCGGCGGACGTCCGTTCTCGGAGGCGGTGAAGGACGCGGTCGAGCGCGGCTACGCGGAGCCGGACCCGCGCGACGATCTCTCCGGCCAGGACGCGGCGCGCAAGGGCCTCATCCTGGCGCGGCTGCTCGGCTATCGCGGCGCGGCGCCGGTGCCGGAGAACCTCGTGCCTCCGGCCTACCAGAAGCTGCCGCTCGCGGCCTTCATGGCGCGTCTGCCGGAGCTCGACGCCGACTGGACCAGGCGCGTGGCCCGCGCGGCCGCCCGCGGCCATGTGCTGCGCTACGTCGTGAGCGCCACGCGCACGCGCGCGTTCGCGCGGCTGGTGTCGGTCGAAGCCACGAGTCCGCTCGGCTCGGCCGGCGGCGCCAGGAACCTCATCACGTTCACGTCGGCCCGGTATCACGACGAGCCGCTCGTCGTGAGCGGTCCGGGCGCCGGCCCGGCGGTCACGGCCGCCGGCATCCTCAACGACATCATCGCCCTCGGCGCGCCGTCGGCCGCCGGGGCGTGGGACGCGTAGACGCCCGATGCTCGTCAACTGCGTCGTCTACGACCAGGGGGAACGCCTCGCCGACATTCCGGTGTCGGCGATCGCGGAGCACCTGCGGCGGCGCAGTTGTTTCGTCTGGGTCGCGCTGAAGGATCCGGAGCCGGGCGAACTCGAAGCGCTGCAGGAGGAGTTCGGCCTGCACGAACTCGCCATCGAGGACACGCAGCACGGGCATCAGCGGCCGAAACTCGAGGAATACGGCGCGTCACTCTTCGTCGTGTTGCGGATGGTCGAGTGGTCGGGGACCGGCGACGAGCTGCAGACGGGCGAAGTGGCGGTCTTCGTCGGGCCGCAGTATGTGATCTCCGTGCGTCGCGAGGCGCAGCACGGCTTCACCGAAGTGCGGCGGCGCTGCGAGCAGGAGCCGGAGCTGCTCCGGCACGGACCCGCGTACGTGCTCTACGCGCTCATGGACACGGTGGTCGATCGCTACTTCCCCGTGCTCGACCGCATCACCGAGGAAATCGAGGAGATCGAGGAACGCATCTTCTCGGGCGACACGTCGCGCGCGCAGATCGAAGCGCTCTACACCCTGAAGCGCAAGCTGCTCGTGCTCGACCACGCCACGGGGCCACTCCTCGAGGTGGCCGGCAAGCTGCACGGCGGCCGCGTGCCGCCGATCTGCGCCGGCCTGCACGACTACTTCCGCGACGTCTACGACCACCTGCTGCGGCTCAAGCAGTCGATCGACAATCTGCGCGACATGGTGACCACCGCCGCCTCGATGAACCTCTCGCTCATCACCATCTCCGAGAGCGAAGTCACGAAGCGCCTGGCGGCCTATGCCGCGCTCGTGGCTGTGCCGACGATGATTGCCGGCATCTACGGCATGAACTTCCGCCAGATGCCGGAACTCGACTGGGCCTGGGGCTACCCGGCGGCCCTGGCGTCGATGGTCGCCATCGACCTGTATCTCGTCTACCGGTTCCGCAAAGCCCGCTGGATGTGACGGCGCGGCGCGCCACCGGCTCGCCTAGAATGAAGGGCGCGCCTGGCGCCGAGTCCCGAGCCCCGGGGACCCGCGCCCCGCCAATGCGGGCCCATAGCTCAGCGGTTAGAGCAGCCGGCTCATAACCGGTCGGTCCCTGGTTCAAATCCAGGTGGGCCCACCAGCCTTCGCTCGCGGCAATCCTTGGCGAGCTTCGGCCAAGCGACGCCGCGCACGGGCGCGCCTCGCCGTAGCGCGCGCAGCGAGCGAAGGCGGGTATGATGCGCGCATGACCCGCCGCCGCTGGTCCGGGCTGGCTCTCCTGCTCGCCATCGCCGCGCTGTCGGCCACCGCCGCCGCGCAGTGGGGCCGCCTGCCGGAGGGGCCGTGGGTGCCGCCGCGCTTCCGCACGCCCGGCCTGCAGGATGGCGCCTTCACGCACTGCAAGCTGATGTACCGCAGCGTGCGCCGCGAAGCCAACGGCATGGGCTGGGCCACCGACTATCCGTACGCCGCCATCAACCTGCTCACCCGCGTGAAGGAACTCACGAAGACGCGTGTCAGCATGGGCCCGGAGGGCGAGCCGAACTACTGGGTGGTGCGCGCGAGCGACCCCGAGATCTTCGACTGCCCCTTCACGATGGCGACGGACGTCGGCACGGCAGCCTTCGACGCGGCCGAAGTCGAGAACCTGCGCGCCTACCTGCTCAAGGGCGGCTTCCTCTGGGTGGACGACTTCTGGGGCACGCGCGCCTGGGATCAGTGGTCTGGCGAGATGCGCAAGGTGCTGCCCGAGCATCAGATCGTGGACGTGCCGGCGGACCATCCGATCCGCACGTCGATGTTCACCGTGAAGACGCTGCCGCAGGTGACGAGCATCAACTTCTGGCGGCGCAGCGGCGGCGACACGTCCGAACGCGGCCCCGACAGCCCGGTGGCGAACTTCCGCATGATCGCCGACAGTCACGGCCGCATCATGGTGCTCATGACGCACAACACCGACATCGGTGACGCCTGGGAGCGCGAAGGCGAGGACCACGAGTTCTTCCTGCAGTTCTCGCCCGAAGGCTACGCCGTCGGGATCAACGCCGTGCTCTACACGCTCACGCACTGACGCACGGTACGGGTCAGCGGCCGGCGCTCCGGCTCATCATCAGCATGATCGTGCCCCAGGTGTAGAGCCGGGCTTTCGGGGCGACGAACTCGGTCGTGCGTCCCTGCGCGAACTGCACGACGGCCTGCAGGTGCCACGTCCCCATCGGCACCGAGGCCCCTGCGCCACCTTCCCACTCGCCGACGAGGCGCTTCACGCGCACGGTGTGTTCGCTCTCGCGGAACTGCCCCTGCAGCAGGGCATTCCACGCGACGACACGCGGGCGCGCGAGGCCGAAGGCGAAGAGCTCCCAGCGCCGCCCCCCGGCCGCGGCCGGCTGCTGCCGTCCCACGCCGGCACTGCGGATGCCGCTCGTGAACTCCCAGAACTCGGAGGTGAACACTCCGGCGCGGGCGGTGATGGCCGCCGAGGCATTCGTCTGATAACCCACGCTGCCCTCGAGCGCGCCGGTGACCTGCCAGTGCTTGCGCCGCTGGCCCGCGCCGTCTCCCGCCAGCAGGCGCTCGTAACTCACGCGATAGAGCGCCGTCGGCTCGCCGCCGTCGGAAATCTGATTGGTCCAACCGAGCGGATCGACCGGCGTGGGGTTGCCCGTCATCCAGCGCCGCGTGCGATGCAGCAGCGTCTGCACGTGGCGCGCCGCGTCGAGCCCGAGCACGCCGATGGCGAACTCGCTCGACCAGACGCGGTCACTCGCCGGGCCGTGCACCGAGGTGCGCCGCGCCGCGAGGCCGACGAGCGACGCGAACGGGCGGTCGTCGCGTTGCGGCACGTCGGTATCGAGCACGTCGGGTGTATACGCGAGCCCGAAGAGCTGCGCCGAGTGGAACAGCCGCGAGCCACTCGCGTGCCGCCGGTCCACGCGCGTCAGCCAGTCGAGTCCTTCGAGAGGCCGCGTCAGCCCGGCCCGCCGCACGGCGCGGCCGTTCAGCCGGATCTCGAGGCCCGCCGAGTAGTTGTCGTCCTTGAACGAGTTCCCGGGATGGGGCCAGCCGTCGTTGTCGTGCAGCAGGGAGATGCCGGTGACGAGCGCTTCCTGGAACACGCCTGCCGCCGGCGCGACGACGGGCGGCGGCACCTCCTGCGCGGCCACGACGCCGGGCAGCGCAGCCAGGATGGCCACGCGCAGCGCGGTGAGCAGGCCGACCCGATACACGCGACGCATGTCAGACCATCCACAACAGCTCGACGAGCAGGCGGCGCAGCCACCGGCTCGCCCGCACGGCGGCGTTGGAATTGCGGACGACGTAGAGGTTCTCCACCGTCTCCTGCCGCGATGCCACGGTGGTGTCGGGCACGAAGATCCGGTCGTGCACCTGCGCCGCGAATGCCGGATCGTTCGAGAGGATCCCGGCCTCGTTGTCGGCCAGGTGGCTCCGCTGCGTGGCATTGGCGGCCCCCACGTAGGCAAGACCGCCGCGGCCCGGTTCGTAGTCGATGAGCCAGACCTTCGAGTGCAGCATGCGCGAGGCCGACCAGCCCTGCCGCGGGTTCCAGCGGTGCACCTTGATGCCGAGATGCAGCATCTCGTGGAAGTCGGAGGCGCCGACGGCATCCACGATGGGCTTGTCGGTGAGGTCCGGGAGCACGATGTGGATCTGCACCGCGTCGCGCCGGCGCCGCGCGCACGCGTGATCGTCGAGCCCCTCGCACGAGACGCGGGCGCGGAACTCCCGCGCCTTGCGCATGAGCATCCGCGCGATGAGCGGGTCCGAGAAGAACGAGTTCTCGATGTAGATGTTGTGCCGCGCCGCCGCGAGCGCCGCCAGATAGACGCCGCGATAGTTGGCGTCACCGCGCTCCGGATGCGTCGTGAGCAGCCACGCGCGCGAGGCGTCGCCGTTGACGTCGGTGTGCGGCCCCGGCTCGTAGTCCGCGTAACGCAGCTTCGGCACACGCACGCCGCGCGCCGCCGGCAGCCCGGCGTTGTTCACGCGCGCCTGATTGAAGACGTCCACGAAGTGGTCGTTGACGTCATCGACGATGTCGCCGCGCGCCAGCACGCCCATGTCGTGCCAGGTCTTGTGGGTCTCGTACTCGTTGAAGTACTTCGAGCCCATGCCCATGCCGCTTTCGAGCGCCAGCGACTCGCT
The DNA here is from genome assembly GCA_022842985.1 of Acidobacteriota bacterium. Classification (GTDB taxonomy): domain Bacteria; phylum Acidobacteriota; class Vicinamibacteria; order Vicinamibacterales; family UBA2999; genus CADEFD01. The sequence goes on along the minus strand of JALHON010000160.1, from coordinate 2,809 downwards.
CGACCAGCTCTTGGTGTGGTTGACCGAAGCCCACCAGATCCGCAGATCGGAGGCCAGCACCCACTGCAGGCCGAGGCTCGTGGCGGCGTTCGCCCAGCCGAAACCGGGCACGGCCGAGAGCCACGGCCAGGGCACGAACGGAAACGGCACGCGGCCGAGCACCTTGCGGCCGGGCCACGGCACCGCGCCGGCGTGCCACGGGAACTCGACCGGCCCCTTCCACAGCACGACGTGCACGTCGAACTCCAGCAGCAGGAAGTAGACGTCGCGCACCGGCTCGGTGAGCACGTACGGGAACTGCTCGCTGCGCTGGCCCCAGGACATGTTGAAGAAGGGCTGCTTGCCGTCGGCGACGATGCTGATCGGGAAGGGTTCGTCCGGGCGGTCGGCGCGGCGCAGACCGGCGCGGCGCACGAACCGGCGCACCGCGGCCGCGTGCTCCGAGTAGCCGGCGAGCGAGGCGTGGATCGGAGTGCCGCCCGGGCTGCGCGGCCCCTCGGCGAAGAGCGCCGCGATGTGGCGGTAGGCCTGCCAGGCTCGCAGCCGCTCGGGTGGTGCCGCGCCAGCCTCGTCGCGCGGTGCCGTGAGTGCGGCCAGGGCCGAGAGATCGCCGCAGGTCGCCACGGTCGTGCAGGCAAGCGACGCGCCGGCGGCCAGGGCGGCAGCCCGTGCCGTCGCGACGTCCGGATGGTCACTCGTCATGAACGCGTGCCAGACGAGCAGGTGTTTCATCCGCGTCGCCGGAATGTCGTAGAACGCCACGACGGCAGGCGCCTCGGGGTCGAGCGGCAGCCCGCCGGCGAACGTGGCGAAGAACCGCGCGTAGCCGGCGCCATCGATGCCGAGTTTCTTCGCCATCAGGCGGTAGGCGATGTCGCGACCGCCGGCATCGGTCTTCCAGTCGAACGACGAGATGTTGAGGAAGTGCCGCGACGTGTCGATCACCTCGAGCAGCGCCGCGTGGTACTCGCGGCCATCGTGCACGAGATCGAGGCCGCTGACGGCACGGCCCCGGTAGTCGTTGCCCGAATCGCGGTTCTTCGGCGTCAGCACGTCGACCAGGTCGGCGAACGCCGGCCCGGTGATACCGCCCGGCGCCGCGAGGCTCACCGGCACGGAGCTGCCCACCGTGCGGCCGCGCAGCCAGCCTACCGCGCCGCCGCCCGTGCCCTCGCGGAACGCGCCGTGCGTCGCCTGACGGCGCTCGCGCTCGAGCATCATCGCCGCCGTCGTGCGCAGGTAGTCCGCCAGCCGCGGATCGGCGGCTGGCGTCTCCCGCAACACCTGCTGCACCTCGGCATCGACGAGATCGGACTTCGCCTCGAAGAAGATGTCGATGCCGGTCCGCACGACCTCGTCGTCGAGCCGGCCGCGGACGAGATGTGCGTCCCTGATGAGCAGCGTGAAGACATCGAGGGACGACAGCGTCTGCTTGCGCTCGTGCGCCATGAGTGCGCGCAGCCTGGCGGCGACAGGCGGCGGCACGCGACGCCGTTCGAGCCGGTCCACCAGCTCCGCGCGTGAGAGCGTCACGTTGGTGAACGCCGCCTCCACGCGGGCGTGCGCCTGCTGGTAACTCACCGGCAGCCGCGCCGCGCCCATCCGGGCGATGGCGGCGTCGAGCCCGAGACCGCGCAGATCCTTCAGGACGAATGCCGGTGCCGGCACCGTGACGGCGGAGTTCGTCGAGGCCGTTCCGGCCTGCACGACACCGCCCGACTGCACGAAGAACCAGTAGGCCGCGTGCGGGTCGCGCCTGAGCGCGCGGCCGAGGCCCGGCAGCGCCACGCGCCGGAACCATTCGTCGAGCGTCGGCGTGAGGGCACGCACCACGGCGTCGGGCGCCTGCGCGCGCAGGCGGCGCAGCCGCGGCAGCGAATCGTGAAACCGTCCGCGTACCATCGCGAAGAGCATCTGGTCGACGCCGTCCGGCAGGGCGACGCCGAGCGCGCCTTCGAGCGCATCGACCTTGCCGTGCAGGTAGAACTGGATGCGAATCGGCTCAGCGGCGTACGGCAGGTACTCGAGGAACGCGCGCCGGCGGGACGATTCGCGCGGGTCGCGCGGCCGCCCGTCGGCGGCGTGCCTCGCGAGCGCCGTGGCCACGACGGCGTCGAGCGCGCCGAGGAAGGCTGCCTCCGACGGCGGACGCAGGGCGACGTAGATCCGCTCCAGGGATTCGCCAGCGGCCAGGCGCGCGCGAATCAGCTCCTCCACCGCCTCGAACTGCCGCTCGGGCGTGAGCCGGGAGGCCAGTGCCGCGTCGAGTGGCACACCGAACAGACCGAGCACGATCGTGGCCTCGACGGCTTCGAGCTCGCAGATGTCGAGCCCGGCGAGCAGCCCTTCCAGCACCTTCCGCAGCGACTCGGGCGCGGCGCCGTCGATCGAGACCTTCGGGTCGATGCCGAACGTCAACGTGCCGAGGCGCGCGAGGCCGCCGCGCAGCGCGTTCCGTCTGGCGAGGGCACGAGCCGTGTGCTCCCGATCGAGGAACGACGCCTGCTCGACAGACGGCGTGCCGGCGGCAAGGCGTGCCGCCAGCGCCTCGTCGTCGCGCCGCCACTCAGCCGCCTCGGCCTGGCAGCGCGCCAGCGCCAGCTCCGCTCAAGCGGCCGGCGTGAGGCCCGGCGAGACGTCGGACTGACCTGCAGCGGCGGTGGCGGCGCCCGTAGCCGCGAGCAGGCACAGCGCGCCGGCGAGGAACACTCGCCAGACCTGGACGCGGAGGGAGACGCTCAACGGGACACCTGCGTCCCCTCCAGCTTCCAAAGGCGTGCCAACGCCGTGGCACCGGAGTGGCGGGAAT
>JALHON010000159.1 GCA_022842985.1 Acidobacteriota bacterium | reverse complement strand
GCGGGGACCTCCGCGGCGGCAGCGAGCGCGGCGACGCGGGCCGCGCTTCGCCGGCGCTCCGCGCCGATGGCGCGCCACGCCACGAACGACGCCGTGGCGGCCACGAGCACCGAGACTCCCGTGATGACGAGCATGAGCGTGTCCATCGCAGATGTCCTTCCGCGTTCAGCGGAGCGTGAACTCCACCGCCACTTCGACGATGACGTCCACCGGCGTGCCCTTGAGCCGCGCCGGTGCGAAGCGCCACTGCCGCACGGCTGCCGCCGCGCGTTCGTTCAGCCCGCCGCCGAGCCCGCGCAGGATGCGGATGTCGCTGACCGTGCCGTCGCGGCGGATCGTGATCTCCATCTCCACGTTGCCGGTGATGCCGGCCCGGCGTGCTTCGTCGGTGTACGACGCTTTGACCTCGCGGAGCAAGCGCGGCGGTTCGACGCCGCTGCCCGGACGATAGGGCCCCCCGCCGGTGCCGCCGCCCGTGCCGTCGCCGATGCCCGCGCCATCGCCCTCGCCCATGCCCTTGCCGCGCCCCGTGCCTGTACCGCCTTCGGTGCCCGTGCCGCGCGAGTCGGCGGCCGGCGCGTTCTTCATCACGCCGTCCACGGTCGTGGCGTCTGACGGCGCCGAGGCCACCGGCGCCATCACCGGCGGCAGCGGCTTCGCGTCCAGCGGTTCGATCGGCGGCGGCTCGGCGGGGGGCGGAGGGGCCGGCGGCGGCAGCGGGCTCGTGAGCGAATGGGTGCCCTCGCGCTGGGCCTTCGGGGCCGGCAGCGGCTGCTTCAGGCCGCCACCGCCGCCGCCACCACCGGGGCCCGGCAGCGACAGGTAGACGAGCCGCACCGGCTCGTGCGCGACAACCTCGTCCGTAGCCGGGGCCGCCCCCAGGGAAAGTCCGAGCGAGGCGATGCCGACGATGGCCAGTGCCACCACGGCGTGGAGCCCCGTCGAGACGACCACCGGCAGGCCCGCCGGCCGCGCCGTCACGGGCACGACGGCGATGACGGACCGGGCGCCGGCGCCTGGTGTGGCGCCCGAGGCCAGGGCACGAACGGCGGCAATGGCAGCCGGCCCCGCCACCAGCGCCTGCATCGGCGTGGCGTCGGGAATCGGCCCGAGCGTCGGGAGGTGGCCGCGCGCCGCAAGGTCGAGCACGACGCCATCGGCCACGTCCGCCGCGGCGGCGATCTCGGCGAGCGAGTAAAGGTCGGATTCGGCAGGGTCAGGCATGGCGGCACTGACCTGCATCGCAAAAGCCTTGCCGGATGAGGCGCCGGCCGGCCGCGGGCCGGGAGTCGTGGATTCCGGCCGGATTTCCTCACGATCCGGCGTCGGCGTCCCCCGCGCCGCCCGGCGCCCGCCAGGACGTGTGGTGGGCTGGGGACACCCTGTCCTAAGAAAGACGCGGGCGGGTTCTATACTCCTCAGCCATGACGAGCCAGGGAATGTTCGCGGGGAAGGTCGTGGTGGTGACGGGCGCGAGCTCGGGGATTGGCCGGGCGTCGGCGCTCGGCTTCGCGCGCGAGGGTGCCTCGGTGGTGCTCGTGAGCCGCGACCAGGCGGCGCTTGCAGCCGTGGCGGCCGAGGCCGCCGGGCCCACCGCGGTCGTGGCGGCCGACGTGACGGCCGATGACACGCCGGCGCGTGTCGTGGGGGAGGCCGTGGCCCGCTTCGGCGGCCTCGACGTGCTCGTGAACGCGGCGGGCATCATCGGCACGGCCGCGACCGACCAGACGCCCGACGACCTCTTCGACCGCATGATGGCGATCAACGTGCGCGCGCCCTTCCGCATGATGCGCGAGGCGTTCCCGCAGCTCCGCGAGCGGCGCGGCAACATCGTGAATGTCAGCAGCGTCAACGGGCTGCGCGCGTTTGCCGGCGTGGCCGTGTACTGCTCGAGCAAGGCGGCGCTCGATCACCTGACGCGTTGCGCGGCGCTCGACTGGGCGCCGCACGGGGTGCGGGTAAACTGCGTGAACCCCGGCGTGACCGTCACGAACCTGCACCGTCGCGGCGGCATGGACGAGACGCGCTACGCCGCGTTCCTCGAGCGCGCGAAAGAGACGCATCCGCTCGGCCGGCCGGGGCAGGCCGGCGAGATCGCCGACGCCGTGCTGTTCGTGGCCTCCGACAAGGCGGCGTGGATGACCGGCGACACCATTGCCGTGGACGGCGGACGCCACCTGACCTGCCTCAGGTAGCGGCCGCGTCGCCGCCGCTCAGACCTTCAGTCCCTCGACGAAGCGGAAGTTGGTCACTTCGGCGAGCACGCGCACGGGGCGGTAGCCGGCCGTTTCGAGCGCCTTCACCGCGTCGTAACCGGCCGGCCGCACCGTGGCCTTCGCGAGCGGACCCGTGCCGCCGAGACCCTCGACGATCTCGATGCGTCCGCCCCGGCGCAGCACGCGGTAGACGTTCGCGAGCACGGCGGCGCGCAGTTCGGGCGCGCGATTGGCGAAGCCGCCGCGTGTGTCGTCGACGACCGCCATGTCGAACGCGCCCTCGTCGAACGGCACGTGGCCCTCGCGCGACATGCTCGACTCGAGCAGGAAGCCTTCGCGTCCGGCCGCGCGCCGCGCCAGCACGGCCTGATCGTCGTCGAAGAGCACGGCGGCGGCGCCGCCGCTCAGGCCCACCTTCGCGCCGAGACCCGCGAGCAGCACGGGATCGTCGCAGCCGACGAGCACGAACTTCTCGCCCATCTTCACGCCGGTCATCGCGACCTGCAGCGGGTCGATTGCGGGTTGGCGGAAGAACTTGAAAAGCATGCGGCCATGATAGCCGGATCGCGTCGCGCGCCCGGGCCATCAGGGGGCGGCATGATATATTTCCGGAGTGAAAACACCAGTAGAAATCGCGCCAGCCACTGGCAAACTCGGGGTCCTGCTCGTGGGCCTGGGCGCCGTCGCCACCACCACCATTGCCGGGGTCTTCGCGATCCGCAAGGGCCTGGCCCAGCCGATCGGCTCGCTCACGCAGATGGGCACGATCCGGCTCGGGAAGCGCACCGAGAATCGCTCGCCGCGCATCAAGGACTTCATCGGCCTCTCGGGGCTCGACGACCTGGTGTTCGGGGGCTGGGACATCTTCGCGGAAGACTGCTACGCGGCGGCGCGCACGGCGGGCGTCCTCGAGCCGAGCCTGCTCGACCAGATCCGGCCGGAGATGGAAGCGATCCGGCCGATGCCGGCGGTGTTCGACCAGCGCTACGTGAAGCGGCTGAGCGGCCCGAACGTGAAGACCGGCAAGCACAAGAAGGATCTCGCCGAGCAGCTCATCGCCGACATCCGCGCGTTCAAGGCGCAGCATGGCTGCGATCGGCTGGTGATGGTGTGGACGGGCAGCACGGAAGTCTTCATGACGGAAGCGCCGGTGCACAAGACGCTGGCGGCGTTCGAGGCGGGCCTCGAGGCGAGTGACGACGCGATTCCGTCGTCGATGATCTACGCCTACGCGGCGCTCAAGGAAGGCATCCCGTTCGCGAACGCGGCGCCGAATCTGACGGCGGATGTGCCGGCGCTGCTGGAACTGGCGGCGCAGACCGGCGCCCCGGTGGCCGGCAACGACATGAAGACCGGCCAGACGCTCATCAAGACCATCATCGCGCCCGGCCTCAAGGCCCGCATGATCGGCGTGAAGGGCTGGTACTCGACGAACATCCTCGGCAACCGCGACGGCGAGGTGCTCGACGATCCGGAGAGCTTCAAGACGAAGGAAGAGAGCAAGAAGAGCGCGCTCGACTACATCTTCCAGCCGCAGCTCTACCCGGAGCTCTACAAGGACATCTCGCACGTGGTGCGGATCAACTACTACCCGCCGCGCGGCGACAACAAGGAAGGCTGGGACAACATCGACATCGTGGGCTGGCTCGGCTACCCGATGCAGCTCAAGATCAACTTCCTGTGCCGCGACTCGATTCTGGCGGCGCCGATCGTGCTCGATGCGGCGCTCTTCCTGGACCTGGCGAAGCGGTCGGGGATGTCGGGCATCCAGGAGTGGCTGTCGTTCTACTTCAAGGCGCCGATGCATGCCCCCGAGGTGTATCCGGAGCACGACCTGTTCATCCAGCTGATGAAGCTGAAGAACACGCTGCGGTATCTCAAGGGTGAGGAGCTCATCACGCACCTCGGCCGCGAATACTACGACTGAGCCGCGGCGGCGCGTCTATCCGTCGAGCACCTGACGCACCATGGAACGCAGGGCGTCTGGCGCGAATGGCTTCTGCAGGAACTGCATGCCTGCTCCGCGCGCACCGAGGACGGCGTCCTCGGTGTAGCCGGACATGAACAACACCTTGAGGTCGGGGCGCCGCGCGCAGAGGCGTTCGGCGAGCACCCGGCCGTTGATGCCCGGCATGACGACGTCGGTCAGCAGCAGGTGTACCCGGCCGAGGTCGTCGCCGAAGCGTTCGAGGGCTTCCTCGCCCGACGAGGCTTCGCGCACGGTATAGCCCTTGGCCGTGAGTATCGACCGCACGAGGCCGCGCACCATCGGTTCGTCTTCCACGAGCAGGACCGTTTCCTGGCCCGCCGTGTCTCCGCCGCTCGGCACCGGCGTGAGCGCGCCGGCATTGGCGGCAGCGTCGCGCGGAAAGGACAGCGCGAACGTGGTGCCGAGGCCGGGCGTGCTGTCGACCGCGACCGTCCCTCCGTGCTGTGTGACGATTCCGTAGACTGTCGCCAGACCCAGGCCGGTGCCCTGGCCGGGGCCTTTCGTGGTGAAGAACGGCTCGAACATGTGCGAGACGGTCTCTCGATCCATGCCTCGGCCCGTGTCGCTCACGGTGAGCACGGCGCGGTCGGCGGCCACGTCGAGCGCGGTCGCGAGCGTCAGCGTGCCGCCGCCCGGCATGGCGTCGCGAGCGTTGATGGCCAGGTTCATGACGACCTGTTCGAGCTGGCCGCGATCGACGCGAATGAAGCCCACCTCGGAGCGCAGGCTCGTCTCGAGCCGCACGTCGGTGCCGATGAGCCGCTGCAGCATGCCCGCCAGCGCCAGAATCGCGGCGTTGAGCTCCACGGCCGACGGCGCGATCACGCGGCGCCGCGCGAACGCCAGCAGCTGCGTGGTCAGCTGGGAAGCGCGCTCGCCGGCCCGCCGCACTTCTTCGATGCTGCGCCGCATTTCCGCGGCATCGTGCTCCAGCAGTGCGGCCTCGCTGTAGCCGCCAATCACCGTCAGCAGATTGTTGAAGTCGTGCGCGATGCCGCCGGCCAGCCGGCCAATCGCCTCCATCTTCTGCGCCTGCCGCAGTTCCTCGGCCAGGCGGTTGCGTTCGGTGACGTCGCGCGAGTTCACGACCATGCCGGCAATGAGCGGGTCGTCGACGCGATTGACGCCGATGCATTCGAGCGTGAGGTACGAGCCGTCGGCCCGGCGGAACCGGAACTCCACCGGGGGCGATTCCTGCCCTGACCGCAGCGTCTCGGCGAACACCGCCATGGTGGCGTCGTGGTCGTCGGGGTGCACGAACGAGAAGGCGTTCACGCCCAGGACCTCGGCCTCGGTCCACCCCGTCAGCCGGTAGAACGCCGGGCTCTGATAGCGGATGTCGCCGTCTGCCGACAGGATCGTCGTGATGTCCGACGCGTTCTGCAGCAGCGAGCGGAAGCGGGACTCGCTCTGGCGCAGCTTCTCCTGCGCCTCGTTCTGTTCCGTGATGTCGCGCAGGATGGCGAACGCCCCGGACACCGCGCCGGCGGCGTCGCACAGGGGGCCCCGCGTGGCGAAGAACACCCGCCGCCGGCCGTCGGCCGTCGTCAGTTGCTCCGTCTCCGACCGCGTGCGGCGCTCTGCCATGACTCGCGCATCCGCCTGGCGGATGGCGATGGCATCGTCGCCCCCGAACGCCGTGCCGGCATCGAGGCCGGCCAGAGCCCGCGGATCGCGTCCCACCATGCCCGCGGCGGCCTGATTCGTCATCAGATAGCGGCCCTGCGTGTCGGTCACGAAGATGGCGTCCGGGGTGCCCTCGATGATGGCGCGCAGCAGCGTCGAGGTCTGCCAGATCTCCGCCTCCGCACGCTTACGTTCGACGGCGAAGGCCACATGGTCGGCGACGGTATGAGCGAGGCGCATTTCGTCGCTCGACAGCTGTCGCGGTGCCTCGAAGTAGAGCATGCACTTGCCGATGATGCGTCCCTTGACGAGCAGTGGCATCGCGACCAGCGCGGCGAATCCCTCGGCCCTGGCCACGTCGCGGAAGGCAGCCATGGCCGGGTCCGTGGCCACATCGGCGACCGTGACCGGCGCCGGGTTGACAGCGTCGGCCGGCCAGAACGTGTGCCCTTCCACGGTCTGCCGGTAGCACGAGGAGAGTCCGCGCCACGCCTTGAAGCGGGGCACCCCGTCGGCCTCGCTGATGAGGATCGCGACGCGCTCGACCCCGAGGGCGCCCCGAAAGCCGTCCATGGCGGCTTCGTACACTTCGGCGACGTCTGATGAGGCCATCAGCGTCTCGGTCAGGGTGTACAGGGCCCGCAGCTTGTCCAGCTGATGCCGCAGGGCCTGATCGTCACCGTGAGCGGCTGAGGTGTCCGACATGGGTCGATGGGCGCGGCGGCCGGGGATCGGCGCGCGGTTCGGGCTGGATTATGGCACTGCCCCCCGTGTGGCTGGCAACGCCCTCGCGCCGCGGCGGCCGAATCCGCCAGGCGGCTGCCGAATTGTTCTACGGCCGGGGATAGAATCGGCGTCATGTCCGAGCCCACTCCCGCGAACGCGTCGGCCATCGACGGCCTCCTGCAGGAAGACCGGCGTTTCGAGCCGAGCGCGGCGTTCCGCGCCGCCGCCAACGTCAACGACCCCGAGGTCTACGCCCGCGCCGCCGCCGACCCCGAAGCGTTCTGGGCCGGCTTCGCGCAGGAACTCGACTGGATGCGGCCGTGGGACACGGTGCTCGAGTGGACACCGCCCTACGCCAGGTGGTTCGTGGGCGGGAAGCTCAACGCCAGCGTCAACTGCGTCGACCGCCACATCCGCGGCCCGCGCCGCAACAAGGCCGCCATCATCTGGGAAGGTGAGCCGGGCGAACGCCGCACCCTCACCTACTTCACGCTCTACCGCCAGGTCTCGCAGTTCGCCAACGTGCTGAAGGCGCAAGGTGTGGTGAAGGGCGACCGCGTGGCGCTCTACATGCCGCTCGTGCCCGAACTGGCCATTGCCATGCTCGCCTGCGCGCGCATCGGCGCCGTGCACAGCGTGGTCTTCGGCGGCTTCAGCGCCGAGTCGCTGCGCGACCGCATCAACGACTCGCAGTGCAAGGTGCTCGTGACGGCCGACGGCGGCTACCGCCGCGGCAGCATCGTGCCGCTCAAGCAGATGGCCGACGAGGCCCTCGAGGGCACGCCGTCGATTACCTCCGTCGTCGTCGTGAAACGCGGCGCCGCCGATCTGCGCGTGCACATGAAGTCGGGCCGCGATCACTGGTACCACGAGCTCATGGACGAAGCGTCCTACAACTGCGCGCCCGAGCCGATGGACGCCGAGGACATGCTCTACATCCTCTACACGTCCGGCACGACGGGGAAGCCGAAGGGCATCGTCCACACGACCGGCGGCTATCTCACCGGCTGCTACGCCACGACCAAGTGGGTGTTCGACCTCAAGGAAGACGACGTCTACTGGTGCACCGCCGACATCGGCTGGGTCACCGGGCACAGCTACGTCGTCTACGGGCCGCTCGCCAACGGCGCCACGGTGCTGATGTACGAAGGCGCGCCCGACTGGCCGAAGCGCGACCGGTTCTGGGAGATCATCGAGCGCTACGGCGTCACCGTGTTCTATACCGCGCCCACCGCCATCCGCGCGTTCATGCGCTGGGGCACCGACTGGCCGGCGAAACGTGACATGTCGTCACTGCGCCTGCTGGGATCGGTGGGCGAGCCCATCAATCCCGAGGCGTGGATCTGGTATCACCAGCACATCGGCGGCGAACGCTGCCCGATCGTGGATACGTGGTGGCAGACGGAAACCGGGTCGATCCTCATCACGCCGCTGCCGGGCATCACGAGCACCAAGCCCGGCTCGGCCACGCAGCCGTTCCCCGGCATCTCGGCGCAGATCCTGACCGACAAGGGCGAGCCGATCGAGAAGGGCGGCGGCCTGCTGGCGCTGACGAAGCCGTGGCCGTCGATGCTGCGCGGCATCTACGGCGATCCGGAGCGGTTCGTCACGCAGTACTGGAGCCGCTGGCCCGACATCTACTTCGCGGGCGACGGCGCCAAACTCGACGACGACGGCTACTTCTGGCTGCTCGGCCGCGTGGACGACGTGCTGAACGTGGCCGGTCACCGCCTGGGCACGATGGAGGTCGAGAGCGCGCTCGTGGACCACCCGAAGGTGGCCGAGTCGGCCGTCGTCGGCCGGCATCACGAGATCAAGGGCCAGGCGGTGGCGGCCTTCGTGACGGTGAAGGAGGGCGTGGCGACGTCGGAGGCGCTGGCCGACGAGCTCAAGCAGCACGTCGCCATGAAGATCGGGGCCATCGCCCGTCCCGACGACATCATCTTCGCGGCCGACCTGCCGAAGACCCGGTCGGGGAAGATCATGCGGCGCCTGCTGCGCGACATCGCCGAAGGCAAGGCCCTCGGCGACACCACGACGCTGGCCGATCCGGCAGTCGTCGCACGCCTGAAGGAGCAGTACGCGGACGAACAGGGCTGACGGCGGGCGAGCCCCGGGTCCCGGGCCCCGGGCCCCGAGCCCGGGCCCCGGGCCCCAGGTCCGTTACTTCTCGAGGATGAACGTCACCTTCATGGCGACGCGGTACTCGACGATCTTGCCCTTCTGCACGACCACTTTCTGGTCCTGCACCCAGGCGCCTTCGATGTTCTTGAGGGTGCGGGAGGCCCGGGCGATGCCCTGTTCGATGGCATCCTCGAAGCTCTTCTTGGACCCGGCGATGATCTCGGTGACGCGTGCCACTGCCATGATGACGACTCCTTCGTGACCCCGGCACGGGGGGCGGCCGGTCACGGATATCGCGGGCCCGCGCGGCTGCGCGGCCCGGACGGCCATCGTACGTGACCCCGTGCAGTCCCGGCAATCCCGGCCGTGGCGAGGAACCTCCCCCCGGTTTCCGACGTCTGTGATGAAATGAGGGCGGCGGCGCCCTCGCCGCGGGAGACCCTTCGTTCATGGCCCTCATCGAGACCAACGACCTCTGGAAGACCTACACGATGGGCGATGAGGAGATCCACGCCCTGCGCGGGGTCAGCATCCAGATCGAGAAGGGCGAATACGTCGCCATCATGGGACCGTCGGGCTCGGGCAAGTCGACGCTGATGAACCTCATCGGCTGCCTCGACACGCCCACCAAGGGCACCTACCTGCTGAACGGGAAGCAGGTGAGCACGATGAACGACAACGAGCTCGCCCGCATCCGCAACGAGGAAATCGGGTTCGTCTTCCAGACGTTCAACCTGCTGCCGCGGGCCACGGCGCTGCACAACGTGGAGCTGCCGCTCGTCTACGCCGGCATTTCTTCCAAGGAGCGGCTCGACCGCGCCCGCGCCTCGCTCGAGAAGGTCGAACTCGGCGCCCGCATGAATCACAAGCCGAACGAACTCTCGGGCGGTCAGCGCCAGCGTGTGGCCATCGCCCGCGCGCTCGTGAACAATCCGTCGATTCTGCTGGCCGACGAGCCCACCGGCAACCTCGACTCGAAGACCGGCGTGGAAATCATGGCGCTCTTCGCCCGCCTGCACGAGGCCGGCAACACCATCGTGCTCGTCACGCACGAAGCCGACGTGGCGGCCTACGCGCACCGTCAGATTCTCATCCGCGACGGCAAGGTCGAGAAGGACGTGCGGCAGGCGGCCTGACGCTAGCGCACCGCGGCGAGATGTCCGGGCGCCACTTCGACCAGGGCCGCCTCGTGCGACACGCTGGCCGGGTCGAGGTCGATGCGCTGGCGCGGCGCGTCGGGGTCTGTCACGGGAATCGCCGAGAGCAGCGCCCGGGTGTACGGATGCGCCGGGCGGGCGAAGATCGCTTCGGTGTCGCCCATCTCGACGATCCGGCCGAGATACATCACGGCGACCCGGCGGCAGATGTGCCGCACGAGCCGCAGGTCGTGAGCGATGAACAGGTAGGTGAGCTGGAGGCGCTCCTGCAGATCCATCAGCAGGTTGACCACCTGCGCCTGAATCGACACGTCGAGCGCCGACACGGGTTCGTCCGCGATGATGAACTTCGGCTCGAGCGCGAGGGCGCGCGCCAGCCCGATGCGCTGCCGCTGGCCGCCCGAGAATTCGTGCGGATAGCGATCGAGGTGCGCCGGATCGAGGCCCACCAGGCGGAAGAGTTCAGCCACCCGCGCTTCGCGATCCTGCCTCGAACCGAGCTTGTGGATGATGAGGGGCTCGTCGACGATGTCGCGCGCCTTCATCCGCGGATTGAGCGACGAATACGGGTCCTGGAAGATCATCTGCATGTGGCGGCGGGCCGCCCGCATGCGTGACGACGAGAAGGCGAGCACGTCCTCGCCCGCGTAGCGCACTTCGCCGGCGGTCGGCTCGACGAGGCGCAGCATGCAGCGGCCCGTGGTGCTCTTGCCGCTGCCCGATTCCCCCACCAGGCCGAACGTCTCGCCCTCGTCGATGGTGAAACTCACGCCGTCGACGGCCTTCACCACCGTGCCCTTCTGGAAGAGGCCGCCGCCGCGCGTGAAGTGTTTCGTGAGGCCGCGCACCTCGACGAGCGGCGCGCTCATCGGCCGGCTCCGGCGGCCGCGGCCGCGTGCAGCACGCAACGCGCGCGGTGGTCGTCCGTGAGCCGCACGTCGGGCGGCACGGCGCGCTCGCACTCGGCGAGCCGGCTCGTGCAGCG
>JALHON010000158.1 GCA_022842985.1 Acidobacteriota bacterium | reverse complement strand
GTGAACCTGCTCCGCTGGACGCTGTCGTTCCTGCGGCCCTATCGCGCCAGAGTGGCCGCCATCATTGCGCTCTCGATCGTCGAGGTGGCGCTCGGCGCGCTGGCGCCGTGGCCGCTCAAGACGATCATCGACAGCGTGCTCGGCGATGAACCGCTGCCGGCGCTCCTCGCCACGCTCGCGGATCGCGTGCTCGGCCCGAATCCGGTGGCCATGCTCGTCACCGTCGCCGTCGGCGGCCTGCTGCTGCAACTCGCGCTCGAAGCCGTGCTCATGTGGCACACGCAGCTCCAGGTGCAGACCGGCCAGCGCATCGTCTACGACCTGCGCGCGCGCCTGCTCGACCACCTGCTGTCGCTCGGCCTGCGCCACCACATCACGACGCGCACGGCCGATTCGGTTTACCGCCTCGAGGCCGATGCCTACTGCGTGAACGACCTGGCGATGGGCGGCGTCTTCCCGCTCGCCGTCTCGGCCCTCAAGCTCACGGTGATGTTCGCCATCCTCGTGCAGCTCGACTTCGCGCTCGCGCTGCTGTCGCTCTCCGTCGTGCCGTTCCTGTACGCCAGCCTGCGCTACTACTCGACGAAGATGATCGACCGCGCCGAGAAGGTGAAGCAGGCCGAATCGTCGCTGGTCGACCGGATGTTCGAGATCCTCTCGTCGGTGCGCGTCGTGAAGAGCTTCGCCCGCGAGCGCCACGAGATCGCGCGCTTCACCGTGGTCGGCGAAGAGACGATGCAGGCGCGCCTGCGCCTCACCTGGCAGGAATCGCTCTTCGGCATCGCCCTCAGCATCATCACGCTCGTCGGCACCGCCCTCATCCTCACGGTGGGCGGCATGCACGTGCTCGACGGCACGCTCACGGTGGGCGGCCTGCTCGTCGTCCTCGCGTACCTCACGGCCGTCTACACGCCGCTCTCGTCCATCGCGCACACCGCCGGCTCCCTGCAGCAGGCGGTCGCGAGCGCGCGCCGCGTGCGCGAGATCTTCGCGCTCACGCCGGAAACCGCCGATGCCGGCGAGGGCCTCGACGCCTCGAGGCTGGCCGGCGAGGTGCGCTTCGAGGACGTCAGCTTCGCCTACGATGCCGACCGCCGCATCCTCGACGGCATCAGCTTCACGGCGCGGCCCGGCGAGATGGTGGCGCTCGTGGGACTCACCGGCGCCGGCAAGTCCACGCTCGTCAATCTCATCCCGCGGTTCTTCACGCCAACGAGCGGACGCGTCCTCCTCGACGGCGTGGACGTGGCCGCCTACGGCCTGCGTTCGCTGCGCGAGCAGATCGCGCTCGTGCCGCAGGACGCGGTGCTCTTCGGCACGACCATCGCCGACAACATCCGCTACGGCCGCCTCGCCGCCACCGACGCGGAACTCGTCGAGGCGGCGCGCGCCGCCCACGTCGACGCCTTCATCGCCCGCCTGCCGCGCGGCTACGACACGCCGCTCGCCGAAGCCGGCGGCACGCTGTCGGGCGGCGAGCGCCAGCGCCTCGGCATCGCCCGCGCCCTGCTCAAGAACGCGCGCATCCTGGTGCTCGACGAGCCCACCTCGTCGCTCGACGCCATCTCCGAGGCGGCGGTGTTCAGCGCCCTGCGCCGCCTGCGCGCCGGCCGCACCACGATCGTCATCGCGCACCGCCTCTCGACCATCCGCGACGCCGACCGCATCCTCGTGCTGCACGAAGGCCGCCTCGTGGCCCAGGGCACCCACGACGAACTGCTCGCCGGCAACGATCTCTACCGCCGCATGTGCGCCCGCCTCTCGATCGGCCACTCGCTCGACGAGCCCGAGTCGGTCGACGAAGTCATGCACGCGCTGTGAGACCCGACGCCCGATGAAGATCGTCGTCGCCGGCATCATCGCGCGCTACCCGTTCGGCGGGGTCACCTGGTGCTCGCTCATGTACCTGCTCGGGCTGCGCGCGCTCGGGCACGAGGTCTTCTACGTGGAAGACACCGGCGAGTGCATCTACGACCCGGTCGAGAACACGCTGTCGAAGGATCCCGGCTACGGCACGCGCTACATCCACGAGACGCTCGCCCCGTTCGACCTCGGCGACCGCTGGAGTTTCGTGAACTGGGACACGACGTGGCACGGCGCCTCGCGCGAGACCGTGGCCGCCTTCTGCGCCGACGCCGACCTCTTCATCAATCTGTCGGGCGGGTCGTGGTTCTGGCGCGACGAATACGCGCGTATTCCGCGCGCCGTCTTCATCGATACGGATCCCGTGTTCACGCAGCTTGCGCTCGCCAAGGGCGACCAGTCGTACGTGGACTTCTTCCGCCGCTTCCACCACCTCTTCACCTTCGGGGCCAACATCGGCACGCCGGTGTGTGACGTGCCCACGAGCGGCTTCACGTGGCACAAGACGTGGCAGCCCGTGGTCACCGATCTCTGGCGCACGCCCGACGGCTCGGCCGGCGACCGCTACACCACCGTGATGACCTGGAAGATCGAGAGCTTCGCGGATGTCGACGGCAACAAGAACATCGAGTTCATGAAGTTCATGGACGTGGCCGCCCGCACGACGCACCCGATCGAACTCGCCGTGAACGGCCCGCAGGACCTGCTGCGCGCGCACGGGTGGCGCACGGTGGACGGTATGGGCGTGTCGCGGCATCTGTGGGACTACCGCGCCTTCATCCAGGGCTCGCGCGGGGAATTCGGCGTGGCGAAACACGCCTATGTCTCGCGGCGCTCGGGCTGGTTCAGCGACCGCACCGAGTGTTATCTCGCCGCCGGACGGCCCGCGCTCGTGCAGGACACCGGCTGGAGCGCGCACCTGCCGGAGGGCGAGGGCCTGCTCGCGTTCTCGACACCGGACGAGGCCCTGGCGGGGCTCGACCGCCTGCAGGCCGACTACCCGCGGCATGCCCGGCGCGCCCGGGAGATCGCACTCGAATGTTTCGAGGCGTCGCGCGTGCTGCCGCGCCTGCTGGAGACGGCCACCCGATGACGCGTCCGCTCCGCATCGCACAGGTGGCGCCGGTCGCCACGTCGGTGCCGCCGCCGCGGTCGGGCTCGATCGAACAGCTCACCTCGCAGCTGACCGACGGACTCGTCGCCCGCGGCCACGCGGTGACGCTCTTTGCCGCCGGCGATTCGACCACCCGCGCCACGCTGCATGCCACCTTCGCCCGCGGCTACCGCGACGACGCGACGCTCTGGGCGTGGGAACTCTGCGAGCTCATGAACGTGGCGGCGGCACTCGAACGCGCCGGCCAGTTCGACGTCATCCATTGCCAGTCCGAGTACTACCCGCTCTCGCTCGCCTTCGGCCGCCTGGTCTCGACACCCGTGCTGCACACGGTGCACTACGCGCCGGCCGAGGACGAGGTGGCGATCTGGCGGCGGTATCCGGAGGCGCCGTTCGTCGCCATCTCGCGCGAACAGGCGCGGCGGCTCGACGGTCTGCGCGTCGTCGGCACGGTGCATCACGCGGTCGACACCGACGCCCTGCCGTTCCAGCCGACGCCGGGGAGCTACCTGCTCTTCCTGGGGCGCTTCACGGCCGGCAAGGGCGTGCTCGAGGCAATCGACGTGGCGCGCCGGGCCGGGATGCCGCTGCATCTGGCCGCCGAAGCCAACGACTACTACCGCGAGGTCGTGGCGCCGCTCGTCGACGGCACGACCGTGGTCTACGCGGGCGAGGTCAGCGGCGCGGCGAAGGCCGCGCTCCTCGGCGGCGCCCGCGCGCTGCTCTATCCCGTGCAGAAGCCGGAGCCGTTCGGCCTCGTGCTCGCCGAGGCGCTCGCCTGCGGCACGCCGGTGGCCGCGCTCGACCTCGGTGCCGTGGGCGAAATCGTGGACCACGACGTGACCGGCGGCGTCTTCCCGACGCTCGACGCGCTCGCCGCCGGCCTGCCGCGTGTGCTGGCGCTCGACCGGCAGGTCATCCGCACCACCGCGGTCGCGCGCTTCGGCCTCGCGCGCATGGTCACGGCCTACGAGGCGATCTATCGCTCGCTCATCGGTACTCACGGGGGCACACGCTGAGATGGCGCAGGACGCACCGGTGCTCCTCGGCGTCTTCGCACATCCCGACGACGAGTCGCTCGCCTGCGGCGGCCTCGTGGCGCGTGCCGCGGCGCTCGGCGCGCGCGTGGTGCTCGTGTCGCTGACGCGTGGTGAAGCCGGGCCGACGGACGACGGACACAGCGCCGCCCTCGGGGCGCGGCGCGTCGAGGAGTTCTCGGCCGCGGCCCGGGTGCTCGGCGCCGAGGCCGCCGTGGTGCTCGACCACGCTGACGGCATGCTCCCGTGGCTCGACCACGCCGTCATCGAGCACGACATCCGTCAGCTCGTCGCGGCGCACCGGCCCGATGTGGTCGTGACCTTCGATGCCGATGGCCTCTACTGGCACCCGGACCACATCAGCGTGCACGAGCGCGTCACGGCGGTCGTGATGGCGCTCGGCGACGCCGCGCCGGCGCTCTTCTACGTGTCGATGCCGCCCGGGCAGATGCGGGCGGTGGCGGCCCGCGCGGGCGGTGCGGACGTCGTGCCGGGCCTGTCCGATCCCGACGCCTTCGGCGCCGCGGCGCCGCCGCCCACGCTCGTCATCGACGCCGGCCCGCTTGCCGCCCGCAAACTCGCGGCCATCCGCTGCCACGTGTCGCAGTTCGCGGCCAGCGCGTTTGCCGCGCTGGCCACGGACGACGCCGCGCTCATCGCCCGCGAACACTACCGCCGCGCCGATGTCGGCGCCGCCGGGCTCACGCTGCTCGATCGGATCGGCACGCCGCCGGCCGTATCCGCCTGACCACCGCCCATGGATCCATCCCTGCTCGCGCTCCTGCGCTGCCCGTTCTGCGGCACCGCCCTCACGCTCGTGGATAGCCTGCCCGTGCAGCGCGACGGCGACCGCATCATGTCCGCCGTGCTCGGTTGCGCCTGCTGCGCCTATCCTGTCGTGGCCGGCATCCCGGTCGTCATCGCCGGCGATCGGGAACGGGCGGCGATGAATGCCATCGAGGCCGGGCAGCACGACCACGCCCTCGACCTCATGCTCGACCTCGACCCGCCCAGGCGCGCGGCGTTCGCGGCCCTCGTGGCTCGTGGCGACGCCGCCACCTATCGCGAGGCGCTCGACATCCTCAGCCCCGACGCCGAAGGGACTTACTTCGTCTATCGCCTGTCGGACCCGACCTTCGTCACCGCCTCCGCCGTGCTGCGCGCCGTGGCCGACACGCCGGGCACGCTCGACGGCTGGGTGGTTGACGTCTGCGGCGGCGCCGGCCATCTCACGCGCCTGCTCGGCGAGCTGCGCGGCACGCGTCCTGGCGGCACGATCGTGGCCGATCTCTACTACTGGAAGCTGTGGCTCGCCACGCGGCTCACGGCGCCCGGCGCACACGCCGTGTGCTGCGACGGCAACGACCCGCTGCCCTTCGCGCGCGGCCTCGCCTCCCTCGTCGTGCTCTCGGACGCCTTTCCCTACATCTGGCGGCGGCGCGCCCTGGCCGAGGAGCTGATGCGCCTCACGGGGCCCGCCGGCACGCTCGTGATGCCGCACCTGCACAGCGCACTCGGCGAGAACTTCTCCGCCGGCATGACGCTTACGCCGGCAGGGTACGCCGACCTCTTCGCGCCGCTCGCCCCCCGCCTCTTCCCCGACAGCGTGCTCTTCGACGACGTCGTGGAACACGCCACGGTGGACCTCACACGGCACGTGGCGCCCGACGCCCTCGGCCCCGAGCCGTCGTTCACGCTCGTCGCCAGCCGCGCGCCAGGCGTGTTCGCCCGCCGTCAGGTGCCGCCCCGCACGGCCGTCACCGGCACGCTTGCGGTGAACCCGCTCTACGCCGTGCGCCGCGACGGCGACACGACCACGCTGACCCTGCAGTTCCCGACGCCCGAGTACGAAGAGGAGTTCGGCGCCTGCCGTCGCTATCTGCCCGAGTCGTTGACCCTCACCGCGAATCTCACGGCCCCACTCGATGCCGCGCGCCTGCGCGTGTCGCTGGGCGACGCGGTCTACGACGATCTGCGGCGGCGGCTCGTGCTCATCGACGCGCCGCCGCGGTACTGCTAGCGGCGCGGTAGGCGGCCACCTCGGCCATCGCGGCCGGCTCGGCGGCCACGGCATCGTAGGGCGCGCGGTTGTAGAGCCGCCGGCTCACCCACTGCTGGATGACCACCTGCGGCTGCTCCTCGCGGATCGTCTCTGGCACGACGTCGTACTCCCAGAGCGTCACCATCCGCTGGAAGTGTTCGGCGAGGAACGGCACGAGCGCCGACCCGAACGAGTCGCGATAGACGACGGCCCGCGGCAGCCGCGGATCGTCCACCACTGTGACCACCCGCGGCACGGCAAATCGCCTGGCGTCACCCGCCGGCTCGAGAATTCGGGCGCGGCGCGCCGTGACCGGCGCGAGGCGCAGCTCGCGTTCCGCCATCGAGAAGTGCAACCCGACCATCGACGCCAGATCGCCACCATCAGCGGCTACCGGCGTGAGCACGTACCCGTCGGGGCCGACGGGCGGCGCGAGCCCGGGGACACGGCCGGCGAGCGCGCCGAGGACCTGCCGATACCCGATGGCCGCGCCGAGGTCGTTCCAGTGGGTATCGGTGCGGTGGAAGAGCGGCTCGGCGCCGCGGCGGGCCGCGAGCAGGCCGTCGCGCAGGTCCACGACGGTCACCGTCGAACGCGCGCGCAACTCGTCGATGAGCTGGTCGGTGCGCGTGGGCGCCGGGCGCGGATGCAGACCGGCCGGCAACCCCTCGGGATGGATCTCGGCCTTGCCAGGCGCGATGACGAAGACGTGCGCGATGCCGCGGGCGGCGAGGAAGTCGGCGGTGTGCTGCAGCGTCACGCGCCAGCTCTCGAACTCCGCCGGCGTGAAGCGTGATTCGTTGAGCGTGGCTTCGACGTCGCCGTCACTGGCGAAGAACCACCAGCCGTCACGCCCCTTCCACACCGTCGCGAGCGGTGACACGCCGAGGAGCCGGTAGCGCAGCCACGACTGCACCTGCACGAAGCGGTCGCGGAAGGCGAAGTGCGTGTCGAAGCGCGCCGCCCGGGCCATCAGGCTCGTGCCCGTGGTCTCGGCTTCGTTGCCCCGCGTCTCCTGACCGAGGCCGACGGCAGTGGCGAGCCCCGGCAACGCGACCGCCGCGACGAAGAGCGCCACGAGCACTCGCCCGGCCCACGGCGCGAGGTGGGGGGCGCTCGACACGGCGGACGTCGTCGGCGGCGGCATCAGAAGCGGAAGTAGATGAAGGGGCTGTAGGTACCGGCGGCGCTCAGCAGCACCGACATCACGAAGAGCGCCGAAAGCAGCACGACCACGCCGGCAGACGCCCCACCCGTGAGCCACGACGGCGCGGTGACGGCCGTGCCCTCGCCCGCGAGCACCCGCGCAAGACGCGGCGCGATGGGCGTGGCCCCGATGACGCCGGCCACGAGCGCGAGCGCGACCTCGGGGGTGATGAACCAGACGGCATCGTAGGCCGGCAGGGCCGCCGACGACCGTCCAGCCATCGCCGCGAGCATCTGCATGGCCTCGGTCAGCGAGCCGGCCCGGAAGAACACCCAGCCCACCATCACGACGAGGAGCGCGTAGGCATGACCCGCCAGGCGCCAGACGCCGGTCGCCGCCGGCCGCCGCGCCTGGCCCGCCATCCGCTCGATGACGAGGAACGCGCCGTGGAAGAGGCCCCAGACGACGAACGTCCAGTTGGCGCCGTGCCACAGGCCGCAGAGCGCGAAGACGGTGACGAGGTTCACGTAGACGCGCGCCGGCGCCACGCGATTGCCGCCGAGCGGCACGTAGAGGTAGTCGCGGAACCACGCCGAGAGCGACAGGTGCCAGCGCCGCCAGAAGTCCTGCACCGAGGTGGCCACGTAGGGATAGCGGAAGTTCTCGGGGAAGCGGAAGCCGAACATCCGCCCGAGGCCGAGCGCCATGTCGGAGTAGCCCGAGAAGTCGAAGTACAGCTGCAGCGTGTAGCAGACGACACCGAGCCAGGCGGTCGCCGTCGTGAGATCGGACGGCGCGAGCGCGAAGATGCGATCGGCCGGCAGCGCCAGCGTGTTGGCGATGAGCATCTTCTTCGCGAGACCGATGACGAAGCGCCGCACGCCGTACGCCATGTCGTCGAGACGCACCGCGCGGACCGGCAGCTGATCGGCGATCTCGCGGTAGCGGATGATCGGCCCGGCGATGAGCTGCGGAAAGAACAGCAGATAGAGCGCCGCTTCCATCGGCCGCTTCTGCGCCACCGCGTCCCTGCGCGCCACGTCCATCACGTACGAGATGGCGTGGAAGGTGAAGAACGAAATGCCGATCGGCAGCGTGACAGCCGGCACGGCCATCGTCCCCAGGCCGAAGAACGCGAGGCCGGCATTGAGGTTCGCGCCGACGAAGCCCGTGTACTTGAACACCACGAGCACGGCGAGATTGGCGGTAATCGTCGCCCGCAGCAGCCAGCGCCCCGCCGCGCCCTCGCGCCAGCGGTCGATGGCGAGCGCCGCCAGATAGTTCGCGGCAATCGAGGCGAGGATGAGCCCGGTGAAGGCGCCGGCGCCCGAGGCGTAGAAGACGACACTCGCGACGAGCAGCAGGGCGTTGCGCCAGACCTGGTGCGGCACGAGGTGCAGCGCCAGCACCACGGGGAGGAAAACGAAGAGAAAGGACGGCGCGGTGAAGAGCACGGCGTCAGCGGCTGCCGAAGGCGTCGAGCAGGCGCGGCAGCGCCAGGTGCATGGGCCCCGTCACCGGCCGCTCGGGCCGCAGCCCCGGACGGAAGCCCTGCGCCAGCAGCGCGTCGCGCACGGCCGGCCGCGACGTGATGACGTGCATCGGCACGTGCCACGGCGCGCCTTCCCCGCTCACGAGCGCCGGCGGCTGATGGTCGCCCACCAGGATGAGCACGAAGTCGCGATCGCGGCGCAGCGTGAGGTAGCCGGCAAACGTCTGGTAGGCGTAGGTCATGGCGCGGACGTAGCCCGGGCTCAGATCCAGCCAGTCGGTCGGGATCGCCCAGGCGGCGGCCAGGTCCGCTTCGTCGTGCGGGTTCGCCGTGAGCACGCGCGCCCAATCGGGCTGATAGGGCGGTGCCGGCGTGAACGGCGTATGCGTGCTGATCGTCGGGAACACCGCAAACACCGGCTTGCGATCGGTGGCGGCGAGTTCGAGCGCGTCGAGGCGGGCCAGCGCGAACTGGTCGGTGATGTCCCACCAGCCGAAGGACGGTCCGTTGTAGGCCAGTTTGTCGGCATCGAAGATCTCATCGAAGCCGTAGAACAGGCCCTCGCTCCAGCGGCCGCGGATGCCCGGCATCACCGCCACCGTGCGGTAGCCGCCGCGCCCGAACGCCTTCGCCATCGTGTCGCGCTGCTGCGCCATGAGGCGCGTGTTGGTGGCGCCGTCGCGCACTTCGGTGCCCGAGAGCAGGCTGATGTGCGCGAGCCACGACTCGCCGCCGAAGGTCGGCGAATCGAGGTACGTCGATACCACCGAGCGGCCGGTGGAACGGATGGCCTCGTCGAGCGTGGCCCGCACCGGTCCGAGCGCCTCGGCGAAGGCCGGACGTTCCCAGCTCACGCTGCCGTACGACTCGACGAAGAGCAGCAGCACGTCGGCCCCCTGCACGCGGGCGAACGTCGAGTCGATGACCGGCGCCGGACCGAGCGCGCGCACGCCGGCGCCGCTCATCTCGAAGACGTACTGGCGCGCCTGCGCCGCCCACACCATCGTGACCGGCGTGGCCACGCCCGGCCACTGCGGTATCCGCTCGGTGTCGAGGCGCTGCACGCCACCCCACGCCACGGCGAGCGCGCCCAGGCCCAGCACAGCGCGGCGGATGCGGGCATCGGCAGCGCCGTCGATGACGGTGCCGAAGGCCCAGCGCAGCGGCAGGAAGAGGAGCGTCGGCACGACGACGAGCGCGGCGACCACGGCGAGGATGACGCCCCACGAGGCCACCGTCGCCAGCATCGCGCCAACGGACGGCAGATGCGGCACGTCCCAGTACAGATTGATGGGCCGGCCCCACATCGACTGCGCCGTCACGTCCGCGTAGCGCCCGATCGTGAGCAGCACCCACACGCCGGCCAGTCCGCGCGCCACGGCGCGGCGGCGCGGCGCCACCACGCGGTGCAGCAGCACGAGCAGCGCGCACACGCCCAGCACCTCGAGCGACAGATCGCCGCTCAGGCGCACGAAGGGCGTGGGCCAGACGTTGACGAGGGTGAGCGACGCGTTCAGGAGCGCCAGCGCCAGTGCGACGCGGGCCCAATGGGGCGTGACAGGGGAAGTTCGCACGTGTCGGAACGTTCAGGATACAGGGAATCCCGGCATTCGCGCCGGACCGCTGCTCAATACGGAACAGCCCGGGCGGCGCCGCGCGACTACCGTCGAGACATGACCACGCTCGATTCGCCCCGTCCCGATGCCGCGCCGATCGTCGCCTTCGAAGGCTGGGCCCTCGTGCGGCGCTGGGCCGCCGGCGGCCTCGAGATCCTCGGCGTGGGCCTGCTGCTGCCGATCGCGCTGCTCGTCGTCGGGCTGCCCATCGCGCTCATGGTCCGCCTGGCCGCCGCGCTCATCGCGCGGCTCTGACCGCGGGCGCCGGTCGCGCACCGCCGGCGCGGACACGGACCGCTGTACCGAAGGGCACATCGCCCTCGGCCCTCCGGCCGCTACGCTCGGCCCGAGGACGCGCGGCCGAGTCCGGCCGCCCACACACCCACCATGACGCCACCCCTTCCGGCCGCCGCTCCCGTGCTCACGAGTGATCTCATCGACGAAGGCCGCTGGAACGAGTGGAAGGCGCGCGGGCGCGCCGACCGCCGCCAGACCGCGGCGCGCATGAAGATCGTGGCCGCCCTGGTCGCGGTCGGGCTCGCCGCCTGGGTCGCGCGCGCCATCCTGACGATCCCCTGAGATCGTCAGTCACCCGCGATACCGCGCGGGCCGGCCTTCGCCGGTCCGCGCC
>JALHON010000157.1 GCA_022842985.1 Acidobacteriota bacterium | reverse complement strand
CGAGCTGCGCCGCGAACTGCAGGCCCTTGCCGGCGAACTGCGCACGCTGCGCGCGGCTTCGACGGCCGCGGCCGAGCCCGCGCCGGCCCAGCCCGCGCAGGAGCCCGTGGCGCTGCCACCCGAGATGGTGCAGGCGCAGGTCGAGGAACTGGCGCAGGTGAAGGTCGAGGCGGCCTCGAAGTTCCCGGTCACGCTCACCGGCACCATCCTCTCGAACACCGTCTACAACTCGGGCGACGCCAACTGGCTCGAGAGTCCGAACATCGTCGGCACCGCCGCCGGCGGCTCGATGACCTCGACCATGCGCCAGAGCCGCCTCGGCTTCGACGTGCGCGGCATCAGCGTGGGCGCGTGGGAAGGGAAGGGCGCGCTCATCGTCGACTTCTTCGGCGGCACCCCGGGTTTCGTCACCGGCCCCGCGATGGGCCTGCCGCGGCTGCTCTACGCCTTCGGCCGCCTCGAACACGGCAGCACCGCCGTGCAGTTCGGGCAGGACCACGTGATGCTGGCGCCGCGCGATCCCACGTCGCTCGCCTCGTTCGCGTTCCCGCAGTTCTTCCGCGCCGGCAACCTCTACCTGCGGGCGCCGCAGGTGCGCGTCGAACAGCGTTTCCGCGGCTTCACGCTCAAGAGCGGCATCGTGGCGCCGATTGCCGGCGATGCCG
Organism: Acidobacteriota bacterium; assembly: GCA_022842985.1. Lineage (GTDB taxonomy): Bacteria > Acidobacteriota > Vicinamibacteria > Vicinamibacterales > UBA2999 > CADEFD01. Next base: position 10,277 of record JALHON010000157.1, on the reverse strand, counting down.
GCACGAGCTACGTGTTCGCGCCCGAGGCCGGCGGCGGCGAGCGGTCCGAGCGGCCGGCGTTCCAGGGCCATCTGGGCTACGGTCGCGGCACGCCGGAGGGGGCCGGGGAAGCGCAGGTGGGCGTGTCGGGTCACTACGGCTGGATTCGCGAGGCCGGACGGCTCATTCCGGCCTCGGCCGGCGCCCTCGACCTCAATCTGCGGGTGGGCCGCGTCGGGCTCGCGGGCGAGGCCTATCTGGCCGACGAACTCGACGCCTACGGCTCGGGGGTCGGGCAGCCTGGACGCTCCGAAGGCGGCTGGATCGAAGCGCGCCTCGCGGCGGCCACGCGCCTGTCGCTCAACGGCGGCGCCGCGCTCGATCGCCGGCCCGACGGCTTCGGCAGCGCCGGACGGCTGCGCAATACCAGCGCGTTCGGCAACGTCATCGTGAAGCTGTCGCCGGAGATCTCGGCGTCGGTCGAGTACAAGTGGCTGCAGACGCGTTACGGATCCGGCAGCAACCGGGTGAACCATCACGTGAACGCGGTCTTTGCCGTCACGTTCTGAAGCGCCGGGGCTCGGGTCTCGGGGCCCGGGGCTCAGAGCTCACCTGCGGAGGACTGCACATGCGGCTGGAGGCTGGGGCGTGACGAAGACGACACTGTGGCTGATCGCGTTGCTCCTGCCATTCGAGGCGGGGGCGGATGTGTTGACCGGCGTGGTGACGACGAAGGTGCGGGCGGGCAACCAGCCGGCGCCGGTCGTGGTCTACGCCGAGCCGCTCGGTGGTGCCGCGCCGGCGCGCGAAGGGAAGCCGGTCACGCTCTCGCAGCGGAACAAGGCGTTCGCGCCGCGGGTGCTCGGCGTGCCGGTCGGCACCGTCGTGAGCTTCCCGAACGACGACGACATCTTCCACAACGTGTTCTCGCTCTCGCCCGGGAACGCCTTCGACCTCGGCCTCTACCGGGCCGGCGCGTCGAAGCGCCGCACGTTCGCGTCACCGGGCGTCGTCCGGATCTTCTGCAACATCCATCCGCAGATGACCGCGCTCGTCGTTGCCGCGCCCACGCCGTGGGTCGTCACCACCGGTCCTGACGGCGCGTGGCGGTTCGACCTGCCGGCCGGCCGCTACAAGCTCACCGCGATCTCCGAACGCGCGGCGGCCGTCACGGCGGAGGTCACGGTGAACGGTGCCACGACCTCGCCGGCTCTGGCGCTCGACGAAAGTGCCTTCGTGGCCGCGCCGCACACGAACAAGTTCGGGAAGCCATACCCGGTGACGGCCTACAAGCAGCCATAGGGGCGGGGCTCGGGACTCGGGATCCGGGGCGTGGGACACGCGACGTCGAGCTGTCTCGCCGATCGCGTGCGTGTCGGGCTCTTTCCGAGCCCCGGCGTCTAGCTGCGCATCCGATACGGCGCCACGGGATCCGTGAAGCCCTTCACCGTGATGGGCGGCGCCGCTTCGGCGGCGACCAGCCCGCGCACGGCTTCGAAGGTCGTGTCGTTCAGCAGCGTCTCGTTCGGCTCGGCGGCGGCGCAGAGCCGCGCCGCGAGATTCACCGGCGCACCGACGGCTGTGTAGTCGAGGCGGTCGGCGCCGCCGACGCTGCCCACGATGACCTCGCCGGTGACGATGCCGATGCCGAGTGCCAGCGGCGGCAGCGTTGCGTCGGCGAGCGGCGCCTGGCGCACCGCCTTGTGCATCTCGACGGCGCAGCGGATGGCGTCGAGTGCCTTGTCCTCGCCGGTGAAGTGCGCGAACACGGCATCGCCCATGAATTTGTCGACGTCGCCGCGGAACCGCTGCACGAGCTCTGCCTGCAGCGTGAGATACCGGTTGAGCGCCGCCACTGCTTCTTCCGGCGGCCGGCGTTCCGCGAAGGCCGTGAAGCCGCGGATGTCCGAGAAGAGCAGCGTGATGACCTGCCGCGACCCGGCGCGTGTCTCGGGCGTGGACGGACCGCGCTGGATCATCTCCACCGTGGACTGCGACACGAACTTCTGCATGTCGGCCCGTTCGCGCAGGCCGTCGGTCATCCGGTTGAAGGCCGTGGCGAGCGCCGCCATCTCGTCTTCCCCGCGCACGTCGAGCTTCACGTCGAAGTGGCCGGCGGCGACCTCGCCGGTGGCGTGTGACAGCGCTTCGATGGGCGCGGTGAGCGATCGCGCGAGCAGGAAGGCCGCGCCGACACCCGCGGCCACGGCGACGAGCCCGAGCAGCACGAGACCGAACTGGATGTTGCGGTAGGGCGCGAGCGCGAGGTCGAGCGACTGCAGCGCCACCACGCGCAGACCGGGCTCGTGCGGATCGGCGACGCCGAGCGCCTCGAAGCGTTCACCGCCGAGGTCCACAGGGCGCGTGCCGTCGGCCGTGCCGAAGGCCGCGGCGTTCGCCCACGGCGCCCGCCCCGCGGCCAGGGTCGTGCCGGTGAGCCCGGCCGTCGCGAGCACGACGATCTCCTTGCCACTCGCATCGCGAAGCGCCGCCGCCCAGCGGTCGTCGATGGGGGCCGCCGCGGCGACGAAGCCGAACACCATGCCGCCCGACTCGGCCGGCACGAGCACGACGTGGTGCGCGCGGCCATCCACGTCCACGACCCCGCGCACGGGCCGCCCGGCCATGGCCGGTTCGATCCAGCGGCTCACCGCGTCCGGCAGCACGAAGGGCGCGAAGGTGTCGCTTCTCGCGATGACCGTGCCGCGCTGGTCGAGCACGAGCAGCAGTTCCTCGCGGGCGTTGCGCTCGCGGTAGTCGGTCAGGAAGTCGCGAATCGTCGCCGCGTCGTTGGTGCCGAAGAGCGCCAGCAGATCCGGGAACGACGCCAGCAGCCGGGCCACGAGCGTCAGGCGTTCGTAGCGGGCCTCGTGCGCGGCGACGAGCGTGTCGCGGCTCTTCAGCAGATCCGCCGACACTCGTTCGGTCACCGCCTGACTGGCCAGCCGGCCCACGTAGGTGAGCGTGGCGCCGGTGAGCGCCACGACCAGCGTGCCGATGGCGACGAGGAGCCGGCTGCGGAGGGAGCGGAATCGCACGACGTTCAGCGCGCTAGGGCGCGGACGCGGGCGGCGTGCGCTTCTTCGTGGCCTGCTCGAAGGCGTAGGCGAGCTCGATGAGCCGCGGTTCGCTGCAGGCCATGCCGGTGAAGCTCACGCCGTAGGGAATCGGCTTCGCCTCGAAGCCTTCGGGGAAGGCCGGCGTCGGCGCGTTCGGCACCATCGCGAACGGCACGATCACCGTCGGATAGCCGGGCTTGGCGGCGAGCCCGGCGCCGCTCGCGCCGGGGAACAGGATGGCGTCGAGCTTCTGCGCCTTCATCACCTCGTCGATGCCGTGCGTGCCGCCGAGGCGGATGTCCTTCGCGCGGTCGGCCTCCCAGCGCGCCTTGTCCTTCTCGAGATCCATCTCGTCCGAGACGTCGAGGTTCGCCTGGCCGTACTTGATGGCACCGCGGCTCTGGTGCGCGAGGTTCCAGGCGCGCAGCTCCGCGAGCGTCGAGACGGGGCCCGAATCGTCGAGCGTGTCGAGCCAGGCGTTGAAGTCGCGCTTCATGCCGTACTTGAGCACGACCGAGCAGTTGGCGTCCTTGCCCTTGGCGCCGTCGGTACCCGAGCACGTGCCCCAGGCGAGGAAGTTGTTGGCCGCGTCGGTGTCGACCACACTCGGGATGTCGGCCGGGTCCACGATGACCGCCCCCTCCTTCTTCAGCACCTCGATGGCCTCGGCCATCGCCTTCGCCTGCGCCTCGTTCAGGCCGCCGCGCGGCTCCTTCTCGCCGGGCACGGTCAGCTTGTCGAAGTAGAACGCGCGCGGAATGCCGATGCGCGCGCCCTTCAGGCCGTCGCGCTTCAGGTGCACCGAGTAGTCGCGATTGGGCGGCGGCGTGCAGATGCTCGTGGCGGCGTCGTTCGGATCGGGCGATGCGCCTTCCATCGCGCCGAGCAGCAGTGCCGCGTCGGCCACGGTCTTCGCCATCGGGCCGGCGGTGTCCTGGTCGGCCGTGATCGGGATGATGCCGTAGCGGCTGATGCGGCCCACGGTGGGCTTGATGCCGGCGAGCATGTTCTGGTTCGATGGGCTGAGGATCGAGCCCGACGTCTCGCTGCCCACGTTCGCCGCCCAGAAGTTGGCGGCCGTGCCCACGCCGGAGCTCGACCCGCCGGTGCTCGCCACGGGCCGTCCGTCACCGGTCGCCTCGCGTGGATCGCGCCGCGGGTCGTACGGGTTCATGCCGTAGCCGCCGAGGCCGTTGTAGTTGCCGGGCATGCCCTGGGCGATGAAGTTCGCCAGCTCCGTCAGCATCGTCTTGGCGAGGATGATGGCGCCGGCGTCCTTCAGATTCTTCGTGAGCGTCGCTTCGTAGGGCGGGATGAACCCTTCGAAGGCCACCGCGCCGCCGGTCGTGGGCATGTCGGTCGTGTGGATGTTGTCCTTGAGCGCCACGGGGATGCCGTGGAGCGGCCCGCGCAGCGTGCCGGCCTTGCGTTCGGCGTCGAGGCGGTCCGCTTCTTCGAGCGCCTTCGGATTCACGGCGAGTGTCGCGTTCAGCCGTTCTTCGTAGAGGGCGATGCGCTGGAGGTACTGCTCGACGAGCTGCCGCGAGGTCACGCGGCCCTCGGCCATGGCCTTCTGCATGTCGGCCATGCTGGCCTCGACGACCGAGAAGGGCGCCGCGGGCGGCGCCGCCGGGGGCGGCGCGGAGCAGGCGACAGACAGGGCAAGCAGGCAGGCGGCGGCGAACGGACGCACTCGGGTCATGGAACCTCGCGAAGCAGGGTGGCCGATGGTCGTGCACCGCGGGGGGCGGCGTCAACCCGGGTCCGGCGCCGCGGGGCCGGGCGCCCTACTCGAGCCGCGTCGTCTTGATGAGCACCGTGCCGCGCATCGTGAACGCGGGGCCCTTGCCGCCGGGCGCGCTGAACGTGCCGTCGATCGTCTGCTCGGACGTGCTGGCCACGATGAACCCGCTCAGCAGGTGGGTGCGCATCGTGCCGGTGCCGCCCACCGTCATCGACATCGCCGGCCCGGTGGCTGCGGCATCGACCTTGAGGCGCCCGTCGACGGCGACGTCGAAGTTGGCGACGCGGTCAGTGCCGGCGCCGTCCACGCCGGTGAGCGTGAGGCGCGTCGTGGCCGTCATCTTCGGGGCCTCGCGGCCGCCGGGCACGGGCAGATCCATCGTGAACGGCTTCGTGACGGTCTCGCCCACGCGAATCGCCTGCCGCGGCACGGCGGCCAGCATCGAGCCCAGCATCTGCTTCGCCTGGTCGCTCGTGAGCGGCACGCCCTCGGGCACGACGACGTCCGCGACGTCGTTGTTCCGGTCGAGCCACATGGTGAACACCTTGCCGTTCAGCATGGACACGCGGTCCGAAGGAATCTGCACCTCCTTGCCGTTCATCGTGGAGGTCTGCGTCATCGACTCGTAGGTGATGTCGTGGCGCACGCGGCCGTCGTTGTCGACGAGGCCGATGTCCTGGCGCACCACCGTCACCGTGGTCTGCTCGAGGCGCAGGCCTTCGGCCGGAAATCCCGGCGGCAGTTCGCCCTCGGGCACCATCTTCATCTGCATCTTCTGCGTGGTCTGCAACCGCTGCGACTGTCCGGGCTGCGGCAGCGCGCCGATGACGACAGTGTCGGGCTGCGCGGCGGCGTGGCCGGCGAACATGAGGGTGACGGCGGCGGCCAGGGCAAGGCGGGTCGCGATGCGCATGCGACGTTCTAACACGCCGGACAGGCTCCTGCACGGCCGCGCGTCGCCTGGCGGAACATCGCGTGCAACCGCGGCGTATGATGAGCACGAGGAGTGTGCCGTGAGCGAGTCCGTCATCCTGTCCACCACCCCGTCGATCGAGGGCCGGAGCATCACGAAGTACTGCGGCATCGTGACCGGCGAGGCCATCATGGGCGCCAACATCTTCAAGGACCTGTTCGCCGGCATTCGCGACATCGTCGGCGGCCGCTCGGCCACCTACGAAGCCGAACTGCGCAAGGCGCGCGAGCTAGCGTTGAACGAGATCGCGCTGGTGGCGGCGGAGAGGGGGGCCAACGCCGTCGTGGGCATCGACCTCGACTACGAGACGGTGGGCCCGCAGGGCAGCATGCTCATGGTCACGGTGAGCGGCACGGCGGTCGTCGTCGCGTAGCGCCGGTCCGAACGCTACTGGTCGCTCAGCGTGCGTCGCGGGAACACGTCCACGGTCTGCCCGATGGCGATGGTCATGAGGTCGTAGCCGACGGCGAGCGGGCCGGCATAGGTCTTCCGCGCCACCGGCACCAGGTCTTCGGCCGTGGCCGGTGACGGCACGATGTGCGTGAAGACCGCAAGACGCGGCGCCGCTTTCGTGAAGAGTGTCCCGGCCTGATCGGGGCTGATGTGGCGCGCGAGGATGCGGGCGAGCGCTTTCGGATCCTGCACCTGCGCCCGGCGCGCTTCCACCTCGGGGCTGATGACTTCCACCACCATCACGTCCACGCCCTTCGCGTGTTCGATGATGCGCTCGTCGAAGCGCATGTCGCCAGAGACGACCGCGGAGCGGCCGCGGTAGTCCACGCGGTAGCCGAGCGCCGGTACGGCGAAGGCGCCGTGATCGACCGCGAACGCGGTGACGCGCAGGCCGTCACGGTCGTAGACCACGCCGGGCACGACGTCCTTCGCGTCGAAGCGGATGCCCTCGGCGGGGAACCCTTCGTCTTTCGTGCGCGTGGCGATGTCCCACTGATACGCCTGCGTCAGATGCCGCGCCATGTCGGTCGTGCCGGTCGGGCCGATGAGCGTCAGCGCCCGCGCCCGCCCGAAGATCCACGGCGTGAGCCACACGTCGGGCAGGCCCACGGTGTGATCCGAGTGCAGGTGCGTGAGCAGCACGGCGTCGAGGCCGGTCAGCACCTCGCGTTGACCGATGGCAAAGAGCCGCTGCGCGGCGCCGCGTCCGGCATCGATGAGCAGCCGCTGGCCGCCGGCTTCGACGAGGATCGATGGCCCGAACCGCTCCATGTTCGGCCGCGGATTCCCCGTGCCGAGCAGCGTGACCTGCAGCGTGGCAGTGGGCTGGGCGCCGAGCGCCAGCGTCGTCACGGCGACGAGCGCCGACGTGGCGATGAGCAGACGGCGTCGATGCACGGATCCTCCAGCGGTCACGGCAGGTAGTCGAGATCCGCGAGGTCCTTGTGCCGCCCGGCCGCGCGTTTGTTGGTCTTGAGATCGTCGAGGCCGATGACCGGGATCGGCATGCCGGCCACGTCGAAGGTGACGGCCCGCGTACGGCAGGCGTCATAGTCGACGCCGTCGATGGCGGTCATCAGTTCGATGCGGAATGGCGGAACGCCGAAGCGCACGAGGGCGCGCGGATTGACGAAGAGCGCCGGCGTCACTTCGGGCAGGTCGAACCCGAACGCGCGCGCGGCGTCCACCACGCGCCCGGCGTTCTCCGGCGTGGCCCGGACCCAGATGTCGAGGTCGATGGTGGCGCGAGGATATCCGTGCAGCCCCACGGCGTATCCACCCACGAGGAGATAGTCAACGCGGTGGGCGTTGAGCAGTCTCAAGAACTCTCTGAAGTCGTCCGTCAGCAGCGGCGCGTCCATAGACCACCCGGCGCATCACCTCGATGGCGGCCAGCCGCTCGGCCGGCGAGCGCGTCCACCAGTACTCGCGGTCATCGGCCACGTCATGCAGGTCCTGCACTGACACGGCCGAGCGGACGACGGTCGTCGCACCGGGGCGCGAGGGAGCGCTCATGCGACGAAGTATAGCGCGTGGTCCGGCTACCGCCAGCCGCGCATCCGCGCACGCATGCGGATGAAGTCGTCGGGCGGCGGCGCTTCCACCGACACGCGCACGCCGGTCACGGGATGCGGGAACGACAGCGTCCACGCATGCAGCATCTGCCGCGCGGCGGCCTCGGCCCCTTCCGGCGTGCCGTAGACACGATCGCCGAGCACCGGGTGGCCGATGTGCTGCATGTGCAGCCGGATCTGGTGCTGACGTCCGGTGTCGAGCGTGAGTTCGACGAGCGCGGCGCCGGTGCCGTAGGCCTGCCGCACGACGTAGTGCGTGATGGCGGGAATGCCTTCTTCGCCAGGCCCGGCGAGCCGCCGCCGGCCGGCCGTGTAGCCCTCGGCCACGGCCGCGTCGATGGTGCCGATGGCGGGCGTCGGCACGCCTTCGACGAGCGCCATGTACTGGCGATGGAATTCGTGGCGGCCGAACTGCGCGCGGCCCGCCTCATGCGCTTCGCGCGAGAGCGCCAGCGCCAGCGCGCCGGATGTATCGCGGTCGAGGCGGTGCAGCGTGCCCACGTAGCCGCCGGGGCCGCGGCGGCGATCCATGTATTCGCGCACGCGGCTGAGCACGGTGTCTTCGCTCGCGCCGTCGTCCTTGTCCACCGGGATCGTGAGCAGGCCGGCCGGCTTGTCGATGACGAGGATGTGTTCGTCTTCGTAGAGGCGGCCGAAGCGCGAGCGCGCCGGCCGCACCGCGGGCCGGTTCACGTCGAAGACGACCGTGGCCGTCGAGAGCACGTCGGCGCCGGGATCGCGCTCGACGGCGCCGTTCACGGTGACCTGGCCGCGTTCGATGGCGGCGCGGACCTTCGCCCAGGAGAGACCGGGTTGGTCGGCCCGGAGACGCTTGTCGAGCCGCGTGCGTGTGGGTTTCGTCAGAAGGTCACTATAATCCAACACTTTGGGAGGCTGGGCCATGCTCGACGCAACCGTCACGTCCATCTGCTACTACAACGGAACCTGGGGCACGGGCGAAGTGCCGCTGATGACGTCGGCGACGAACGCGGCCTGGCTGGCCAATGCCGTCTTCGACGGCGCCCGCGCGTTCGAAGGGGTGGCGCCGGATCTCGACCTGCACTGCGCGCGGTCGATACGCTCGGCCGAAGGCCTCCTGATGAGGCCGCCGGTCACCGCCGAGCGCGTGCTCGAACTGGCCCGCGAGGGCATCGCGATGTTCCCGGCCGACGCCGCCCTCTACATCCGCCCGATGTTCTGGGCCGAGACCGGCCTCGTGGCCGTCGATCCCGACTCGACGCAGTTCGCCATCGTCATCCACAAGTCGCCGCTGCCGGATCCGCTGCGCGGCTTCTCGCTGTGCCTCTCGCCGTACCGGCGCTGCAGCCCCGAACAGGCGCCCACGCATGCCAAGGCGGCGTGTCTCTATCCGATGGCCGGCCTTGCCATCGCCGACGCGAAGCGGCGCGGCTTCGACAACGCGGTCATGTGCGACCCGATCGGGAACGTCGCCGAGCTCACCGCGCAGAACATCATGATCGTGAAGGACGGGGTGGTGCACACGCCGGTGCCGAACGGCACGTTCCTGAACGGCATCACGCGCCAGCGCGTGATCGGACTCCTGCGCGGCGCCGGCATCGACGTGCGCGAGCGGACGATCCGCCCGGCCGAACTGCGCGAGGCCGACGAGATCTTCTCGACCGGCAACCATGGCAAGGTCGTGCCGTGCGTGCGCTACGAAGGCCGCGCGCTCGAGGCCGGTCCCGTCTACCGCAGGGCGCGCGAGCTCTACTGGGCCTTCGCGCATGCGCCGGCGGCGCAGCCCGCTGCCGCGCGCGGCTGATCCAGCCGCCGATGGCCGACCCGGAACGGGACGGACGCCGGCTCGCGCCCGGCGATCGTCTGCTGCAGTACGAAGTGCTCGAGCTGCTCGGTGCGGGCGGCATGGGCGAGGTCTACCGCGCCCGCGATGAACGGCTCGGCCGCGAGGTGGCCATCAAGGTGCTGCCGGCGCGTGTCGCCGACGACGCCGGGGTGCAGGCGCGCTTCGAACGCGAGGCGCGCGCCGTCGCCACGCTCTCGCATCCGGGCATCGTCACCATCTACGAGTTCGCCCGGCTGCCGGCGCTGCAACTCGTGGTCATGGAACTGCTGCGCGGCGAAACGCTGCGCCAGCGCCTCGACCGCGAACGGGTGCCGTGGGCGGACGCGGTGGCGCTCGGCGCGCAGATGGCCGACGCGCTCGCCGCCGCGCATGCCGAAGGCATCGTGCACCGCGACCTGAAGCCCGAGAACACCTTCCTGACGCGCAGCGGCGCCGTGAAGGTGCTCGACTTCGGCCTGGCCACCGGCCGGCGGTTCGCGGTCGCCGGCACGGCCACCGAGGCCGTCACGACGGGCGTGGCCCTCACCGGCGCCGGCGGCTTCGCCGGCACGCTCGGCTACTGTGCCCCCGAACAACTGCGCGGCGAACGCGTGGACACCCGCGCGGATCTCTTCGCGCTCGGCTGCATCCTCTACGATCTCCTCACCGGACGCCGCGCCTTCACCGGCGC